>SCSE01000011.1 GCA_004298015.1 Rhodanobacter sp.
GCCGCGATATCCGGGCAGAAGGCGCTCGCCTGCTTCACCTCGTGGATGATCTTGTGCGTGTGCGCATCGATCACATAGGTGACCGGGTTGAAAGAGTCGCAGACATAACCGTACTTGCCATCCGGCGAAAATATCTGCATGCCGGGGCCGAATGCGGTCGCGATCCGGGCTTTCTCCTTGAAGGTCTTGCCGTCGAGCACCAGCACGTAATTCTCGCCGCGCACCGTGACCCACACTTCCTTGCCGTCGGGGGTGAAGAACGCCTCATGCGGGGAACGGCCGAGATAGGTGACGTGCTTGACTTCGTTCGTGGCCGTATCGATGAAGGACACCGAATTGGAACCGATCGAGACCACCGCGATAGTCCGCCGGTCGGGCGAAAAACCCATGCCATGGACCAGTACTTGCCCGCCATAGAGCGGGCTGAGATTGCCCGGTTGCGACTCGCCAAGGCGGATGGCCCCCAGCAGCTTGTTGCTGGCCGGGTCAATCACGGAGACAGTGTTGGAGTACTGGTCCGCCGAATAGACCCGATCCTGATGGCTGACCGGAAAGTCTTTGGCCGAAGCGGCATAGGGGGGCTGGCCCGCCCAGGCCGCGCCACTGGCAAGAGATACGGCAAGCGCCGCGGCAATCAAGGTGGTTTTCATTCGAAGTTTCCTTTACGGGTTGGAGTGCGTGCGTGGCTCGTCGGGCGAAACGGGCGAGGCATGCGACGGTGGAATCGGCTCACCCACGGCAAGCTTCATTGCGGCGATTTCCTGCTGTTGCGTAACGACGATTTCTTGTGCGAGCGCCTTGAGCCGGGCACTGGTGCCATAGCGCAATTCCAGAACGGCCATGTCGATGGCGCCCTGGTGATGGGGAACCATCATGTTGACGAAATCCTTGTCGACATCGCCGGTCGGCTCGACGGCCATGCCGGCCATCATTTTTTGCATGGCGGTGTCGTTCTGCCTGAGGAATGGCTGTTCATCGGCAAGCGCATTGCCGGCCTGCTGGCTCGGCACGTGGGCATGCATGGCCGTGGGCTCGCTCATCGCATAGACGCCTGCGGCGATCGCCGCGAACATGACACCAATCATCACAAGAGACAGCCCGAAACCGTCTCGAAAAAAACGTGCCCACATGTCGATCTCCTTTCATGAAACAGGGGCCTGATCAGTGTCGAACCTCAGCTGCCATTTCACCGTTCGCCCTGAGCGCAGGCGCGTGGCACCGAAGTCGAAGAGCATCGGACGCGAGGGCGTCGACTCCGCTTGCTGACGCAAGCCACGCTCAGCATGAACGGGTATTTCCGAACCGAGGTTCGGCACTCATCAGGAAAGGGGTTGCCCGGATGCCGCGTCGAAACGGTCATCCTGGATAGATTGCGTAACGGCGCATCAGGTGTCACCTATTTGCTCGTCATTCCAGTGGCTCTCAACGGCCGAAGGAATGACGAGCGAGAAGCACATGGATCAGACCTTCTCCAACGCCGCAATATGTCGTGATTTATCCCACTATCAATAAAGACGCGCAGGCATTGTCTCCAAAAACAATGGCAACGAAAGGACGCATTTCCCTCATTTCGCGTCATCGGAAAATGCTTGCTTTTGCGGATCCGCGCACGACTTCGTGGATTGGCGCGCACCGCTGTTTCAGTGCTTTCGTACCTACCCGTCGACCGGTTACATCGACATGGCGGCAGAGACACACGTCAAACCCGGCGCATCTCATGACACAGGCGGCTCTCGTTTTGATAAAACCGCTCTACGGGAACACGAGAAACGTAAAACCGAAGGCCGCCAGCACGGGCACCATGACCGCGCACGTCGTGGACCAACCCACAACACGGGGGAACGACTATGGAAAACGGCAAGGGATACGTGAGCGGCTTCATTCGCCGGGTCTGACGCATCAACGGATTGCTCCTGCCCGCGCGGGTGCTGTACGGCGCTACCAACGTCATCGGACGCTTCGTATCGCTCAGGCATTACGGACAGACGCCCGACGCCGAGGCCGCCATCGGCCATCCCGGCCAGCCCGATCGGCACCAGGCCGCGCTCAAGCTCGGCAGCTTCGAAACGCTTTCGGGCACATCCGTGCTCTACCGGGCCGGCACCGCCAGCCCGGAAACCCGCTCCACCACGAACATCGCGAAATGGATCGCCAGCGCCGCCTTCAGCATCACCGCCTGACGCTGCCACGCAGCTCCAGTCGGCGTCCTGCTCTCAGCGCCCTACGACGCTACCCGACGCACTGGCGCTGCCGTCACTCGTACCGTTCAGGCTGAAGCTCACAGGCAGCACGATCGCCGTGGCGACCGGCTTGCCATCAACCCATTCGGGCTTGGCGGTCATGGATTGCATCGCCTCTTCTGCCGCGCGGGCAAAGACTGCTGTGGCATGCTTCGTACGCGTGACATTGTGCTGGGAAAGCCTGGCATCCAGGAGCCGGATGTCGGTTACGCGACCATCCGGCTGCACAACGGCAGCCATGGTGACCGTTCCCTCGGTCCGGTCACGCATCATCTCCGACGGGTAGCCCGGATTGCGAGTAAAGGCCAGGCTGGGTCCGTTGGACAGAAAATCGATCCGCATCCCGTAATGATCCTTGTCCTTCGGCACGAGGACCAGTCTGACCCTTGCATAGGTACGCGCGGTCACCGGCACACCATCTCGAATGGGCGCCTTGAAGCTCCAGCGATTCGCTGCCTCCTTCAATGACGACACGAACGGTGCCGGCACGCCATCCGGCAGCGTGACGCGCACGACATGTCCTTGCGCATCCACGTCCAGCGCGAGGTCGTACCGAAAGCTGCGCGTGGCCGGCTGTGCGCATGCCATACCCACGCTGCCCATCACCAGCAGCCAAATCAGCATCCATTTCATCGTCATCCCCCACCACGGTTCAACACTTATCTTCAAAGATGTCCGACCCATCTCGACCCCACCCATTTGCCGCAAGCCGAGAAGAGAGTCAGGCGCCTGTTCCTGATTGCTGGCAAGTGGATCTTGTCCCCCGTTTCGACAACCCTGTTTAGGTTAGCGATCCACCGGACAATGGATCGGAAGATATCTGACGTCGACATCCAGCGTGGCGCAGTGCCAACGCACCTGCCTCTCGTGCCGCACCGCGATCAGCAGCACCTGGCGACCGGCAAGATGTTCGTCCGCCGTCGCCGCATCGAACTTGAGCAGGAGGCTCCCCTTGACTACCTCGACATCGCTCACGTTGTACCGGTGCAGGTCTGCCGGCGACGGCAGCGCAACCATCTTGTTGTCATCGGGCAGTCCGCCGTGATCGCGCAAATAGGCTTCGACGGCAGCTTGCTCAACCGCGACTGACGCAAACGCTCCCGCCACCTGTTTCCGCACGTCGTCCGCCCGATCCAGCGACATGGCAACCCATGCCAAGGTCGCCATCACCATGCCACCCACCACGAACAGTAACAACTGAAACGCGTCGCCCGCTTTCGCCTTCCGCACGACCGGCAGTCTCGCGTCCGTGCCCGTAGCCCGGCGCAGATGCTTTCCCGGCGCAACAGTGCCTGGCCTGCCCGGCACGGCCATCCGTACCAGGGACAGCAAGGCCAGGAGCATCAGCAGCCCGAAGAAGAATGCCTGCCACCCCAGGACGACCCAGAAGATCCAGGGACGCTCGTCATGGCGGAAACACATCCGGTCCAACGTATATCGACCCGTCACACAGGCCACCCCGTCCAGCCCCTTCGTGGCAGTGGAGGCATAACAGCCGATCAGCAGAACCAGCACCGACAACGCCATCACACCGTGGGAAATCTTCTTCAGCTGCATCCCTTCCGGGAAGAACCGCGCCCATGCAAGCCACAAGACCACCCCGATGGTGAACAGAGTGACCGCCGCGTACACGATGACGGTCAAATTCGCCAGGCGAAGCAGATGTTCCAAGCACGAAATCCTTTTGCGGTTCAGGCGAGACTCGAAGCGAGAAGAAGACTGCCAAGCCCTGCTGCGCCCGCCGCCTCCGGCGCGATGCAGGCATACATGACACGACTCATCCAGGGAATACCCTGATCAAGCTTTTGTCCGTCATGCCAGCGAACAGAACAAGTAAACCCGACTCCGCTATGGTCACGCATCCGGATCGAAATAATCGCTATCGATGCGCTTGACGATGTAGGTGGCCTCCTGGCTCACGCCCACGTTGTGGCGGATCATCAACTCGGCCAGCTTGCGACCGTCGATCAACACGATCTTCTTGCTGATCTTGCCCACGTAGTCGTGAGCCTCGGCGGTGAAGGCAGAGGTGGTGATGAAAACGCCCTTGGTGGCGCGCTCGCCTTCCAGTGAACCGGAAAATGCCTGAACCAGCGGGCGGCCGACGTTGTCCTTCCAGCGCTTGGCCTGCAGGTAGATCTTGTCCAGGCCAAGCTGGTCCTCGTCGATGATGCCGTCGATGCCGCCATCGCCAGACCGGCCCACGGTATGTCCCGCCTCGGCGCGGGAACCGCCGTAGCCCATGGCCAGCATCAGATCCACCACGATGCGCTCGAAATACTCGGGGCTGACCTGCTTGACGCGTTCCAGCAACTCGTCGGCCAGATCGCGTTGTAATTGTCCGTACATGCGTTCAAGCGCTTCACGCGGTGTCTCGTCGTCGGTCGCCGATGGTTGGCTGTCGATGGACGATTGAGGTGATGCCGGTTTCGAGGGGCGCGCCCACTCGGCGAACTCCGGGTAACGCATCAGCCAAGCGTCATTGAGGGTGACCGGATTTTCCTGCAGCACTGACTTGCCGCGCTCGGTGATGCTGACCATGCCCCACTTGGGCGACTGCACCAGTCCCGCCTTCTTGAGAAAGGTGCGCGCCCAGGCGATACGGTTGCGATAGGTGTGATCCGTACCGCTTGGCAGCATTTCGCCAAGATCTGCGTCGGTCAGGCCTGCCTCTTTGGCGAGCGCATCGTATACGTCGGACATGCGCCATGCCTGGTCGTCACTGAGCAGGCGCAACAGCGGCAGATACCACCAGTCGTATTTGGGTACGGCCATGACTTGCTCCTTGTCCGGAGACTTTGGGACGGTTCAAATGAAGCGTCATCCCGGCGAACTATTGGACCCGGCGCCTCGGCAACCATTTGAAGGCACTGGATTCCAGCGTTCGCTGGAATGACGGGCAAAGGATTGATCAGAGCATCCCTTACGGAACCATCGGCAACTTCAACCCCTGCTCTTTCGCGCACGCCACGGCATCCTCATACCCCGCATCCGCATGCCGCATCACGCCGGTGCCCGGATCGTTCCACAGCACCCTGGCAATGCGCTTGTCGGCCGCTTCGCTGCCGTCGCAGACGATGACGAGGCCGGCGTGCTGGCTGTAACCCATGCCGACGCCGCCGCCGTGGTGGAAGCTGACCCAGGTGGCGCCGCTGGCGGTGTTGAGCAAGGCGTTGAGGATGGGCCAATCGCTGACCGCATCGCTGCCGTCTTTCATGGCTTCGGTTTCGCGGTTGGGGCTGGCCACGGAGCCGGAATCCAGGTGGTCGCGGCCGATCACCACGGGTGCCTTCAGCTCGCCGTTTCGCACCATTTCGTTGAAGGCCAGGCCCAGCTTGTGGCGCACGCCAAGGCCCACCCAGCAGATGCGCGAGGGCAGGCCCTGGAAGGCGATGCGCTGCTCGGCCATGTCCAGCCAGTTGTGCAGGTGCTTGTCGTCGGGGATCAGCTCTTTGACCTTGGCGTCGGTCTTCAGGATGTCTTCCGGGTCGCCGCTGAGCGCCACCCAGCGGAACGGGCCGATGCCGCGGCAGAACAGCGGGCGCACGTAGGCGGGCACGAAGCCGGGGAAGTCGAAGGCGTTCTTGCAGCCCACGTCGAAGGCCATCTGGCGGATGTTGTTGCCGTAGTCGAAGGTGGGGATGCCCTGCTTCTGGAACGCCAGCATGGCTTCCACGTGCACGCGCATGGAGGCCTTGGCGGCGTCGCGGGTGGCGTCGGGCTCGCTCTTGCGGCGTTCGAACCACTGCTCCAGCGTCCAGCCCTGCGGCAGGTAGCCGTTGACCGGGTCGTGCGCGCTGGTCTGGTCGGTGACGGCGTCGGGGCGCACGCCACGGCGCACCAGCTCGGGCAGGATGTCCGCCGCATTGCCCAGCAACGCGATGGATTTCGCTTCGCCGGCCTTGGTGTACTTCTCGATGCGCGCCAGCGCGTCATCGAGGTCGCTGGCCTGCTCGTCCACGTACTTGGTCTTCAGGCGGAAGTCGATGCGGCTTTGCTGGCACTCGATGTTGAGGCTGCAGGCACCGGCCAGGCTGGCCGCCAGCGGCTGCGCGCCGCCCATGCC
>SCSE01000012.1 GCA_004298015.1 Rhodanobacter sp.
CTTCTGCGCGATGATCGCGTCGATCGCCAGCGCGGTCTTGCCGGTCTGGCGGTCGCCGATGATCAGCTCGCGCTGGCCGCGGCCGACCGGGATCATCGCGTCGACCGACTTGTAGCCGGTCTGCAGCGGCTGGTCGACCGACTTGCGCCAGATCACGCCCGGTGCGACCTTCTCGATCGGCGCGTTGAGCTTGGCGTTGAGCGGGCCCTTGCCGTCGATCGGGTTGCCCAACGCGTCGACCACGCGGCCAAGCAGCTCCGGGCCGACCGGCACTTCGAGGATGCGGCCGGTGGTCTTGGCGGTGTCGCCTTCGCGCAGGTGCTGGTATTCGCCCAGCACCACCGCGCCGACCGAGTCGCGCTCGAGGTTGAGCGCCAACGCGTAGGCGCTGCCCGGCAGCTCGATCATTTCGCCCTGCATCACATCGGCCAGGCCGTGGATGCGCACGATGCCGTCGGACACGCTGATGATCGTGCCCTCGTTGCGCGCTTCCGCGCCGAGCTTGAACTGCTCGATGCGGCTCTTGATCAGTTCGCTGATCTCGGACGGATTCAGTGTGCTGCTGGACATGGTTGCCTATCCCGAAATTGAATTCTCTTTTGAAGAGTCCGGCCATGGATGGCCGGTTTTGCTCTTCGCGAAACGACTTCGCGCTTGCCTAAATTTGTCCGACCAGGGATGGCCGGTTTTTGCTCTTCGCGAAACGGATTTCGCGTTTACTCAATCTGTCCGGCCACGGACGGCCGGTCTTGCCCTTCGCGAAATGGACTTCGCGTTAAATCAATTTGCCAAAGCACTGGAAAGCTGCGCGAGACGACCGCGGGCGGAGCCGTCGATCACTTCGCTGCCGGTATCGATCACCACGCCAGCCAGCAGCGAGGCATCGACCTGGGTTTCCAGTTCGATCTCGCGCCTGAAGCGGCGCTTCAGCGAGACCTTGAGCTGTTCGGCCTGCGCCGCGTCCAGCGCCATCGCGCTGGTCACCTTGACCAGCAGCTGGGATTCGGACTCGCGCTTGAACGCCTCGAACAGTTCGGCCGTTTCCGGCAGCAACGCCAGCCGGCGCTGCTCGGCCATCTCGGCGAGGAAGTGCCCGAACGGGCTGTCGGCGGCCACGCCGGCGGGCAGATGCAGCGCTACCAGCTGCGCCGGCAGCACCCGCGGGTCGTTGCCGAAGCCGGCCACGCGCGGATCCTTCGCCACCGCGGCGGCGAACGCCAGCGCCTGCGACCATGCGGTCAGCGAACCGGCCGCATGCGCCACCTCAAACGCAGCGCGGGCGTACGGGCGGGCGAGGGTGATTGCCTGGGCCATGGATCAAAGACCTGCCGCGAGCTGGTCGAGCAGGGCCTTATGCGTCGAGGCATCGACCTCGCGCTGCACGATCTTGCTGGCGCCCTGCACCGCCAGCGCGCCGACCTGCTCGCGCAGCTGGTCGCGGGCGCGCTGTGCGAGCGAGGCGATGTCGTCCTGCGCCGAGGCCTTCAGCCGGTTGATCTCGGCGATCGCCTCGGCACGGGCCTTCTCGATGATCTGGTTGGCCTGCTGCTGGGCCTTGTCGATGATCTCCGAGGCCTGCTGGCGCGCCTGCTTGATCTCGCCGGCCACCTTCACGTCTGCGCTCTTCAGCTCGGCGTGGGCGCGCTCGGCAGCATTCAGGCCCTCGGCGATCTTGACCTGCCGGTCCTCGATGGCCTTGTTGATGTGCGGCCAGATGAAGTGGACGCTGAACCAGATCAGGATGGCGAACGAAATCATTTCGCCAATCAAGGTCGCGTTGAAATCCATCGCTGCGTTACCTGTAGATACGGAGTGGAACGGACCCGGGCATCACGCGGCGCCCGGATCGGATACGCGATGGCGCCGCAACGGCGCCACCGGAGGATGTCGCTTACTGGCCCGCGCCGGCAGCCGACAGGATCTTGCCCAGCAGCGGGTTGGCCACCGCGAAGTACATCGCCAGCGCCACGCCGATCAGGAACGCAGCGTCGATCAGGCCGGCCAGCAGGAACATGCGGCCCTGCAGCAGCGGCACCAGCTCCGGCTGACGCGCAGCGGCTTCAAGGAACTTCGAGCCCATGACGCCGATACCGATACAGGCGCCGAGTGCACCCAGGCCGATGATCAGGCCGAGCGCGATGGCGGTGAAGCCCTGGATTTGTGCAAACTGGACGAGATGTTCCACGGTGGTCTCCTGAGAAATTCGAACTGGAATAGGCAAAACGGTTGAAGCGAAGGGTTCGACGAACGCGATCAGTGGTGATCGTGTGCCATCGAGATGTACACGATCGTCAGCACCATGAAGATGAACGCCTGGATCGAGATGATCAGGATGTGGAAGATGCCCCACACCGTGTAACCGATGATGCCGGCGCCGTACAGCGCCCAGCCCGCCAGGCCGGCGCCGGCGCTGAACAGGCCGGCGATCAGCATGAACACCAGCTCGCCGGCGTACATGTTGCCGAACAGTCGCATCGCCAGGCTCACCGGCTTGGACGCCAGCTCGACCAGGTTCAGCGCGAAATTCGGGATCCACAGCAGCGGATGCTTGCCGAACGGCGCGGTGAACAGCTCGTGCGTGTAGCCGCCGGCGCCCTTGGCCTTGAAGCTGTAGAAGATGATCAGCGCGAACACCGTCAACGACATCGCGAAGGTCATGTTGATGTCGGCGGTGGGCACGGCGCGGAAGTGGCCGACGCCGAACTTTTCGGTGATCCACGGCAGCAGGTCGACCGGCAGCAGGTCCATCGCGTTCATCAGGAACACCCAGACGAACACGGTCAGCGCCAGCGGGCCCAGCACGCGGCGGTCGCCATGGAACACATCCTTGACCTGGCCGTCGACGAACTCCAGCACGATCTCGACAAAGGCCTGGCCCTTGCCCGGCACGCCGGCGGTGGCCTTGCGCGCCTTCAGCCAGAACCACAGGCAGAACAGCAGGCCCAGCACCAGCGACACGGTGACCGAGTCGACGTGCACCGCCCAGAAGCCGCCCTCGCTGGTATGCGGGGTCAGGTGCTTGAGATGGTGCTGGATGTATTCGGTAAGACCGCCAGTCGGCTCGCTTGCCATGGATCAACCCTTGAATCTGAACGCCAGCAGATAAACCGCGTAAGCCGCCGCCAACCCCGTGATGGCGGCCAGCGGTGGCAACTTGAATTGGAACAGGATCACGACCAGCCCCCCGACGATCACGATCCACTTCAGGAGCATGCCCGTCAGCAGGCGACCCAGCGCCTGGCCTGCCCCGCCAACGTCGCCGAAAAACCGCACCGACATCAGCGCAGTACCCAGCGCCACCGTTGTCGCGCCTGCCGCTGCCGCCACCGCTTCGCGATGACCCAGCGCCAGGAAAACCAGGCCAGCCAGCAACGCCACAGCGAGCTGCAGCAGGATGATGCGCAAGGCGAGGCGTCGACCAGAGGCAAGACTGTTGAGCACGTAGCGTCTCCGCGCGGCCTGCATCAGGCGGCACCGATACAGCTGCGGGCCACGATCCAATCCGTAAAAGTATATCAGCGCGGCAATTGCAGCGACAACCCATGCAGCCTGCGACATCGCGTCCATCCGCCGGATTTCGTGACCCGGTCGCGCCATCCGACCCGGCACCGGCGTTCTTGCGATGACACACACAAACAGGGCCGAACACGAGGTTCGGCCCTGTTTCATCGCATGGGAACGGGACGGTACCGCTGGATTACTTGGCGACAGCCTTCTTGGCAGCAGCGGCCGGCACGGCCACAGCATCGTTGGCGGCCTGGCGCTGCTCCTGCACGAGCGCATTCAGCGACTCGGCGGTCTTCTGGGTGATCGCGAGGACTTCCTGCGACACCGCCACCGCACGCTCGGCGTTGTCGCGGCTCAGGTTGGCGCCCTTTTCCCACAGGCTGCGCAGACCGTTGATATCGCGGGTCTCCAGCACCTCGGCAACGAACTCGGAGGAAACCTTGGCCTGCTCCTCGAGCGCCTTGAGCTGCAGCTCGGCGACCGTCTCCAGGCCCTTCAGAGCCAGCGACTGGGCCTTGAACGCACTGTCGGTGAACTGCTTGGTGAAAGCGAAAAGCTGGTTGTTGAGCTGCTGCGTCATGGCGTCGTCCTCGTTGAGGATGGGGGTAGTGACAGGCACTCTAGCAGCGAATTTTGTGCATTGCAATATATTTTTTGTAGCTTACTAGCGCCGCGAGAAAATTCTCATTTAAAAACGCCATTTTATGACGATTCCATGAAACATTGCGACGCGTCAAAAACTGTCACGGCTACAACTGGCGCCCGACGTGCAGGTTTCGTGCACCACCACCTTGTCCAGCCCAGCCAGGCGCGGCTGCAGGCGCCGCCAGATCCAGCGCGCCAGCATCTCGCTGGTCGGGTTCTCCAGCCCTTCGATCTCGTTGAGGTAATGATGGTCGAGCTGGTCGAACAGCGGCGCGAAGGCCGCCTTCACGTCGGCGAAGTCCATCACCCAGCCCAACTGCGGGTCCGGCTCGCCGGTTACATGGATCTCTACCCGGAACGAATGCCCGTGCAGCCGCGCGCACTTGTGCCCGACCGGCACATTCGGCAGCCGATGCGCCGCCTCGACCTGGAATATCTTGAAGATGTGCATGGCGTACGCCTGCATGATGGCGATGGATGAACCGGCGGAAAGATACACGCCCGGGTCATGGTGGCTATGGGTGGACTCGAACCACCGACCCCAGCATTATGAGTGCTGTGCTCTAACCGGCTGAGCTACATAGCCACGGGGGAACCCGCCTTGCCGGATCGGAACGATGCGGGCGGGGCGCGGCAGTGTAGTCGTGTCGCCCGCCGGGTTCAAGTCTGTCGCTTGCCGCTGCTTCGCGCGCTGTGGTTGAATCGGCCGAGGAGCTTAGATGTGGCCGTGCTGGCGAACCGCGCCACGCGCCCCAGGAGGCGACATGATCGATGTTGATGGCTACCGTCCGAACGTGGGCATCGTGCTGCTGAACGCGGACGGCCAGCTGTTCTGGGCGCGCCGGGTCAGTCGCGATGGCTGGCAGTTCCCGCAGGGTGGCATGCACACCGACGAGACTCCGCTGGAGGCGATGTACCGCGAGCTGCAGGAGGAGACCGGGCTGGCCGCGCATCACGTGGAGGTGCTCGGCGCCACCCACGGCTGGCTGCGCTACCGCCTGCCCAGCCGCTATGTACGCCACCACCAGCGCCCCATCTGCATCGGCCAGAAACAGGTCTGGTTCCTGCTCCGGCTGGTCGGCGACGAGTGCGAGCTGAAGCTCGATGCCTGCGAGAAGCCGGAGTTCGACTTGTGGCGCTGGGTCGATTTCTGGTACCCCGCGGCACATGTGGTCAACTTCAAGCGCCAGGTCTACGAACGGGCCTTGCGGCATTTCGCCCCGCTGGTGGAAGACCAGTTCGGCATCCAGCTCGGCAAGCTGCCCCCGCGCGACGACGCGGATTCCCCGCCCACCGGGCCGCGCGACGGTCGCGCCGCCGCCTGAACGGATGGCCGCGGTCAATCGACCGATTGTTGACAATCATTCGCATTCGCGTTCTTATACGCGCCATGTACATCTGCATGTGCAACGCCGTCACCGATCACGCCATTCGCCGCGAAGCGGCCAATGGCGTGCATACCTTTGCCGAACTGCAGGCCCGCACCGGCTGCTCGGATTGTTGCGGCTGCTGCGAGCAGGAAGCGCGCGCCACGTTCGACAAGGCCTTGTCGCAGGTCACCTGCCCGCTGCCACTCGCCGCAGCCTGAGTTCCCCTCGTCCGTTCGCGTCGTGCGGAGACTTCATCCCGCACCAGGCAAACCGTTGCCATTCTCATTTCCGCCACTGGGGCGCGGAGTTTGTATAGTCGACGTTGTCCTAGATTCGGAGTGGAAGCCATGAAGGGTGATGCGAAGGTCATCGAATTCCTCAACAAGGTGCTCTACAACGAGCTGACCGCGATCAACCAGTACTTCCTGCATTGCCGCATGTTCAAGGATTGGGGCTACAGCGAGCTGGCGGAGCACGAGTACAAGGAGTCGATCGAGGAGATGAAGCACGCCGATCATCTGATCGAGCGTATCCTGTTCCTCGACGGCCTGCCGAACCTGCAGCACCTGGGCAAGCTGCGCGTCGGCGAGAACGCGCTGGAATCGCTGCAGGGTGACCTGGACCTGGAGCTGGCCGCGGTGAAGGACCTGCGCGAGGCGATTGCGTACAGCGAAGGCATCGCCGACTACGTCAGCCGTGACCTGTTCAAGGGCATCCTGCACGACGAGGAAGAGCACATCGACTGGCTGGAAACCCAGTTCAGCCTGGTCGGGGACATCGGCGCGGAGCGCTACCTGCAGAGCAAGATGCAGAGCTGAGAGGTTGTGACTATTCAACCTCGAAGCCCGGCCATGGCGAGGGCATGGCGAGGGCATGGATGCCCGAGTTGAGGCTACGCAGGAGCGGTTGCCCGATGGCCGGACGCGGATCGGGCACGCAAGTGCCCGATTCGCGTGAGCAAGCCCGGACAAATCCGCCGGGAGCGGATTTGAACAGCCGCAGGCTGGCCCGCAGGGTGCATGCCAGGATGGCATGCATACATGTGCCGGACTCGCGATGGAAGAAAACCACAGGACGTGGTTTTCTTCACAAGCCCTGAACCGCTCCTGCCGTCACCCCGGCGGCGCCCTGAAGCGTGCACCCGTTCCTTGACGCTTTCGTCACGCCAGGGCTATACCTCTGGCTTTCCCCGGAATGCGTCGCATGGCCTTACGACCACCACCGCGCTTCGTCGTGCGCCGGCATGACGACACCGGCCATCGTCGGCGCTGGCTGTGGCTGGGCCTGGCCTGGCTGGGCAGCCTGCTGGTGGTCGGCCTGGCCGTTGGCGCGTTGGCGCGGCGGGCAAATACCCCAGCCGCCGTGGACAACCGCCAGCAGCGCGCCCTGCTCGGTCAGATCGACGATCTGAAGCAGCAGCTCGCCAACCTGCAGCGTGCCGCCCAGGTCAACGAGGTCGCCACCCGTTCGCTGCGCGGCACCCTGGCGCAACGCGAGGAGGAACTGAGCGGCCTGCGCGCCGACCTGGGCTTCTATGCGCGGCTGGTCGGCGGTGACGCCCAGCGCCAGGGGCTGAAACTGCAGGAGGTGAAGCTGCAGCCGATCACCGGCTCGCGCGGCTGGAACCTCAGCCTCAGCCTGAGCCAGAACGCCAAACGGGGCGAGGAAGTCTCCGGTGACGTGCTGGTCAGCGCGGAAGGCCTGCGCGGCGACAAGGTGGCGCGGCTGGACTGGCCCGCACTCGGCGACACCGCACAGAAGGACGGGCTGCCGTTCCGCTTCACCTATTTCCAGCAACTGCACGGCACCATCGTGCTGCCGGCGGACTTCCGTCCGACACGGTTGCGTATCAGTATCCGGCCGGCCGGCGGCGCGGCCGTCGACCGCGCCGTCGCCTGGACCGCCGCACTGAGCGGAAACATCACCACCACCGCAGGGGACCATGATGCTCAACCGTAGACGCAACGATCGCAACGATCGCAACACCAGCAGCCACGAGACCAGCCTGATCGCCCGCGGTACGGTGATCCGCGGCGACCTGCGCTTCAGCGGCGCGCTGCACCTGGATGGCCGCATCGAAGGCACCGTGCTGGGCGAGGGCGACGATGCCATGTTCACCCTGAGCGAACACGGCCAGGTGCACGGCGAGATCCACGTGCCGCAGGCGGTGATCAACGGCCACGTGACCGGCGACGTCTTCGTCAGCGTGCGGCTGGAGCTGGCGCCGCAGGCGCACATCGACGGCGATCTGCGCTACCACACGCTCGAAATGGCCGCCGGCGCGCAGGTCAACGGGCGCATCTCGCGCCAGGCCGGGGATGCCCCGCGCGAATTGCCGGCGCCGGATGCCGAACTCGACGAGGCCATGCCGGCCTGAAGCGGTATGCTTGGCTTCAGTCCGCCCCGCCCCCATCCAGATGACCATGGAAACTCTCGTCGCGATCCCCGATTACCGCAGCAGCGGCGCCCCGCTGCTGTTCACCGCCGCCGCCGCGCACAAGGTGCATGAGCTGATTGCCGAGGAAGGCAACCCGGCATTGAAGCTGCGCGTATACATTTCCGGCGGCGGTTGCTCGGGCTTTCAGTATGGCTTCACCTTCGACGAGGCCCAGGCCGAGGACGACCTGGCGATCGAGCGCGACGGCGTGACCTTGCTGTGCGATCCGCTGTCGCTGCAGTACCTCGGCGGCGCGCAGATCGACTACGCCGAGAACCTCAGCGGCGCACAGTTCGTGATCAGCAACCCGAACGCGAAGACCACCTGCGGCTGCGGCTCCTCGTTCTCCGCCTGAAGACACCGCCGATGGACCGGGCCACGCTGCCGTCCACGAACACCTTCGCCGGGCTGAGCCTGGTGCTCGATCGCGTCGCCGAGTCGCGCGACGAATCGGCATGGATCGTCGAACAGGCCCGTTCGCCGGAAGCGCGCTACCTGCTGCTGGACGGCGCCGGCGAGGCGTTCCTGCGCCGCGATGGCGACGCCCTGCGCTGGCTCGACGCCGGCGAACGCGAGCGCTGGCTCGGCGAGCAACATGCCAGCCTGCTCGGCATCGCCTACAAGCGCCCCCACTTCCTGCTGGTGGCGGACGATGCCGCGCCCCTCGATGAACTGGAAAGCGCGCTGGACGCGCGGCGCGTGGGCCTGCGCCACGCCGGCCTGCTGCTGGCGGCGGACGAAGCCGGCCTGTTCGCCTATGCCAAGGGCCTGTCGCATTGGCAACGCGAGACGCGCTTCTGCGCGCATTGCGGCGCGCCGCTGCTGCTGGTCGCCGCCGGCCATCGCGCGCAATGCACCAACTCGGACTGTGCACGCCTGCATTTCCCGCGCACCGACGCCGCCGTGATCATGCTGGTCGAGCACGACGGCGCCTGCCTGCTCGGCCGTCAGGCCGGCTGGCCGCCCGGCCGCTACTCCACCCTGGCCGGCTTCGTCGAGCCGGGCGAGGCGCTGGAGGACGCGGTGCGCCGCGAGGTGGCCGAGGAGGCTGGCGTGATCGTCGACGAGGTGCGCTACCACTCCTCGCAGCCGTGGCCGATGCCCGCCTCGCTGATGGTCGGCTTCATCGCCACCGCGGTGTCGCGACGGATCGTGATGCGCGACCACGAGCTGGAAGACGCGCGCTGGTTCACCCCGCAACAGATCGTCGACGGCATCGCCGGCGGCAGTTTCATGCCGCCTACGCGGCTGTCGGTGTCCTACCAGTTGCTGGCGCACTGGCTGCGGCAACGTGCCGGATTGGAGCTGGATTCACTGATCGCCGACGCCACGCCACGCTGATTCCCCCCGCGAACTCCGGCGACTGGCGTCGCCGGGTGATACCGGCAGCGATCCGTCGCTTACAATGGCAACCACTGCCCGCGAGCCCGTCCTGCCATGGCCATCCGTCTCCTCGTCGCCCTCGTCGCCCTCGGCCTGCTGCACGTCATGCCGCACCTGGCACGTTGGCGCGGCGACGGCCCGTTCCGTCGCTGGGTGGCGCAAGGGGGCGACACCAGTGGCGGCAGCCGCGTGGTGCTCGCCCTGTTGCCGCCGCTGGTCCTGTGCGTGCTGCTGGAATGGTTGCTCGGGCACTCGCCACTGGGCGTATTGCTGCCCTTGCTGTTCGCGCTGGCGGTGCTGCTGTACTGCTTCGGGCCGCGCGAATTCGAGACCGACCTGGAAGCGATCCTGGACGCGCCGGACGGCGCCCGCCGCGAGGCCGCGGCGCAGGCACTGGCCGACGATGACCATCCGATTCCCTGGACCGCACCGGCGCTGGGCGAGGCGATCGCCTATGCCGCGTTGCGCCGGCGCTTCGCCGTATTGCTGTGGTTCTTCCTGCTCGGGCCGGCCGGCGCGCTGCTGTACCGGCTGGCGCAGACGCTGGGTCGCGACGACGCCCTGCGACTCGACGCGGGCACCCGCCGCGCCGCCGGCTACGTGGCCAACGCGCTGGACTGGCTGCCGGCGCAGTTGCTGACCTTCACCCTGGCCGTGGTCGGCCACTGGGAGGCGGTGATCGGCGCCTGGCGCCGCTGGCACAGCCAGGCCGCGCCGACCAGCTGGTACGGTGCCGGCCCGGGTTTCCTGGGTGCCGCGGCACAGGCCGACGTGCTGATCGACATCGAGGCCGGCGACGGCTACGCCGAAGAACACAGCGATCCACTGGCCGAGCTGCGACGCCTGCGCAGTGCGCTGCTGCGTGCCTTGCTGACGTGGCTGAGCGTGGTGGCGCTGGTCGTGATCGGCGGCTGGATCGGCTGAGCCCGCTTACGCCAGATCACCGCGCAGCTCGCGCACCCGCGCTTCCAGCGTCGCCGCGGTGACCTGCGCGGGCACCCGCGGCGCATCCACCACCAGCTCCACCCGCGCGCGGAACCGGCGCGGCAGGCGCGCGCGACGCAGCATCGAGTCGCGGCGGCTCCATACGCTGCCCCACAGGCCACGCAGCGCCATCGGCACCACCGGCACCGGCCGCCGCGCCAGGATCTTTCCCACGCCAGGCCGGAACGGCGCGATTTCACCGTCGCCGGTCAAGCCGCCTTCCGGGAAGACGCACACCACCTCGCCCGCGGCCAGTGCGGCGTCGATGGCATCGTAGGCTTGTTCCAGCACCGCGGGATCTTCCTTGTAACCGGCGATCGGGATCGCCCTGGCGGTGCGGAACACGAAGCTCAACAGCGGGATGTTGAAGATCCTGTAGTACATCACGAAGCGCACCGGCCGGCGCAGGTTCGCCATCAGCAGCAGCGGGTCCATGAAGCTGACGTGGTTGCATACCAGCAGCACCGGCCCTTCCTCGGGAATTTGTTCGGCGCCATCGGCGCGCACCCGGTACAGCGTGTTCACCAGCACCCAGGTGATGAAGCGCATCACGAACTCGGGCACCAGGGTGAAGATATACCAGCCCACCAGCACGTTGAGCAGCGCCGCGGCCACGAAGATCTGCGAGGCATCCAGGCCCAGCGCGCCCAACCCCAGGCCGAAGCCTGCCGCCAGCACGATCAGCAACGCGTTCAGGATGTTGGTGCCGGCGATGATCCGCGACAACTTCTCGCGCGGTGCGCGCGCCTGTACGAAGGCGAACAGCGGCACCACGTAGAAGCCGGCGAACATGCCAATGAGAGTGAGGTCGAACGCGATGCGCCAACTGCCCGCGCCACGCAGGAAAGCGAGCCAGTCCAGCCCGCGCACCGTCGCCATGCCGTGCCGCGCGAAGTACAGATCGACGCCGAATGCGGTCAGCCCGAACGCGCCCAGCGGCACCAGGCCGATTTCCACCCGCCGTCCCGACATCCGCTCGCACAACAGCGCACCGGCGCCGGTGCCGATCGAGAACAAAGTCAGCACCAGGGTGTTCACCGAACCGTCGCCGCCCAGCGTCTCGCGCGTGTAGATCGGCAGCTGCGCGATCAGCACCGTGCCGAAGAACCAGAACCACGAGATACCCAGCACCGCGTTGAACACCGCGCGGTCGGCGCGGGTGATCGCCAGCACCCGCGCGGTCTCGCTGAACGGGTTCCAGTTGAATTTCAGCGCCGGCGCGGTCGCCGGCGCCGGTGGGATCCGGCGACAGGCCAGATAGCCGGCCACCGCCACCACGATGGTGGCGCCGGACGCCAGCAGCGGCCCCACCCCGGCCACCAGCATCAGCGAGTTGCCGGCGATCATGCCCACCAGCATCGCCATCTGCGTGCCCATCTCGACCAGCCCGTTGCCGCCGACCAGCTCGGCCGGCTTCAGCGCCTGCGGCAGGATCGCGTACTTGATCGGCCCGAACATGGTCGAGTGCATCCCCATCATGAACAGCACCAGCAGCAGCAGCGTGGTGTGGTGCGTGTAGAAGCCGTACGCGGCCAGCGCCATCGCACCGATCTCGAACAGTTTCACGTAGCGGATGATCCGGCTTTTCTCGTACTTCTCGGCCAGTTGCCCGGCGGTGGCGGAGAACAGGAAGAACGGGATGATGAACAGCGCCGGCGCCAGGTTGGTGTAGAGCGCCACCGTGCGGTCGCCCAGCCCCATCTGGAACGCCACCAGCATCACCAGCGCATTGCGGAACGCATTGTCGTTGAACGCCCCCAGCGCCTGGGTCCAGAAGAACGGCGCAAACCGCCGCTTGCCCAGCAATGCGAATTGGCTCATGCGCTGTCCTGAAGGAGGAAGTGTCTGCGTCAGCCCATCAGCTTTGTCCACAGGATTATCGCTGCGGGCGAACATCAGACACAACGAAAGCCGCCTGCCTAAAGCGGGCCTCATGCTTATCCATAGTGCCTGATACCGGAATCAATTAATCGTGCACACAAAAGAGCCGCCGGGGTAACCCCGGCGGCTCTCTTTGCAGCTATCACATCACACGTACCGCTTCAGGCCATCAGAAATCGTACGAGATCCCAAAACGGACATAACGCGGGGTCTGCGCACTGTATGGGCGCCGGAAGCTGGAGCTCGCCTCGATCGCGTAGGTCTGCGTGGTCTTCTGGCTATCAAAAACATTGTTGACCATCACGTTGAACGCCAGCTTCCTGTCAGCCCACAACGGACGGTACTCGGTGCTCAAGCTGAGCTGGTACGTCCAGGCCTCACGCGAGGCGCCCGGAGACGACGGCTGGCCCTTGCAGAAGTGGTAGTACGGACCATAGCCCAGACCCGGATTGGTCTGGGCTACGCCGTAATAACCCAGGCAGGTACGTGGCGCACCGGACATGATCGCCAGGTTACCGGACACCATCCATTCCGGCGCGACCTGATACGAGCCGAACGCCTTGATCTGATGACGACGGTCATTGGCCAGCGAACCGTTGGCGTAATCCATGACAGCAGCGTAATCCCAGTCAACCGTGGCCGAGACGTCGCGCTGGCCAATGTCCGTACGAACCTGACCCTCGCTGTTGCCGTAGCTGCGTGACCACAGGTAGTCGACGCGACCGAACCACTTGCCGTCGAATGGATGTTCCAGGAACAGGTTCAGGCCGTAGTACTTGCGCTTCAACGTGGTGTTGAAATGGAAGTCCTTCGCCCAATCCATCGTGACGTCGTAGTAGCCGCCCCCAATCCTGGGGATCATGAAGGTGTTGGAGCGGCCCGGGTTGATCAGGTAGCTGCCTTGGATCGAGTCGGGATCATAGGTGGCCGGATCGATGCCCATGGCATCCATCTTGTCCATGATCGCGAACGAATCACCAACGTCATCGATGGCGTTGCGCAGATTGCGATAGGTCGCCTTGGCACCGTATACCCACGAATCGCCCAGCTTCTTGTCGAAGCCGAGGATGTACTCATCCTGGTACTCGGACTTGAGGGTACTCGAAGTCGCGGTTTTCGGATCACGCGGGATGCCGTACTCCAGGTTGGCCGAGATCGGACCGCCGGTGCTGCTCTTGATCGGGGTCAAGCCAGTCGGGACGCCATTCGAATCGATTCCCGTATACGTGAAGTATTCGCGGGTATACAGCGAGGCACCAGCCGAGCGCAGCGCCACACTGGCAGGCATTGCCAGGTAGTAGCGACCAGCGTTGCCGTACACCTTGAAGCTGGAGTCACCGTTCACGTCCCAGCTGAAGCCCACTCGCGGAGCCCACTGCGGACTGGTCAGGCGCAGATACGGAACGCCGTCGCCATTGAAGTTGGTGAACTGGTCGTTGCGCAGACCAAGCTTGACCAACCAGCGATCATTGACCTGCCAGCTGTCTTCGATGTACTGGGCATGCTGCGTCGTTCTGACTGACGAATTGTTGCTGTAGACATACCGGGCCACGTAATAGCCAGTCTGGCCACCGGTATAACCCGCCGGAGCCTCAACCCACGGCTGGGTCTGCCAACCCGGACCATTGGCGACGGGGCCACCGGTGATGTAGGTCGTCGGGGTTTTGCCCGTGCTGTCGTTGTATTCCCACGCGTAACCCGGACCCGCAGTCACCGTACCGTCGTCGTTGTCGTGAACCGTCTGATTGTCGATACCCGCGGTGATCGTGTGATCACCCAGACGGTAGCTCAGGTCGAAGCGCAGGTTGGTGTTCTTGGTGGTGTGCGCCGGATTCGCGATCCGCAACAGCGTCTGGTTGTTGGTGATGACCTTGCCACCCGTCAACGCCGGGTTCTGCTTGTCAGGGGTCAGCAGGTACGGGTTGGTCGGATCGTAACCGGGAGTATTGCTGTACAACGTACCTTTCATCTCACCGTACAGGGCGGTCAGAGTCAGATCATCCGTGATGTAGCTGGTGAACTTGGCCGAGTAGAGATCGCTGCCGTTCTTGGTCGACGTATCGTTGCTGTTGAAGCCGCCTTCGGTATTGGTGGCGTAGCTGTACTTGTTCAGTGTGCCCTGATAGGACGACTTGTTCGACGCACCGGTCACCTCAAGAATGTTGCTGTCGGTGATGTTCCAGTCCAGCTTGCCGTACCATTTCGGGTTGTCATAGCGGTAATGGGTTACGTACGGTGCCACGTTCGGACCGGTCGACTCGCCCTGCTGACGCTGCGCCTCAACGGCCGCGAACAGGAACAACTTGTCCTGGATCAGCGGACCGCCGACATAGGCGTCTACTGTGGTCGTCCACGACTTGTTGTTCTTGCGATATTGGCGGATCTTGCCCTGCGATCCGTCCTTATTGACGTAGTAGAAGTTCTTCGGGTCGCCTTTCAGGTCGGTCGGGGTCCATTGAATCTGGCCACCGAAGTGCCACTCGTTGGTACCGCGCTTGCCGACCTGGCTGATCACGCCACCATCGGAACGACCGTAGGCTGCGCCATAACCGCCACTGAGGATTTCCTGCTGGTCGATCGCACCGTACGGAAGAGTCAGACCACCGAAGCCGCTGAGCGGATCGGTGGTGTTGAAGCCGTTGATGTAATACGCGTTCTCGGTCACCGAGGAGCCGCCGAACGACACCACCGGGCCACCGGTCGGACCCGTGAACAAGGCGCTGCCCTCGACGACGCCCGGAGCCAGCAGGGCAATCGCCTCGGCACTACGCGCGAGCGGCAGCCTGGCCAGCTGCTCGGCCGTGATGACCGTACGCGAATCGACGCCGCTCACGTCGATGGTCGGCAGGGCATTGGCCTGCACCGTCACCGCCGACAGGTTTTGCGCGTTCTGCGCAACAAAAGAGACCTCGGTGCCGGAACCGACGCGCAGGGTAACGTTCGAGCGCGAATCGACAGCTTGGCCGTCGCGCTGCAGGGTCACGGTGTAATTACCCAGCGGCAGGGAATCCACCGTGTAGCGGCCGGCCGAATCGGCCGCTACTTGACGGGTGATACCCGACGAACTCTTGACCAGCACGGAATCACCCGCCTGCGCCTGGCCGAAGATGCTGCCGGTGGTCGCCTGACCGAAGACCAGGCCACTGAAGCCCAAGCCGAGCGCCAGGGCGAGCGCGGTGCGCTGCAGCTGCCCCGCCTTGAAGTTTTTACGCGAATTCATCGTGGTGACTCCCATGGTTCGGCCCGAGCCATCCGGGCACAAGAAACTTTTGTGTGTCCGTGAGATCCAAGGGCGGCATCCTAAAAACGATGCAAGCCCGTGCCGATCCACATGATTTAGGCTAGACTTCCTACGCAAACGTATTCGTAAGTTATTGCGACGTTAGTTCAAGAAAACACGGGGGTCAACACTTCCGTAACTCGTATTTCAGGCCGTCTTCGCTTGAATTGTGGCAAAGACTTACGCGAAGTCCCTACACACTGGCGGTATTCTCGATGGAAACGCAAAAATTTACGTCTGCGCAAGCCACAGAAACTTTCGCCGAGCGCATCAAATTACTGATCCAGCGCGTAGGAAGCGCCACGGAAATCGCGCGGATGTGCGGCTTCTCCGAAGGCGTGGTGCGCAGCTGGCGCGATGGCAATACCGATCCCTCGCGGGCGCGATGCGTCACGCTGGCGCGCACGCTGGGCATTTCGCTGGTCTGGCTGGTGGCCGGCGAGGGCTCATTGCAGATGGACCCGACCATGCCCAACCTGGACGACCAGCACAGCTCGGAAAAAGTCGCGTCGCACCGCTCGCACGGTCGTCAACAGGCGCATGCCCCGGCCTCCCAGGCCACGGTCGACGCGCAACGGTTGAATACCGCCGTACGCATGCTGCAATCGGAACTGAGCCTGGCTGACAGCCAGCTCTCCCTGTCCGAAAACGCCGACCTGCTGAGCCAGCTCTACGAGATCCTCGGCCCCGGCGGCTCGCACGTGGATCCGCTCGCCATGGTGGCGTTCAACCACCAGCTCGCCGAGCGGATCCGCAAGGAACGCAACAGGGCCTGATTCGTTCTTCCCGCGCACGACGACGCGGCCGCCTCGACGGCAGCCGCGTTATTTTCTGTACGCGTACTCAGAGTTTGTGAAGAAAACCGCTTCCTGCGGTTTTCTTCCGTCGCGAGTCCGGCACATGTATGCATGCCATCCTGGCATGCACCCTGCGGGCCAGCCTGCGGCTGTTCAAATCCGCTCCAAGCGGATTTGTCCGGACTCGCTCACGCTGATCAGGCACTGGCGTGCCCGATCAGCGTCCGGCCATCGGGCAACCGCTCCTGCGTTGCCTACACTCGGGCATCCATGCCCTCGCCATGGCCGGTCTTCGAGGTTGAAAAATTTACAACCTCTCAGAGCAGGGCGATGTCGGCGACGGTGCCGAAGCGGGCCTTCAGCTGACCGAGCAGGGCCAGCCGGTTCATGCGCACGGCCGGATCGTCGGCGTTGACCAGCACGCTGTCGAAAAACGCGTCCACCGGCGCCTGCAGCTGCGACAGGCGGGCCAGCACCGCCGTGTAATCACCGACCGCCAGCGCCGCCGCAGTCTCGTGCCGGGCCGCGGCCAGCGCGTCGGCCAGGCCGCGCTCCGCCTCGGCCTCGAACAGCGCCGGATCGACAGCTCCGCCGATCGGCTGGGCACCCGGTTCCGCGGCCTGCTTGCGCAGGATGTTGGCGACCCGCTTGTTGGCGGCCGCCAGACTGGCGGCCTCCGGGCGGCGACCGAACTCGACCACCGCGCGCAGGCGTCCGTCGAAATCGGCCAGACTGGTCGGCTGTACAGCCAATACCGCCTCGAACTGCGCGTTGTCGAAACCCTGTTCGGCGTAGTAACCGCGCAGGCGGTCGAACACGAAGTCGTGCAGCTCGTCGAGCAGGATGGCGCGTCGCTTGGCGGCATCCAGCACCGGCGACTTGCCGTCCTTGCCCGGCCTCAGGCCGGCAGCCAGCGCGCTGTCCGGCAGCAACTCAAGCGCCTCGATCAGGCTGCCGCGCAGATCCAGTTCCAGATCGCCCTCGATCAGGGTGCGCGCCAGCCCCAGCGCAGCGCGGCGCAACGCGAACGGATCCTTGTTGCCGCTCGGCTTCATGCCGATGGCAAAGATGCCGGCCAGCGTGTCCAGCCGTTCGGCCACCGCCAGTACCTGGCCCAGCTTGTCGGCGGCGATCGCATCACCACCGAAACGCGGCTGGTAATAACTGTCCAGCGCCGCGGCCACCGCCGCCGGCTCGCCGTCATGACCGGCGTAATAGCGCCCCATCACGCCTTGCAGCTCGGGGAATTCGCCGACCATGCGGGTCAGCAGGTCGCACTTGCTCAGCGCCGCGGCGCGGGTAGCCGCACCGCCATCGACACCGACCCGGCCGGCGGTGATCCGCGCCAGTTCGGCCACACGCACGCTCTTGTCCCACAGGCTGCCCAACGCCTGCTGGTAGGTGACGGTCCGGAGCTGCTCCTGGTAGCTGGCCAGCGGCGTCTTCAGATCTTCGTCCCAGAAGAACTTGGCGTCGGCGAAGCGCGGGCGGATCACCCGTTCATAGCCCTTGCGGATCTCGGCCGGGTCCTTGCTCTCGACGTTCGCGATGCCGATGAAGTGCTCGGTCAGCTTGCCGTCGGCGTCGAACACCGGCACGAATTTCTGGTTGGCCACCATGGTGGCGACCAGCGCTTCCGGCGGCACGGCGAGGAATTCACGCTCGAACGTGCAGGCGATCGCCACCGGCCATTCGGTCAGGTTGGCCAGTTCGTCCAGCAGCGCATCATCCAGCCGCGGCACGCCGCCGGTGGTCGCCGCGAGCGCGGCCACCTGGTCACGGATGCGCTGGCGCCGTTCGCGCGGATCGGCCAGCACGTTGCACGCACGCATCGCATCCAGCCAACCGTCGGCATCGGCCACGTGCACCGGCTGCGGGTGCATGAAGCGATGGCCGCGCGATTTGCGTCCGCTGGCCAGACCCAGCACGGTGCCGTCGACGATATCGGCACCATGCAGCATCACCAGCCAGTGCACCGGGCGCACGAAGCTGTAGTCGTGGTCGGCCCAGCGCATCGGGCGCGGAATCGGCAGGCCCTTCAACGCCTCGTCGACGATCTCCGGCAGCAGCGCCGCCACCGGCTGGCCCGGCTTGACCGTGCGCCAGACGTACCAGCCGCCCTTGTCGGTCTCCAGTTTCTGCAGTTGCTCGACGCCGACACCGCAGGATTGCGCAAAACCGAGCAGTGCCTTCGAGGGTCGGCCCTCGGCGTCGACAGCGGCGTTCAACGCCGGACCCCGGCGCTCGATCGCCTGCTCTGGCTGGGCCATGGCCACGGCGGGCACGAGTACGGCCAGGCGACGCGGCGAGGCGTAGGCCTGGGCCAGGTCGAGCCCGGCGTCGATCCCTCGCTTGGCCAGACCATCGCAGATGCCGCGCAGGAAGGCGGCGGACAGTTCGTCCAGCGCCTTCGGCGGCAGCTCCTCGGTACCCAGTTCGATCAACAGCGACTTGGCGGCGCTCATGCGGCCTGCTCCCGGGAAACGTTCTTCAGGCCCGGAAAACCGAGCCTCTCGCGCTGCGCGACGTAGGTCTCGGCCACGCCGCGCGACAGCGTGCGCACGCGCAGGATGTAACGCTGGCGCTCGGTGACACTGATCGCACGGCGCGCATCGAGCAGGTTGAAGGTGTGGCTGGCCTTCATCACCTGTTCGTAGGCCGGCAGCGGCAGGTTGGCCGCGATCAGCTGGTTGGCGGTGGCCTCGCACACGTCGAACCAGCGCAGCAGTTCAGGCACGTTCGCATGCTCGAAGTTGTAGGTGCTCTGCTCGACCTCGTTCTGGTGGAACACGTCGCCGTAGGTCACGACTCCGCGCGGGCCGTCGGTCCAGACCAGATCAAAAACGTTGTCCACATTTTGCAGGTACATCGCCAGCCGCTCCAGGCCGTAGGTGATCTCGCCGGTCACCGGGCGGCACTCCAGGCCGCCGGCCTGCTGGAAGTAGGTGAACTGGGTCACCTCCATGCCGTTCAGCCACACCTCCCAGCCAAGGCCCCAGGCGCCGAGCGTGGGCGACTCCCAGTTGTCCTCGACGAAGCGCAGATCGTGCACCAGCGGATCGAGGCCCAGCTCCTTCAGCGAGCCGATGTAGAGATCGAGGATGTCCTCGGGGTTCGGCTTCATCACCACCTGGTACTGGTAGTAATGCTGCAGGCGGTTCGGGTTGTTGCCATAGCGGCCGTCGGTCGGCCGGCGCGAGGGCTGCACGTAGGCGGCGGCCCAAGGCTCGGGACCGAGCGCGCGCAGGAAGGTGGCGGGATGGAAGGTGCCGGCGCCCACCTCGGTATCGAGTGGCTGCAGCAGCACACAACCCTGCGCCGCCCAGTAGCGGTCGAGGGTCTGGATCACATCCTGGAAGGTGCGTGCGGACATGGCTTTCCGTGACCTGGAGTAAAGCGCGTTAGTATAGCCGCAGCACGCTTTGCCACCGGGCCGTGCCCGCTGGATGCTACGCAGGAAATACACCCGGATGGCTGCTTCACCGCACATCGCATCTCTGCTCGGCCGGCGCGGCCGGCTGGAACTGGAGGAACTGCTGGCGACGCTGGTGGTTGACGGTTACCTGCTGGCCGAGGACGCCAGGCAGGTGCGGATGGGCGCGCGCGCCGGCCGCAGCACCGTGGAGCTGCACCCGCTGGTAGTCATCGCCAACGCCAGGCTGACGAATCAGCGCGATCCGGGGCGGCCGCTGGGCCTGGAGAACCTGGCCGAATGGCTGGCCGGTCGCGCCGGGATGCCGTACCTGAAGATCGATCCGATGAAGATCAATGTCGCGGCGGCGACCCAGGTGGTGAGCCATGCCTACGCCAAGCGACACCGGATCCTGCCGATCGCGGTCGCGCCGGGCGAGGTGACATTCGCCACGTGTGAGCCGTTCGACGCCGGCTGGGCCTCCGACCTGGGGCAGATGCTGCGACGGGACGTCAAGCGCGTGGTGGCGAGCCCGATCGACATCAATCGCTACCTGCAGGAGTTCTACGGCGTCCAGCGTTCCATCCAGCTGGCGCAGGACGCCAAGAGCGGCAGCGACGGTTCCTCGGCCATCCTCAACTTCGAGCAACTGGTCGAGCTGGGCAAGAGCGGCGAGGTCGGCGCCGACGACCGCCACGTGGTGCACATCGTCGACTGGCTGCTGCAGTACGCCTTCGAACAGCGTGCTTCGGACATCCATCTGGAGCCACGTCGCGACACCGGGCACATGCGCTTCCGCATCGACGGCATCATGCAGAAGGTGTTCGAGCTGCCTTCCCCGGTGATGACCGCCGTCACCGCACGCATCAAGATCCTGGCGCGGATGGACGTGGCCGAGAAGCGCCGCCCGCAGGATGGCCGCATCAAGACGCGCTCGTCCTCCGGCCGCGAGGTGGAACTGCGCATCTCGAGCATGCCCACCGCGTTCGGCGAGAAGGTGGTGATGCGCATCTTCGATCCGGACCTGGTGGTGAAGGACTTCGCCCAGCTCGGCTTCTCCGCCGACGAGGGCGCCCACTGGCGCAGCATGGTCGAACGCCCGCACGGCATCGTCCTGGTCACCGGCCCCACCGGTTCGGGCAAGACCACCACGCTGTATTCAACGCTGAAGCACCTGGCCACGCCGGAGCTCAACGTGTGCACGGTGGAAGACCCGATCGAGATGGTCTCGCCGGAATTCAACCAGATGCAGGTGCACGCGGCGATCGAGCTGGATTTCGCCGCCGGCGTACGCACGCTGCTGCGGCAGGACCCCGACATCATCATGATCGGCGAGATCCGCGACCTGGAGACCGCGCAGATGGCGGTGCAGGCCTCGCTCACCGGACACCTGGTGCTGTCCACCCTGCACACCAACGACGCGCCCAGCGCGGTCACCCGCCTGCTCGACCTCGGCGTGCCGCACTACCTGATTCAGTCCACCCTCACCGGGGTGGTGGCGCAGCGGCTGGTGCGCACGTTGTGCCCGCACTGCAAGCAGGCGACCACGCAGGACCCACAGGCCTGGAACGTGCTGACCCACGGCTGGGAGCTGCCGCTGCCGGCGCAGGTGTACCAGCCGGTCGGCTGCCTGGAATGCCGCAATACCGGCTTCCTTGGGCGCACCGGCATCTACGAGATGCTGAAGATGTCGCCGCGGCTGCGCGGCATGATCTCGGCTCAGCTCGACCTCGGCCGGTTCGGCCATGCCGCGCTGTCCGAAGGCATGCGGCCGCTCCGGATCTCGGCCGCCGATCAGGTGGCCGCCGGGCTGACCACGGTGCAGGAGGTTCTCACCGTGTTGCCGCCCATCGACGGATTCGACGATACTCAGCCGTAAAGACGTCCAAATGTCGCCACCGACCTTTCGCATGAAACCCGTCCTGATCATCCGCACCGGTCGCGCGCCGGATGCCATCCGCGCCCGGCATGGCGACTTCCCGCACTGGTTCCGCCTCGGCGCCGGCCTGCACACGCGGCAGCTGCGGATCGTCGACGTCGCGGTCGGCGAAACGTTGCCGCCGCCGCAAGAAGTGGCCGGCGCCATGATCACCGGTTCGGCCGCCATGGTCACCGCGCGCGAGCCTTGGAGTGAACGTACTGCCGCCTGGATCCGTGACGCGATGGACGTGGAGTTGCCGCTGTTCGGCGTCTGCTATGGCCACCAGCTGATGGCGCATGCGCTGGGCGGGCGCGTCGACTACCTGCCGGGCGGGCGCGAGATCGGTACCCAGGCGATCGAACTTTCCGCCGGCGCGTTCCACGACCCGCTGACCGCCTCGTTGCCCGCCAGTTTCCGCGCCCACACCACGCACGAACAAAGCGTGCTCGAGCCTCCGGTCGGCGCCGCCGTGCTGGCTCGTTCGGCGCGGGATCCCCACCAACTGCTGCGTTATGGCCCGCGTGCGTTCAGCACCCAGTTCCACCCCGAATTCAACGCCGACGTGATGCGTGCCTACATCACGCGCAAACACGCCGACATGCGCCGCGAGGGCTCGGACCCCCGGCAGGTCTACAGCGCCGTAGCCGCCACGCCGGATGCACGTCGCTTGCTGCGTCAGTTCTCCCGTCGTCACGACTGGGACAAGGTTGCCAGTTGAACTTCAATTGCGCAGGCGGCGGGCAACCGCGTCACGCGAGAACAGGGCAAACACCACGCCGAACAGGAATCCGCCGATGTGGGCCCACCACACGTAGGCGCCATAGCTCGGTCCCGCATAGCTGAACAGCAGTTGCAGAAGCACCCAGATGCCGATCAGCAGGAACGCCGGCACCCGCACGAATTCCAGGTACAGCCCCAGCGGCAGGACCAGGCCAAGACGCGCACGCGGAAACAGCGCCACGTACGCTCCCACCACCGCCGACACCGCACCGCTGCAGCCGATGATCGGCAGGCGTACGCCCGCAAGTGACAACGCCCCGATCAGGTTCGCCACGATCCCGCCCACCACGAACAACAGCAGGAAGCGCAGCGAGCCCAGCGCACGTTCGCCCGGCAAACCGAAGATGGCCAGGAACAACAGGTTGCTGAGCAGATGCAGCCAGGTGACGTGGATAAACAACGCGGTGAACAGCCGCAACAGGGCCGGATCGGTCAGCTGGGGCAGCAAGGCTTCGTGCGGGTCGAAAATATTCGCCGGCACCGTGCCCCACTGCAGGAGCAGCGAAATCCGCTCCGGCGCAGGCATCAGCGCCAAGCCCATGAAGCACAGCACACAGAGCATCACGATCAGCAGGGTGGCCCAGTGCCAGCGGGGACGACGGCGCGTTTCGACATGGACAAACAAGAACCGTTCCCCTGGACACCGGCCGATCGTGGCGTCCTTCCATCATAGGCGAAGGAGAGCTGCCACAACGTTGAAGCATTCGACGCTTCGATGAGCACGACACGGGCGCTGCGTCACCGACCTGCGGTCGCCACCGCACCAAAGAAAAACCCCCACCGTTGCCGGTGAGGGTGTTTCAGGAAAAAGCCCCTGGCGGTGACCTGTTGCGGGTCGCGACCTGCGGTCGCCACCGCATCAAAGAAAAACCCCCACCGTTGCCGGTGAGGGTGTTTCAGGAAAAAGCCCCTGGCGGTGAC
>SCSE01000013.1 GCA_004298015.1 Rhodanobacter sp.
GCCAGCGCATCGGGATCGATGTGCCAGGCAAACAGATCACCCTTCAAGTCCACCTTGACGATGTGCGCGAGGCGGGCTTCCTTGACGGCGTGATAGAAGCGCGCCTTGGTGCCGCTGTCGGAGAGCTTACGGCCGCGGGCGGTGGCGCCGTTGTCCTGCGCGTCGAGCTTGCCGCTCCATGCGGCAGCTTGGGTTTCCAGCGTCGCCATACGCTCGCGCCACAGCGTGTGGGTCTCGCCGGCACGCTCGGGATCGTGGGCGACGATCAGGCGCCGATCCTGCCAGACAAGCTCGCCGGTGATTTCCTTCTTCGCCTTGGCGCAGTGGTCTCGTTGGAAGTCACCGAGCACCTCGGCAAACTCGCCGTAACGCCGCCCAGGCACCGCCAGCACGAACTCCAACGGCGCGCCGCTTTTGAGCCGCACCGCCGACAAGGCGTCGAGGTTGTCCAGCGACAACAAGCCCCGATCAGCAACGAGTACCACGCGCTTGATGGAGGGAAACTTGGCAAGCACGGTTTCCAGGGTAGGCAGCAACGTTGGCGTCTCGGCCGTGTTGCCGGCAAAAACTTCATGGTGGATCGGCAAGCCGTCGGCCGTCTGCACCACGCCCAGCATCACCTGCCGCGCAATCAAGCGTTCCTTGGCCATGCCGTACTGACGCAGTTCGTCCTGGAGGATCGCCGCGCCCTCGGTGCGGATCGTGGTCATGTCGTAGAACACCACCGACAGATCCTGATCGATCAGGGGACGCAGCAAGCCGGCCACCACCGCATCGACCTCACCCTGGTGGTCCTCCAGCGCATCCATGGCACGCAGCAGGTGCTGATGCGTGATGGCGGCGGCATCCACCCCCGGCATCGCCACCGTCTCCAGCCAGCGCAACACGCCGAGCTTGGACTCCGGATCGCACAGGCGGTTGAACACCATCACCCGCAGCAAGGCTTCGACGTCGATCGCATGCCGCGTCTTGCCAAACACCCGGCGCAACCCATCGAAGCCCAACGACTTCCACAACTCATTGAGCGTCCACACATCGCCCAGCGCCCGCGCCGACTCGAACTCGATCGCCGGCACCGGCGCATTCAACAGATCTGCGCGCCCGGTCGCCTTGAGCAATCCGGAGATCACCGAGTCGAGCTGCCCGTCGAGTTGATCGAGCCGACCCAGCGTCACCAATGTGCGATGCCGCGCCTTGCCGGCCTCATCGCGAAACGCCTCAACCAGCTGCAGATAGCGGCGCGGTCCGGAGCGAGTGATCTTGAGAAACATGCCACGACTCTACACGCCATTCAAACCTTGTCGAATAGCACCTATATTTAACAAACGTGCCACTACACGGTCTTTCCAAAATCCGGCCCCAAAACCCGCATTCCACCGTGATTCCAGCGTCGAAATGAGCGGAATTCAAGTGCGAACTGTCGAACTCGGGAGCGCACGTCGTGCATGAGCAGAAACGACTTCAAGCGTTGCCGGGCCTGGCGCTTGTCCTGCTTGGCCGCACCCCATGCACGCACCAGATCGCGCAGCGCTTCGTCCTGGACATCGGGCATATGCACCCGCGTCAGATCGTTCATGCGTAACGCCTTGACCAGCTTGATCGCATCGCGACGATCGGCCTTGACCCGATCACCCGGCTTGCTCGGTGGGAGCGAAGGCGCACATACCATGCGTGCGAAACCTTTCTTCGTGAGTAACCGGTATAGCCCGTAGCCGGTGGGGCCGGCCTCGTAGACGAACGAAACATGCGAACCCTTGCTCTGCATCCGCGCGCACAACTTCGTGATATCGCGCTCGAGAACGCCGACGTTGCCCAGGTTCTGGACCTCGCCCAGCCCGACCGAATACGCCGCAACGATCGAGTCCTTGTACACGTCCAGGGCGACATGGACCGTGGTGGTGGTATCGTTTTGCATGCTGACCTCCGCGTAGGAAACCCACGATGGGCGTAGCTCTTGCACACTCAGGCGGCTCTGGCTTCTGGCCAACCCGCGACTATGGTCTCGCGGAGGTCAGCTCTGGCCTCGAAAGTCATACTGTCTAGATTCTTACGGAGCCAATTGAATGCACTGCCCTAAGTGTGGAAGCGAACATGAAAGCAAAGACCGTTTTTGCCGCAACTGCGGAACATCATTATCAAATTCATCCATTCAAAATACATCGACCTCTGGCGATCAAAGCTTCAATGCAGGTCAGCATAACGTCATTACTGGCAACCACATTTCTGTTGGCGGAGGGAATAGTGATCCAGTCGCATACATTGATCGCGTGAAAACAACACCAATCACACTTGGCGGTCATCCTGTAAAAGTGGTATGGGTAATCATTTCAAGCGTTCTTGGTATAGTCGGAAGCATCGCTAGTATTTGGAGCGCATGGGCAACGACTTACCAATTTCTTTGGCTTTTGATTCTCGTGCTTAGTGGCACCGTATTGCTAATTGGTATTGCTTTAAGCCGCATGCGCTTTGCCCGCTTACCTCCATTCATCAATCTTGAATCGAATAGGTCTGGTGAAATCTTCTTTACCAAGATCGAAGGCTCCTGCCCAAAGTGCGATGGTGTGCTAAAGCTGCGAGAAGTTGGCCCCAAGGACAACAAGTACACAATTGCTCGCTGCACTCGAAATCCCGATCATTATTGGCATTTTGATCCAACGGTGCTGGGTGAACCATGAATCTAACATGGCGCTCAACCTCGCTCCCTTCGGTCGCTGGACGGCGCTAAAGCGCCGCCGGTTAGCTCTACGTTAGCGCTCAGGTCACAAGGAAGCGAAAAATGACGGATCGATCTTTTGAAGAATCTCCCCGCCTGAAAGCAAGAGTCGCAGGCATCTTTTATGCCGTCACTATCGTGACAGGCGCCTATGGCCTCTTTGCTGGCCACACAAATCCTTGGGGTCATGTTGCGAACCTCGTGGCGGGCGCCTCCTACCTCGCGGTCACCGCTCTTCTGTACGACTTGCTCAGGCCGGTCAACAACAGCCTTTCTCTCCTTGCAGCGTTCTTCAGCCTTGTAGGCGTTGCAGCCGGGGACGACGGCTTCTTTTTCTTTGGGTTCTACTGCCTCTTGCTTGGGTTCCTCATTTACCGGTCGTCTTTTTTCCCACGAGTTATCGGTGCCCTAATGGCTCTCGCCGGGCTGGCCCTGCTTACCAACGCCACAACAACGTTGGTCTCTCCTGAACTGGCCAGATCCCTATCTCGCATCACTACGGTCTTCGATGGCATCGGAGAGGTTTCTCTAACACTCTGGCTTCTCGTGTTTGGAGTAAATGTTCCGCGTTGGCAGGGGCTGGCTAATGCAGCCGGTACGCATCGATCGGTGCCGCATGCCACAGCGCGCTAACAAATCGTCCAAGGTTGACGGCTACGCCAATTAAAGGGGACGTCGCTAATTAAGTGTCCAGCTGTCTAGCCATGCCGCTTCAATCGCCGGCTACCCGACGTCCGCGCAAGTAATCAAGGCTAGTCCGCGCCATGCATGGCGCTTAATTAGCCACGTCCCCTTTTAGCCTTTTATCTGCCGCGGTGGTGCCTTTATGCGTTGAATCTATCTCTCAAAGTTGCGACTTGAGTGGCAACGTCACGGCCTCGCCGATGCGCTGGGTCCAGGATCGCCGGTTCCACATGGCCAGCGTGTAGGGTCGACTGCTCTCAAGATCCGCCTCCATCACCTGCGTCATGTGAGCGGCGAACGCCTCGGAATAGATGTTGAGGCTGGCTTCGTCGTTGAGTTCGAATGAACGCATGTCGAAGTTGGTCGAGCCCACCGAGACCAGGTGCCGGTCCAGGATGAGCATCTTGTTGTGCATCATGCTGGTCTGGTACTCATAGAATTCCACGCCGGCTGCGAGTAGCTCCCCCCATGCTCGCTTGGATGAAATTCGCACCAGCACGGAATCGATATGCTTGCCGGGCACCAGTATGCGAATCCGCGCGCCCCGGTTCCGCGCAGCCAGCAGCGCCTCTATCATGATCGTGTCAGGGGCGAAGTACGCCGCCTGCAAATCCAGCGAACGCGTGACCCCTGCCACGGCCAACAGGTACATCAGGTGCATGCTGGCACTGCCGCCGGCCGGCGAGCTGACGAAAAGGTGGGCACCCTTGTCGCCGCAGGCCTCCAGTGGCGGGTAGTACACCTCACTGTGCAATACGGTACCGGTGGTCTTGATCCAGTTGTCCATGAAAGCTGCCTGCAGCTGCGCAACCACCGGACCCTCAATCCGAAAATGGATATCGCGCCAATGTTGCGCGTCCTGGGCATGTCCCTGCCATTGGTCGGCGATGCCCACCCCGCCGGTGAAACCGACGCGTCCATCGACAATCAGCAATTTTCGATGCGTGCGGTTGTTGAGGCGGTTGATGCTGTGCCAGCGCAACGGGTGATAGCGCTCCACCTCTACGCCGCTGTCGATCAGCTGATCGAGCAACCGCTGCTCCATTTTCTCGCTGCCTGCCCAATCAAGCATCACGTGGACAGGTATGCCAGCCCAGGCACGCTCTTCCAGGGCCGCGGCGAATACGCGGCCGATCTCCCCCGACCAGTAGATGTAAGTTTCGAAGGTAATGCTGCGCTTGGCTGCGCGAATCGCCTCCAGCATGGCAGGGAAGATTTCATCGCCATTCTGCAGGGGAACCACCTGATTGCCCTCCAGCACATCCGGACCCAGCATTGCGTCCATTTCGCGTCGAAATTGTGGATCGTCGATCGCATGGCAATGCTCAACCTTGCGCCGTACGTCTTTTTCCGGCCGATGAAAATTCATCGCCGCGAAAGTGACGAGCACACTTAGCAGTGCCGTAACGATGATGATCCACATGCTGCGTGCCTCGTAGGGCTAGAGGGCTGCAGGCAGTCGATGGCGACAAGCTGGGTAGACAGCCTGCGCTGCCTGCCGGGCAGCGCGCCGATGTCGGCGCTCACCTGGCGTCATATCGGCGCTTGCGGCCACCAGGCTTGGTCCGCGATGAGGGGCCTGCGTAAGGTGTAATCGCCGACCGTGGATGGCACGCTCCCAGCGGAACGAAGACAGGTGCTGCGACAAACCGCAGGAATGCATTCGTGCGGTTTGCCGCAGGAGCCGCGGCGCCGTGTCAGGGGCTGGCTTCCGAACCTGTGGAAATATTCTCCGCATTGTGGCGCTCGAATACCTCCTTGGCCGCCTTCCGCTGATCGCCGTCGTCGGTGTGCACGGAGATCAGGATATTCCCTTCCTTGATTTTCGCATCGTAGCGCTTGGCCTCAAACTCCGGAATGCCCATCCCTACCAGGGCTCCCACCACGCCGCCGGTAGCGGTCCCGACCGCAGCGCCACCGAGCGCCGCCATGATCGGGCCGGCGGCAATGAACGGGCCTACACCCGGAATGGCGAGCGCTCCAATGCCCGCCAGCCAGCCAAGTCCTGCGCCCACACCCAGACCGGCGATGCCACCAGCCGTAGCGCCTTCGGGGGCCTTGGTGTGGTGCTCGTGGGCGAAGTCCTTGGTTCCGCGCTTATCGGGAAGAAGGGCGGATACATCGTTGCTGGTGAATCCCGCGCGCTTCAGCTCGCTGACGATGCTTTCAGCCTGCTCGAGGGTTTTAGTGGTGCAGTACACAGATGCTTTCATGGCGTGTTCCTCGTGTGGGTTTCTACATCCAATTGGTTATCGACGCGGGTGACGCCGGGAACGCGCGCAACCAGGGCGGCAACTTTCATCTTCTCCTGGCCGCTTGCGACGGGCCCCCGTAGCGTCACCACGCCGGCCCTCGCGATAAGTTTCACGTTGTGGGCCTTCATGGACAGGGTCTTGTCGTTCACAATCGCGCGACGCACCGCCGCAGCCAACTTGATATCGGCGTGATTGTTCGGCTGGTCGGTCGGCTTCAGGGTCCGCGCTGACCTGTCCCGCTGATTCATTCGGGTGTTGTCCACGGAAGAGGACGATCCCGACGTGGCTGGCATGGATTGCTGGGCGAATGCCAACGGGGAGACAAGAACCAGCAAGGCCGAAAAAGCAAGGATGCGAGGCACTTTTATTTTTTTAGTCATGGTTGAGACTCCTGTGGTTGATTCATCGCGACATCACTGGCTGAAAAGGTTTCTTTGCCCTCCCTGTGTCCGGGCCCGGGTTGCATGTATCCCAGAGCGATGGTGAAGTCCTCGTGCATCGAGCCACCCCAGGCAGAAGCCATTTCGCCAGCACGCACCGGCCACAACCATCGCGTCAAGAGCTGCGCCCAATGTCCTATGCATCGACTTAACCTCGTGCCATGCAATCTGCCACCTGTCACGTGTTCCGAGGAACCTCCCTGCGGTCGTGCAGTCTGATCATCCGCATGCGGCTCCGGAACAGGGGCATTCGCCTGCCATCTGGAGAGCATCCTCACCATGACAACATCCCACTCGGACGCACTGGTCTTTTTCGGCGCCACGGGCGACCTGGCCTACAAGAAAATCTTTCCCGCATTGCAGGCGATGATGCAACGCGACGGGCTGGATTTGCCGATCATCGGTATGGCGCATTCCGGCTGGACCGTGAAGCAGCTGCGCCAGCGCGCCCGCGACAGTATCGGGCAGGCGGCGAAGGACAGCGGCAGCAAAATCGACAACGCGGCGTTCGATCGACTCTCGGCACGACTGCAGTACGTCGATGGCGATTACAACGATCCCGCCACGTTTGTCCAGCTGAAGCAGGCGCTGGGCAAGGCGAAGCGACCGCTGCATTACCTGGCGATCCCGCCCAGCCTGTTCGGCACGGTAGTGCAGGGTCTGCAGCAGGGTGGTTGCGCGAAGCACGCGCGGGTGGTGGTGGAAAAACCGTTCGGTCATGACCTGGCCTCGGCGCAGGCGCTCAATCGAACGCTGCGATCGGTCTTTCCCGAGGACGCGATCTTTCGCATCGATCACTTCCTGGGCAAGGAGGCGATCATGAATATCCTGTACTTCCGCTTCGCCAACTCGTTCCTGGAGCCGATCTGGAACCGCAACAACATCGCCAGCGTGGAGGTGACACTGGCGGAGCAGTTCGGCGTGCAGGGCCGTGGCGCGTTCTATGACGGTACCGGTTGCCTGCGCGACGTGGTGCAGAACCATCTGCTGCAGATCGTGGCGCTGCTGGCCATGGAGCCACCCGCGTACCAGGGTTTCGGCGCGGTGCACGCGGAGAAGGCCAAGGTGTTTCAGGCGATGCGCCCGCTGCAGCCGGATGACCTGGTTCGCGGCCAGTATCGCGGCTATCGCAAGGAGCCGGGGGTCAAGAAGGGCTCGGACGTGGAAACCTATTGTGCGTTGCGGCTGTTCATCGATTCGTGGCGCTGGGGCGGCGTGCCGTGGTATCTGCGTTCCGGAAAATGCCTACCCGATACCGTGGCCGAAATCACGGTGGAGCTGAAGCCACCACCGCAGAAATTGTTCGATGACGCCGCCACCCTGGCGGGGCGCGCCAACTATGTGCGCTTCCGGCTGTCGCCGAACACGGCGGTGGCACTGGCCGCACGCGTCAAGCGGGCGGGCAAGGAGTTTGTCGGCGACCAGCGTGAGCTGTACCTGATGGAACAGGAGACCGGGCAGGAGTCGCCGTACGAGCGGCTGCTGGGCGACGCGATGGCGGGCGACGGTGCGCTGTTTACCCGCGAAGCGGCGGTCGAGGCGGCCTGGCTGGTGGTCGAGCCGGTGCTGCACAACCACGCTCCGGCGATTCCCTACCGTGCCGGTAGCTGGGGGCCGAAGCAGGCCGATGCGCTGATCGCCGCCGATGGCGGCTGGCACAACCCGGTACTTGAGGAGCCGCCTCGATGAGTTCTGCCGACACCCTGGTGTTCCTGCTCGATGTCGACAACACCCTGCTCGACAACGACCGCTTCGCCGACGATCTCGGCGAGCATCTCGCGCAGGCCTTCGGCGCCAGCGAACGCAAACGCTACTGGGCGATTTACGACCGCCTGCGCGACCAGCTCGGCTATGCCGACTATCTCGCCAGCCTGCAGCGTTTTCGCGAAGGGCTGGAGGATCACCCTGCGTTGCTGCAGATGTCGGCATGGCTGCTTGAGTATCCGTTCGCCGATCGGCTCTATCCGCATGCGCTGGAGACCATCGCGCAATTGCGTGCGCTGGGACAGCCGGTAATCCTGTCCGATGGCGACATGGTGTTTCAACCGCGCAAGATCCAGCACTCAGGCCTGTGGGATGCCTGTCGTGGCGAGGTGCTGATCTACCTGCACAAACAGCAGCGCTGGGCGTCGATCGAACAGCGTTACCCGGCCAGCCACTACGTGATGGTCGACGACAAACCCGAGCTGCTGGCCAGCATGAAGCAGCATCTGGGTAGCCGGCTGAGCACGATCTTCGTACGGCAGGGACATTACGCCGCCGCGGCCGGCGCGGATTATCCAGCTGCCGATCTGGAGATCGCACGCATCGACCAGCTGTGCGGGCGTAAACTGGTCGACCTGTTGCCACGGAATGTCGCCTCACGGGCCACGCCACCCGATTGAGCTGCACTGGCAACGAACAGAATTCGACCTTCGTCAAATCCCTGGAGCCTCCATGAAAGCGACCCGCCAACTTCACGAACTCGGCCAGAGCCTGTGGCTGGACAACATCACCCGTACCCTGCTCGACGATGGCACGCTGGCGCGCTATATCGCCGAGGATTCGGTCACCGGATTGACCTCCAACCCCAGCATCTTTGACGCCGCCATCGGCGATGGCGATGCCTACGACGCCGGCATTCATGCCAAGACGCTGGCAGGCCTGGCCGGAGAAAAACTGTTTGTCGCACTGGCACTGGAAGATCTGCGCCGGGCCGCCGACCTGTTTCGGCCGATCTTCGATGCCAGCGACCATGTGGACGGCTGGGTTTCGATGGAGGTTTCGCCACTGCTGGCCGCCGACACCGCCGGCTCGATTGCCGCGGCCAAGCAGATCTTCGCGCAGGCGCAACGCGAAAACCTGTTCGTGAAGATTCCCGGCACGCCTGAAGGCATACCGGCCATCGAAGAGGCTATTTTTCTCGGCATTCCGATCAATGTGACGCTGTTGTTTTCCTGCGACCAGTACCTGGCCGCCGCCGAAGCCTATCTACGCGGCATCGAACGCCGCATCGAGGCCGGGCTGGCCCCCCGTGTGGGTTCGGTCGCCTCGCTGTTCATCAGCCGCTGGGACGTGGCCGGCAACAAGCAACTGCCGGATGCCTTGCACAACAAGCTTGGTATCGCAGTGGGCCAGCAAACCTATCGCGCCTACCGCAAACTGCTGGCCTCACCGCGCTGGCAGAAACTCAGCGCCGCCGGCGCCCTGCCGCAACGCCTGCTGTGGGCCAGCACCGGCACCAAGGACCCATCCTCGCCCGACACGCTGTACGTCAGCGCGCTGGCCGCGCCGGATACCATCGACACGATGCCGGAAAAAACCCTGCATGCGTTTGCCGACCACGGCGAACTGCACGGCCCGCTGGCTGACGACGGCGCAGAGGCCGAGGCAATGCTGGCGCGGATCGCCGAGGCCGGCGTGGACCTCGACGCGATGGCAAGCACGCTGCAGGACGAGGGTGCCGACGCCTTCGTCAAGTCCTGGAAGCAGTTGCTGCAACGGATCGCCGATAAGGCGAGCGCGCTCGACCGCAAGGCACAGGGATCGATCAGGCTATGAAACCCGCCAAGCTCACCTCGTTGCCGCAGTGGCACGCGCTGCAGCAGCATTTCGCCCGGATCGGATCGCAGTCGCTGCGCCAGCTGTTTGCCGCGGACCCTCGCCGCGGCGAACGGCTGACCGCCGAAGCAGTCGGCCTGTACATGGACTATTCAAAGCAGTGCATCAGCGCCGACACGGTGAAACTGTTGTGCGAACTGGCCGAGGCCTGCGAGCTGCGGCAGCGCACCGAGGCGATGTTTCACGGCGAAAAAATCAACACCACCGAAAACCGTGCGGTGCTGCATGTGGCGTTGCGGGCACCGGCCGGCGAGAAGATCCTGGTCGACGGCCACAACGTCGTGCCTGACGTGCACCAGGTGCTGGACCGCATGAGTGCCTTTGCCGATCAGGTCCGCGGCGGCAGCTGGCGCGGCCACAGCGGCAAGCGCATCCGCAACGTGATCAGCATCGGCATTGGCGGCTCGGACCTAGGCCCGGTGATGGCCTATGAAGCCCTGCGTGCCTACAGCGAACGGGAGATGACATTCCGCTTCGTGTCGAATGTCGACGGCACCGATTTCGTCGAAGCCACACGCGACCTGGACGCAGCCGAGACGCTGTTCATCGTCTGCTCCAAGACCTTCACCACGCTGGAGACACTGAGCAATGCGCAGGCTGCCCGTGCCTGGTGCCTGGATGCGCTCGGTGGCGACGACAAGGCCATCGCCCGGCATTTCGTCGCCGTCTCCACCAACGCCGATGAGGTGCAAAAATTCGGCATCGACACCGCGCACATGTTCGGTTTCTGGGATTGGGTGGGGGGGCGCTACTCGATGGATTCGGCGATCGGCCTGTCGACCATGCTGGCGATCGGCCCCGACCACTTTCGCCAGATGCTGGCCGGTTTCCATGCGATGGACGAGCATTTCCGACAGACGCCACTGGAGCGCAACCTGCCAGTATTGATGGGCTTGCTGGGCGTCTGGAACACCAATTTCCTCGATGCCACCACCGTCGCGGTGTTGCCCTACGAGCAGTACCTGAAACGTTTCCCCGCCTATCTCCAGCAACTGACGATGGAGAGCAACGGCAAGTACGTCACCCACGACGGCGCACCGGTCGACTACGCCACCGGGCCGATCTACTGGGGCGAGCCGGGCACCAACGGGCAACACTCGTTCTATCAGCTGATTCATCAGGGCACCCGGCTGGTGCCGTGTGACTTCATCGGCTTCGGCCAGCCGCTGCAGCCGGTGCCCGCGTCAACCGGGGGTGACCAGCACGACCTGCTGATGGCCAACCTGATTGCCCAGGGCGAGGCACTGGCTTTCGGCAAGACGGCCGACCAGGTTCGCGCCGAGGGCACCGACGAGGCGCTGGTCGCGCACCGCACCTTCGAGGGCAACCGACCCAGCACCACGATCCTCGCCAGCACCTTGACACCGCACGTACTGGGCACACTGATCGCCCTGTATGAGCACAGCGTATTCGTGCAGGGCGTGATCTGGGATATCGATTCGTTCGATCAGTGGGGCGTGGAACTGGGCAAGCAGCTGGCCAAGACCACGATTGCCGAGCTCACCGCGAAGGACGAGCCGCAACTCGACCACGACAGCTCCACCAACACCTTGATCCGCCGTTACCGCGCCTTGCGCGATGGCGCTGACGCGGAGACGCCATGAGTCAGAAAATCAGCCCGCTTGCCGGCAAGCCGGCGCCGGCGTCGATCCTCGTCGACATCCCGAAACTGCTGGCGGCCTATGCCGACCTGCAACCCGACCCCGCCGAAGCCGCGCAACGCGTGGCATTCGGCACCTCGGGCCATCGCGGCAGTTCATTCACCCGCAGTTTCAACGAGTGGCACATCCTGGCGACCAGCCAGGCGATCTGCGACTACCGTCAGAACAAGGGCATCGACGGCCCGTTGTTCATCGGTTTCGATACCCACGCGTTGTCGCAACCGGCCTTCGACAGTGCGCTGGAAGTACTGGCCGCCAACGGTGTGCAGACGATGATCGCCAGCGGCGGCGAGTTCACCCCGACCCCGGCCATCTCGCACGCCATCCTGGTCTACAACCGCGGCCGCCGCGACGGCCTCGCCGACGGCATCGTGATTACGCCGTCGCACAATCCCCCGGACAACGGCGGCTTCAAGTACAACCCCCCCAACGGCGGCCCGGCCGACACCGAGATCACCGGCTGGGTGCAGAAGCGCGCCAATGCCCTGCTCGAGAGCGGCCTGCGCGGCGTGAAGCGGATGCCGCTGGCACAGGCGCGCAAGGCCGCGACCACGCACCAACACGACTTTCTCAATCATTACGTTGCCGACCTCGCCCACGTGATCGATTTCGAGGCGATCCGCGGTGCCGGCATCCAGATGGGCGTGGACCCGCTGGGCGGCGCCGGCGTGCATTACTGGGCGCCGATCGCCGATCGCTACCAACTGGCGTTGACGGTGATCAGCGAGACGGTCGATCCGCAGTTTGCCTTCATGACGGTGGACTGGGACGGCAGCATCCGCATGGACCCGTCCTCGAAGTATGCGATGCAGCGACTGATCGGCAAGAAGGATGATTATGATGTCGCCTTCGCCTGCGATACCGACCACGACCGCCACGGCATCGTCACCCGCAGTCACGGACTGATCGAGGCCAATCACTACCAGTCGGTGATGATCGACTACCTGTTTCGCCACCGTCCACAGTGGAGCGCGGCCGCGGCGATCGGCAAGACTGTGGTCAGCACGTCGATGATCGATCGCGTGGTCGAGCGGCTGGGACGTGAGCTCTATGAAGTACCGGTCGGCTTCAAATGGTTTTCGCCCGGTCTGTTCGACGGCTCACTGGGTTTCGGTGGCGAGGAAAGCGCCGGCGCCTCGCTGTTGCGCCACGATGGCACGGTATGGACCACCGACAAGGACGGCCTGGTGCCGGCGCTGCTGTCGGCCGAAATCAGTGCGCGCAGCGGCAAGGATCCGGGCGAACTGTACGTGCAGCTCACCGACGAGCTCGGGGAGCCGTTTGCCGATCGCATCGAGGCCACCGCCACCCCCGCACAGAAGGCGCGGCTGGCCCGGCTGTCGCCCGATCAGTTGCACAGCAAGCAGCTCGCCGGCGAAAAAATCACCCAGGTGATCGACAAGGCACCCGGCAACCAGGCCGCCATCGGTGGCATCAAGGCCGTCACTGCCAACGGCTGGTTTGCGGCACGGCCGTCCGGGACCGAAGCGATCTATAAGATCTATGCCGAGAGCTTCAAGAGCCAGCAGCACCTGCAAACACTGCTGGGTGAGGCGCAGAAGATCGTCGACACCGCGATCGCCGACGATTGAAGGCGTGCTCCAGCCCGCCACGACCGATCCTCCAGCACTCAGCAAAATCGAAGCATGGCGATGCGATGATCTCGCCCTGGCCATCATTCCTGCGATCATTCAGCCAACCGCCATTCCGGAGAAAGTGCATGCCCTCGACAGATTCGCGCCCCCGCTATGCCGCCCCGCGGCGCTGGCTGCACTGGCTGATCTTTGGCCTGGTACTGCTGGCCTACCTGTTCATCAATATTTTCGACCTGTTTCCCAAGGGCAGCCTGACCCGCGCCAATATCCTGGCCGCGCATTTCACCGCCGGCATCGCGGTGTTGCTGCTGGTCTTTCCCCGGTTCTGGTTGCGAACCCGGCATGCGCGACCGGCGATTACCCCGCCGCTGGCACCGTTGACCGAGTGGATGGGCAAGATCACCCACGTCGCCTTGTACCTGTTCCTGCTGGTGCAGCCGGTGCTCGGCATCCTCACCGTACAGACCGGCGGGCAGCCGGTGAAGCTGTTCGGCGTGACGCTGCTGCCGCCACTGCTGGGAGCGCCCGACCGTGCCCTTTCACACCAGCTGGAAAACATCCACAGCTGGGTCGGCACCATTTTCTATTGGGTGATCGGCCTGCACATCCTCGCCGCGCTGTGGCACCACTATATGCGCAAGGACGACACCTTGCAGCGGATGCTCTGAGAGCTTGGGAAAAAATCGCACGCATCCATAACGACCGCCAGGGGAGAGGTAGCGCATGCATTCGCGTCATCACGAACGTCACAAGACCGGTCGCATGGGCTGGCTGCGCGCGGCCGTACTCGGTGCCAACGATGGCATCGTCTCCACCGCCAGCCTGGTACTTGGCGTGGCCGCGGCACATGGCAGCGGGCAGAGCATTTTGATTGCCGGCACCGCGGGCCTGGTCGCTGGCGCGATGTCGATGGCTGCCGGCGAGTATGTTTCGGTCCACTCTCAGGCCGACAGCGAAGACGCCGAACTGCAACGCGAGCGGCTGGAGCTGCAAAACGACGTCGAGGGCGAACACAAGGAGCTGGCCGGCATCTACGTCGCGCGCGGCCTGGATCCGGCATTGGCGCGACAGGTGGCCGAACAATTGATGGCCCACGACGCACTCGATGCCCACGCGCGCGACGAGCTGGGCATCACCGACGCATTGCGGGCACGCCCGCTGCAAGCGGCCGGCGCCTCGGCGCTGAGCTTTGCGGTCGGCGCCGCGTTGCCACTGCTGGTCATCGCGTTGACGCCGGCCACGCTTCGGCTGGTTGCAGTCTTCGCCACCTCACTGCTGTTTCTCGCCGTACTCGGCGGCGTGGCGGCGAAGGCTGGCGGCGCAAAAATCAGCACCGGCGCGCTGCGCATCACCTTCTGGGGCGCACTGGCGATGGCGATAACCGCCGGGGTCGGCACCCTGTTCAGCACACTGGCCTAAGCACGCCCGTCGCGAGACGCTGTTGACGGCAATTTGACCCGGATACGCCCATTCTTCCACCAGCGTCCAGACGCGCCTGGAACCTCGATGTAGGCCAGGCGTTGGACTTGCTGCAATGAGGCATCGAGGTCATGAAGGTTGAAAAGCGCACCCGCGCGTGGAGTATCACGCCTCCTGCCAAGAGCAACTCGCTCACGATCGCCTTGTTCAGCCTTTTCGTCTTGTGCCTGGCTGCACAAAGCGTGGTCGGCTGGCGGCAGCAAAACGATATGCTGGCGGCGCACGGACAAGCGCTGATCGGTTACTGGCACAACCTGGTCAGCAGCAGTTTTCTGGAGGGACTTGCCAGCAATTGGCAAGCTGCCTTCCTGCAGCTGGCCACCCTGATTGTATTCAGCAGTATCTTCTATCAGCGCGGCGCACCGCACTCGCGCGATCCCGACAAGGGCAACGACCAGCGGAAACGACGCGAGGAAGCCACGCGCTTCAGCTGGCTTTACCGCCATTCGCTGTCGGTGGTTTTCGTCCTGCTTTTTGGGCTTTCACTGGCACTGCATGCATGGTTCGGTGCCAACACCTACAACGCGCAACGGGCACTCGCCGGCCAGTCGCCGATATCGCTCGGGGCGTTTCTGGTTTCGGCCCAGTTCTGGTCATCCAACCTGCAAACCTGGCAGGCCGAGTACCTGACAATCGCGCTTTTCGTGGTGCTCAGCGTTTTTTTGCGGCAGCAGGATTCGGCGGAGTCCAAGCCATTGGAATCAACCGACGAAAGTACCGGTGAATCAAACCATTGAAGTGACCGCTGCTGCGCAGCAACCGCGACGACTTTTCGCCCGGTGACGGCCAAACGCATTTTCGCTGCCGGGAGCTGCGATCGAACGGCGGCGGCGGAACGCCCCGTTGCCGGCTGCTCCGCGGCGGTTGCCATCGACATCCAGACACCTACCTGAACCCGGGAGATCCACATGTCCAGTCAACTCGATCAACAATGCATCAACACGCTCCGTTTCCTCGCGGTCGACATGGTGCAACAGGCCGACAGCGGCCATCCCGGATTGCCGTTGGGCGCGGCCGCCATGGCCTATGTGCTGTGGACGCGCCAGCTCAAGCATCATCCGTCGAATCCGCACTGGCCGGATCGCGACCGCTTCGTGTTGTCGGCCGGGCACGGCTCGGCCTTGCTCTACAGCCTGCTGCATGTCACCGGCTACGCGCTACCACTGGATGACCTCAAGCGTTTCCGGCAGTGGGGCAGCAAGGCGCCGGGGCACCCCGAACGCGGCCATACTGCCGGCGTCGAGGTGACTACCGGGCCGCTGGGACAGGGACTGGCCAACGCCGTCGGCATGGCGATCGGCGAGGCGCACCTGGCGGCGCGCTACAACCGCGACGGCCACAACGTGATCGATCACCACACCTGGGCCCTGGTCAGCGACGGCGACCTGATGGAAGGCATCGCCGCGGAGGCTGCCTCGCTGGCCGGACACCTCCAGCTGGGCAAACTGATCTGCCTGTATGACGACAACCGCGTCAGCCTGGCGGCCGGCACCGACATCACTTTTTCCGAGGACCGTGCCCGGCGCTTCGAGGCCTACGGCTGGCAGACCATCGCAGTGGCCGACGGCAACGACGTGGCTGCCGTCGAGGCGGCGTTGCAGGCGGCCCGCGAGGAGACCACGCGGCCCACGCTGATCCTGGTGCGCACGCACCTCGGCTTTGGCTCCCCCGAGCAGGACAGCTTCAAGGCCCACGGTTCGCCGCTGGGCGTCGAGGATGTGAAAAAGACCAAGCAAAAACTCGGCTGGCCGGTGGAGCCCGCCTTCGTGCTGCCCGACGCCGCCTTGCAGCATTTTCGCCAGGCACTGTCGCGCGGTGCCAGGCTGGAAGGCGAATGGAAGACGCGGATGAGCGCGTACGGCGAGGCGTTTCCCGAGCTGGCAAGGGAGCTGCGGACACGGCTTGCCGGCGAGCTGCCGCCCGGATGGGACGCGGATGTCCCCGACTTTCCTGCCGACCCCAAGGGCATGGCGACCCGCGTCGCCGGCGGCAAGGTGATGAATGCGATCGCGGCACGCTTGCCAGCGCTGTTTGGCGGTTCGGCCGATCTCGACCCGTCCACGCACACGGCACTGAAAGGGCTTGGCGACTTCAATCCCGCGCTGGCCTCCGGCGAGGACGCCCAGGGTTCCGACAGCGGCGGCTGGAGTCGCGCCGGACGCAACCTGCACTTCGGCGTGCGCGAACACGCCATGGGCGGCATCGTCAACGGACTGGCGGCACACGGCGGCTTCGTGCCGTACGGTTCGACCTTCCTGATCTTCTCCGATTACATGCGGCCGTCGATCCGGCTGGCCGCGCTGATGGGGCTGCACGTGATCCACGTGTTCACCCACGACAGCCTCGCACTCGGCGAGGACGGGCCGACCCACCAGCCGGTGGAACAGCTGGCCAGTCTGCGCGCGATCCCCGGACTGACCTTGATTCGCCCCGCCGATGCCAACGAAACCGCCGTGGCATGGAAAGTCGCCCTGGCATCGCAGGACCGCCCGGTGCTGCTGGCGCTGAGCCGGCAGAACCTGGCCACGCTGGATCGCACGCACTACGCCAGTGCCGAAGGCCTGCGCCGCGGCGCCTACGTGCTCAGCGATACCCCCGACGGCCAGCCGGCACTGATCCTGCTGGCAAGTGGCTCCGAGGTCGGGCTGATTCTGGCCGCTGCCGAACGTCTGCGCGGCGAGGGTATCGCCGTGCGCTGCGTGTCGATGCCCAGTTGGGAACTGTTCGAAGCCCAGCCGCAGGACTATCGCGACCATGTGCTGCCCCCCGCGGTGACGGCGCGGCTGGCGGTGGAGCTGGGGGTGACGCAAGGCTGGGACCGCTACGTTGGCACGGCCGGCGCGATGCTGGGGGTGGAACGCTTCGGCGCATCCGCACCGGCCGCGGCACTGTTGCGGGAATACGGCTTTACGACCGAGAACGTGGTGGAACACGCCAAGGCCTTGCTGACCGCGTAGTCACGGGCAGCCTGTCGGACGTTGCTCGGCCCTCGAAAGGATCGCCGGCGCAAGAACTTGCCGTGGCTATATATCTACACTCGGCAGTATGCTATTTTCCGCCCGGCTCTCCTCCCGCGCGGATTACCCCTTGCCCCGTCCCCGTTTCGACACGAAGTCTGATTCACTGGCGGGCGTCGCGCGCGCCCTGGCCGTGCTGGTCGCGCTGTCACTGACCGGCTGCGCCGTCGGCCCCGACTACCGGCGTCCCGCCGCGCCGGCGGTGGATCGCTATACCGCCCGGCCACTACCGGCCAGCACCGCCGATGTACCCACCGCCGATGGCGACGCCCAGCGATTTTTGCAGGGTCGCGACGTGCCCGCTCGCTGGTGGACCACGTTTGACAACCCCGAGCTGACCCGACGCGTCGATACCGCACTGGTCCACAGCCCGAGCATGGCTGCAGCCCGGGCCGCATTGCGGCAGGCACAGGAAAACGTCAGCGCGGCGCGTGGCAACCTGCTCCCCACGGTCGACGCCAACGCCGGGGTCACCCGCCAGAAACAGTCCAGTGCGCCGTTCGGGGGCGCCTTCACGTTTCCGCCGCTGACGGTTTACAACACCTCGGTCAAGGTCGGCTACGTATTCGACCTGTTCGGTGGGGTCCGCCGCGGCATCGAGACTCAGGCGGCGCTGGCGGATTATCAACGTGCGCAGCTGGAAGCGACTTACCTGACGCTGGCGGCCAACGTCGTCACCGCCTCGCTACAGGAAGCCTCGCTACGCGAACAACTGCATGCCACCGAACAGATCGTGCAGATGCAGCGCAAGCAGCTGGCGATCGCGCAGAAACAGCAGGCGATCGGCGCCAGATCGCTGTCCGATACGCTGGCGGTGCGCAGCCAGCTGACCGGCACGCTGACCCTGTTGCCACCGCTGCGCAAGCAACTGGCAGCCACCCGCAACCAGCTGGCGACCTACCTGGGCGTCACCCCGGCGCAGCTGCAGATGCAGCCACTGCGTCTGGATGCGGTGCGGCTGCCGCGTGACATCCCGGTCAGCCTGCCGTCGCAACTCGTCGCACAGCGTCCGGACATCCAGGCCGCCTCGGCACAATTGCACGCAGCGACCGCCAGGGTGGGCGTGGCGACCGCCGCGATGTTGCCGCAAATCAACCTGTCCGGCAGCGTCGGCTCCTCGGCACTGCACGCCAGCGATCTGTTTTCCGCCGGTACCGGCGCCTGGTCGCTGGGGCTGGGATTGACGCAACCGCTGTTTCACGGCGGCCAGCTGATTTCGCAGAAGCGCGCGGCGCAAGCTGGACTGGACAAGGCCCTGGCGGACTGGCAGGGCACCGTGCTGACCGCCTTCCAGAACGTCGCCGATGCGCTGCAGGCGCTACAGTTCGATGCCCAGGGACTGGCCGCACAAGCCACCGCCGAGCGCACCGCGACGCGCCAACTGCAACTGGTGCGCCGCCAGTACCAACTGGGTGCAACCGGCTACCTCAACCTGCTGAACGCCGAACGCAGCTTCCAGCAGGCGCGCATCAGCCTGATCCAGGCGCGCGCGGCACGGCTTTCCGATACCGCTGCCCTGTACGCCGCGCTCGGCGGCAGCTGGCGTGATGACGCCGGTACCAAGCCGTCCACACCTGCACCATCCACCGCATCGAACTGAGGAGTCCGCGCATGCCCACGCGCGCTGATCGCCAACCCAGCACCACCAAACGCATGATCTGGATGATTGTGGGGGTGCTGTTGCTGATTGCCCTGATCGCCGGCATCAAGGTCCTGCTGGTGATGCGGATGATCTCGAACATGCCCAAGCCAGGCCCTTCCACGGTCAGCACGATCAGCGCCCAAAAGCAGGCATGGCAACCTGCGCTGCATGCGGTCGGCACACTGCGCGCGGCGCGCGGCGCGGACCTGGCGCTGGACGCCGCCGGGCTGGTCGCTGCGGTCAAGCTCAAGTCCGGTGACGATGTCGCCAAGGGCCAGCTGTTGCTGCAGTTGCGCGATGGTGACGATGTGGCCAGGCTACAGCAGCTCGAGGCCAACGCACGGCTGTCGCAGATCACCTTCCAGCGCGCCCGTCAGCAGCTGGCGGCGCAGGCCATCAGCAAGGCCGACTACGACACTGCCGCGGCCAATCTCAAGGCCAACCAGGCCGCCGTGGCGCAGCAAAAAGTGGTGGTCGCCAAAAAGCAGCTGCGGGCGCCGTTCGCCGGCCGCGCCGGCATCATCACCGTCAGCCCCGGCGACTACCTCAGTATCGGCACCAGCGTGGTGACCTTGCAGCAGCTCGACCCGCTGTATGTCGATTTCAGCGTGCCCCAGCGCGAACTCGGCCAGCTCCAGGTCGGTCAACAGGTGAATCTCGGCGTGGATGCCTACGTCGGGCGGTCGTTCAGCGGCAAGCTCAGTGCGATCAATCCCAAGGTGAATACCGACACCCGCAACGTGCAGGTCGAGGCCACCGTCGCCAACCACGACAAGCAGCTGATCCCCGGCATGTTCGCCAAGGTCCGCGTCGACATCGGGCACAGCCGGCAACTGCTGACCCTGCCGCAGGCTGCCATCGTGTACAACCCCTACGGCGATACCGTGTACGTGGTGCATCCGTCCAAGGGCCGGGGCAAGGACGGCAAGGCGCTGCCAGCGACGGTGCAGCAGACCTTCGTGACCCTCGGCGAAACACGCGGTGACCAGGTAGCGATCCTCAAAGGCATTGACCCCGGCACGGTGGTGGTAACCAGTGGTCAGTTGAAACTGAAGAATGGCGCGCCGATCGTCGTCGACAACAGCGTACAGCCAGCCGACCAGTCGCATCCCACACCGCAAGAACACTGAGCCGACGCGATGAAATTCACCGACCTGTTCATCAACAAGCCGGTGCTGGCGATCGTGGCCAGCCTGCTGATCCTGGTGCTCGGCCTGCGCGCGGTAACCAGCCTGACCGTGCGCCAGTACCCGAAGACCGAGAACGCCACGGTCACGGTTTCCACGACGTACTACGGCGCCGATGCACAGACCATGGCCGGCTTCATCACGCAACCGCTGGAGCAGGCTATCGCGCAGGCGCAGGGTATCGACTACCTGTCATCCAGCAGCGTCGCCGGCGTATCCACGATTACCGCCACATTGCGCCTCAACTACGACGCCAATCGCGCGCTGACCGAGATCACCACCCAGATCAATTCGGTCAAGAACCAGCTGCCGCCGCAGGCGCAGCAACCGGTGATCCATGTGCAGACCGGGCAGACGATCGACGCGATGTACATGGGTTTCTACAGCGACGAGCTGCCGACCAACAGCATCACTGATTACCTGACCCGGGTGGTCAAACCGAAACTCGATTCGATCGAAGGCGTGCAGACGGCCGAACTGCTCGGTGCCCGCCAGTTCGCACTGCGCGCGTGGCTCGACCCAGCCAAAATGGCGGCCCACGGCGTAACCGCGAGCGATGTCTACAGCGCGCTGGCGGCCAACAACTACCTGGCCGCCGTCGGCTCGACCAAGGGCCAGTCGGTGACGGTGGATCTGACCACCGACAGCAACCTGCACACGGTGGCCGAGTTCAAGCAGCTGGCGATCAAGCAGAAAAACGGCTCCATCGTGCGCCTGCAGGACGTGGCCAAGGTCGGCCTGGGCTCGGAAAACTACAACTTCAATGTCGCCTTCAGCGGCAAACGCTCGGTGTTCATCGGCATCAAGGTCGCCCCCGATGCCAACATTCTGAGTGTCGCCAAGCGCGTGCGCGACGCGTTTCCGGACATCCGCAGCCAGTTGCCGAACGGCCTGACCGGCGCCATCGTTTACGACGCCACCGAATTCGTCAACAGCTCGATCAACGAGGTTGTCAAGACCCTGGTCGAGGCGCTGCTGATCGTGACCCTGGTGATCTTCCTGTTCCTCGGCAGTCTGCGCGCGGTGATCATCCCGGTAATCGCGATGCCGCTGTCGTTGATCGGCACCTTCTTCGTGATGCTGGCGCTGGGCTACTCGATCAACCTGCTGACCCTGCTGGCACTGGTGCTGGCGATCGGCCTGGTGGTGGATGACGCGATCATCGTGGTGGAAAACGTCGACCGGCACATGAAGGAGGAGGGCAAGACGCCACTGCAGGCGGCGTTGCTGGCCGCGCGCGAACTGGGCGGACCGATCCTGGCGATGACTGTGGTGCTGATCGCGGTCTATGTGCCGATCGGCTTCCAGAAAGGCTTGACCGGCGCGCTGTTCAGCGAGTTCGCCTTCACCCTCGCCGGCGCGGTGACCGTCTCGGCGGTGGTGGCGCTGACCCTGTCGCCGATGATGTGCGCGAACTTCTTCCGCGGCGAGCAGGAAAACGGGCGTTTCGTGCAGTTCATCGATCGCCAGTTCGATCGCCTGCACCGGGGTTACCAGCGCGTGTTGCACAACACGCTGTCGACGTGGTCGGTGGTGATCGTGATGGCCGGGTTGCTGCTGCTGGCCACCATCGCACTGGGCATGACCGCGAAGTCGGAACTGGCGCCGGCAGAGGATCAGGGCATCGTGGTCGGCCAAGTGGTCGGCGCGCCGAATGCCACCGCACAACAGATGAACGTCTACGCCGGGCAAATGTTCAAGCTGGCCCGGCAACTGCCGCAATACCAGCAGATGTTCCAGCTCACCGGCGTACCCACGATCAACCAGGGTATCGGTGGCGTGCTGTTGAAGCCATGGGATCAGCGCGATCGCAGTGCGCAGCAGATCCAGCAGGAACTGCAGAAGAAATGGAACGGCATCGCCGGCGCGCGCGTGGCGGCGTTCCAGTTCCCGCCACTGCCGGGGGCTCAGGGCTTGCCGATTCAGCTGGTGATCACGACCACCGAACCGTTCCAGAACCTCTACGAAGTCGCCCAGAAGGTACTGCGCAAGGCGCAGGCCAGCGGCAAGTTCTACTTCATCGATTCGGACCTGAAGATCGACAAGCCGCAGGCCACGGTCAGTCTGGACCGCGACATGATCACCACGCTTGGACTGACCCAGCAGGATGTCGGCGCCTCGTTGAGCGCGGCACTGGGCGGTGGCTACGTCAACTATTTCTCGATCGCCGGACGCTCCTATCGGGTGATTCCGCAAGTACTCCAGGCCGACCGGCTGAACCCCGACCAGGTGTTGAACTACTACATTCGCGTGCCGGACGGCTCGGTGATTCCGGCCGCGACGGTGGCCAGGATCACCCATCAGGTCGTGCCGCAATCGTTGAGCCATTTCCAGCAGCTGAATTCGGCAACGATTTCCGGCGTGTCCGGGCTGTCGCAGGGCGAGGCGCTCAGCTACCTGCGCGATCTGGTGCATCAGGTGGCGCCAAGCGGGTATTCGGTGGACTATTCCGGACAGTCGCGGCAGTTCATGCAGGAAGCTGGCGGCTTCGGCACTACCTTGCTGTTCGCAGTGATCATCGTATTCCTGGCACTGGCGGCCCAGTTCAACAGCCTGCGCGATCCGATCGTGATCCTGGTTTCGGTGCCGTTGGCGTTGTTTGGCGCACTGATCTTCGTCAACCTGTTTACCAGCCTCAACATTTATACCGAGGTGGGGCTGGTGACCTTGATGGGCCTGATCAGCAAGCACGGCATCCTGATCGTGCAATTCGCCAACCAGTCGCAGCTCAATGGCATGTCCAAGCGTGAGGCGATCGAACATGCTGCCGCGGTGCGCCTGCGACCCATCCTGATGACCACGGCGGCGATGGTGCTGGGCGTGCTGCCGCTGGTGATCGCCTCCGGCGCCGGTGCCGCCGGACGCTTCAACATGGGCTTGGTGATCTCCACCGGCTTGGCCATCGGCACCGTGTTCACCCTGTTCGTGGTGCCCGCGTTCTACATGTTGCTGGCCGCTGACCATCACGGCGGCAAGCCCACGGGCAACCGCCAGCTGCAATCGGCGTAGGCGGCGCAACGCGCAATCGCGATGACGATTGCACAAGTGGCTACATGACAAAGGCGCGGTGAACCGCGCCTTTGTCATGTCACGATGAGCGGCCACTCATGGCCCCTCCGCTACAATTCCCGGGGACGTTTGCTCAGTTGCGCGACTGCAGTTTCGACAGCAGGCGCAGCAGTTCGAGGTACAGCCAAACCAGGGTGACAACCAGGGCGAAGGCGCCGTACCACTCCATGTACTTCGGCGCACGGGCGTTGACGCCCTGCTCGATCATGTCGAAGTCGAGGATCAGGTTGAGCGCGGCGATCACCACCACCACGGCGCTGAAGGCGATGCCCATACCGCTATGACCGTTGATGAAACCCATCGAGTGACCGAAGAAGCCCATCACCATATTGGCCAGGTACAGCAGCATCACGCCGCCGGTGGCGGCCACCACCCCGAGCTTGAATTTCTCGGTGGCGCGGATCAGGCCGCTGCGATAGGCCATCAACAGCGCAGCCATGGTGCCGAAGGTCAGTCCGACGGCCTGCAGCACGATACCCGGATAGCGGGCCTCGAAGATCGCCGACAGGCCGCCGATGAAGACACCTTCCACCAGCGCATACATCGGCGCGGTATATGGCGACCAGGTTTTCTTGAACACCGTAATCAGCGCCAGTACCAAGCCGCCAAGCGCACCACCGATGAGCAGCGGATAAAGCGCCGGCAAGCTCGCCGGACCGGTGTAGTGGCTCCAGCTGTACATCGCGCCGACCAGCGCCAGAATCAGCAGCAGGCCGGTCTTGTTGACCGTGCCGTTGATCGTCATGACATCGTCGCCATGCGATACCACCGCACCGCTGGCGGCATCGAGAAAGGTATTCTTGTTGAGTGTCGGATTACCGCTACGCATGTGTTGCTCCCATGTTATGGCGCCATCCTAGCAGCCTGTCGGACCTTGATCGGCCGGTCGGAAAATCCACCTGAGCGGCGCTTATTTTCGCCGATTCTTGCCCGATGGAACCACTATGGGCCGGCGATTCGTCGAAAATCTGTCCTCGCGCCACCAAATTCCCGCCTCGACCACCGAAGTCCCACAGGCTGCCGGCCTGTCGACGCACCGTTTTGCTGTTTTCCCTTGCCGCCGCCAAGGTTCGGACGCTGTTCCGCGACTGCGACATGACGTCCCCACCGGGACGCGCAAACTACGCGACAATAGGACACTGCCGAATGGCCCGGAGTTCCGATGAATCCCTCTGTCCTGCGTATTGCCACCCGCCAGAGCGCCCTGGCGCTGTGGCAGGCCGAGCATGTGGCCGCCCTGTTGCGGGCGACGCACCCCAACCTGCAGGTGACGCTGGTGCCGATGACCACCCGTGGCGACGAGATCCTCGATCAGCCGCTGGCCACGATCGGCGGCAAGGGCCTGTTCCTGAAGGAACTCGAAGTGGCGATGCTGGAGGACCGCGCCGATCTGGCGGTGCATTCGTTGAAGGATGTGCCGGCCACCCTGGAACCCGGCTTCAACCTGCCGGCGATCCTGCCGCGGGCCGATGCCGCCGACGCCTTCGTCAGCAACGAGCATGCCGACCTTGCCGCGTTACCTTCCGGCGCCAGGGTCGGCACCTCGTCGTTGCGCCGACAGACACAGCTGCGATCGCTGCGGCCTGATCTGCAACTGCTGGATTTGCGCGGCAACGTCGGCACCCGGCTGGGTAAACTGGACAGCGGCGCCTACGACGCGATCATTCTGGCCTGCGCCGGGCTGGAGAGACTGGGTCTGGCGTCGCGCATCCGCGCGCGCCTGACCGCGCCGGACTGGCTGCCGGCACCGGGCCAGGCGGCGATCGCGATCGAGGCGCGCGATGAGCGTCCGGCGGTAGGGGCGCTGCTCAAAGCGCTGGACGATCCCGATACCCGGCTCACGATCACCGCGGAGCGGGCGATGAACCACGCCCTGGGTGGCAGTTGTACAGTGCCGGTCGGCGCCTGGTGTGTGCTGGGCGAACACGGCCTGCATCTGCGCGGACTGGTCGGTGACGCGGCCAGTGGCCGCTTGCTGCAAGCCGAGGCCCAGAGCCCGATCGATCAGGCAGGTGCACTCGGGCAGCGGGTCGCTGACGCACTGCTGGCGCAAGGTGCCGGCGAACTGCTGCAGAGATAGCCAGCTGTCGGGTTTGGATGGTCGAGGCGAGAATTCGGCGGCGTGAGGACAGCTTTTCGGTGATTCGCCGACCCCTCGTGGTTCTATGGAGCGAGAATCGGCGGAAATATGCACCACGCAGCCGAATTCGCAGACCGGCCGATCAAAATCCGACAGCCTCCTGGACCGGGAAACGGGGATACCTCGGCCAACGTGGTGTCGTACGCCAATTGCGAAGGCGCGCCGTTTCCGGCTTCGCTCAGAAGCTGTAGACGAGATTGGTCGTGGTCAAGGTGTCGGTATTCTTGATGCCGGCCAGGACGGTGCTGTTGTAGCGCACCTCGAAAGCCACTTTCAACGCCAGTTTCCTGGTGATGCTGACCGACAGGCCTGCGTCGTTCTGCAGGTAGGTGTTCTTCGACCCCGCTTCCATCAGGAAGGTATTTTCGAACGACGTGTTGTCGGTGATCTTGAATCTGTAGTTGACCAGGCCACGGGCAACCGGCTCACTCTGGATCGTCTGCGACCGCCGCACCGGAACATTGTTGATCAGCGTCGTGGTGTCCGCCGGGCGGTAGCGTTTGAAACCAGGACCGATTTCGAACGACAGCTCATTGCGATCGTCCTTCAGCGCGATATAGCCATAGCCGAGCGAGACCGTGCCCTGCCACAGGTTGGCGCCAAAGTCGTCATGGTCGTAGCGAGCTGCCCCGACGATATAGCTGCGGGGGTCCAGCTTGAGGCCCACCGAAGCGCCCGCGGAATAGCGGTTGGCCGTGGTGGTCAGCTTTTCCACCGTATTGCCTGCCGCATCGACCACGTTCTGCCCGTTCTTCGAACGCAACACGTCGAGAAAGAAGTTGTTCTTCCAGAGGTCGTTTTCTTTTTTCAAGCCCAGTTTGGCGTTGAGGTTCTGCGAGCGCGAATTGCCGGTGGAGGAGGCAAAGCCGAATTCGCCCGAACCACTCCAGCCGCCGTAATTGCTGGAGCCGGCACTGGCGCTGTTTGGCGACGACGTATCCTGAGCCTGTACCGAAAAGCTCGCCAGGGCAGCCAGCAAGACGCCAGCGATCAACCGCTTCTTCATAGGGTGCATTCCATTTGTTGAACCACACAAGCCGTTAACACTAGCGCAACAATTTGAACTTGCAATGAATCATGCCGGCCCGCCTGCTGCGCCATCGGACATGGTCCTGCGCCGGCTTGCAGCGTCCGTGCAAGGTCCTGCGCCAGCACGCTCAGAAGGACGGTGACTTGCGGCCGGCCCGGAGCACTACCATGCTACACAGTGAGCAACTTCCGACTAAGGTGCCGGCCCACGCCATGGATCGCTACGAACGCATACTGACCCTGCACCGGCTGCTGAAATCGGCGCACTATCCGATTCCGCTGACCCGTTTGCTCGACGAGCTCGAATGCTCCCGCGCCACGCTGTATCGCGATGTCGCTTTTCTGCGCGATGCGTTGGGCGCGCCGATCGAGAGCGCCGGCACCGAGCAGGCGGCATTTCGCTACGAACTCGGTGAGGGCGAGCGCTTCGAATTGCCCGGCCTCTGGCTGACTTCCGACGAGCTGGCCGCGCTGCTGGCCCTGAACGAGCTGATCAGCCGCTCGGGTCCCGGCGTGCTGGCCGGCGCACTGGCACCTTTCAAGGCGCGCATCGAGGGACTGTTATCCGATCAGGGGAGTGGCAAGGCACTGCCGATCGAACGGATCCGGGTCATCCCGTGGGGCGAGCGCAAGCTCGACCAGCAGGTGTTCCGCATCGTCGCCGGTGCGGTGCTGGAGCGGCATCAGTTGCGCTTTCGTTATCGCGCCCGCACCACCAACGCCGACAGCCACCGTACCGTGTCGCCGCAACGACTTACCCATTACCGCGACAACTGGTACCTGGATGTGTGGGATCACGACCGCGAGGCATTGCGCAGCTTTGCGGTCGACCGTATCGCCGAGCCCCGGGCGCTGGAGCAGCCCGCCACCGATATCGGCGAGGGCGATCTCAACGATTTGCTGGCATCGAGCTACGGCATTTTCGCCGGCAAGCCGAAGGCCTGGGCGACGATCCGCTTCTCGCAACACGCCGCGCGCTGGGTTGCCGACGAACACTGGCATTCGCAGCAGCAGGGCGAGTGGCTTCCCGATGGTCGTTACGCGTTGAAGCTGCCCTACTCCAATTCCCGCGAGCTGCTGATGGACGTGCTCAAATACGGCCCCGATGCCGAGATCGTCGCCCCGCTGTCGTTACGCGAGGAAATGAAGATACTGCTGCAACTGGCGCTGGGCAGTTACCAGCCACCGCCGGCCTGAGCGAACACCCTGATGAGCTCCGCCGCACATCCTCCCCCGAACGACAGTCGCAACGCGCCGAAACCGACCGTCGCGCTGGCGCTGGGCGCCGGCGGCGCGAAGGGACTGGCGCACATCGGCGTGATCGAGGAAATCGAACGCCAGGGTTTCGAGATCGTGGCGATTGCGGGCAGTTCGATGGGTGCGCTGATCGGTGGCATCCACGCGATGGGCAAACTCGATGCCTACCGCGACTGGGTCTGCGCCCTGGCCAAGTTCGATGTGCTGCGTTTGCTCGACTGGACCTTTTCCGGCGGCGGCCTGATCAAGGGCGAACGCATCATCGGCACCTTGCGCGGGTTGATCGGCGACATCCGGATCGAGGACTTGCCGATCACCTTCACCGCGGTCGCCACCGACCTCGACCGCGAGCGCGAGGTATGGCTGACCCGTGGCAGCCTGTTCGAGGCGATTCGCGCCTCGATTGCGGTGCCGACCGTATTCCGCCCGCACACCGTCGGCGGTCGGCGCCTGGTCGATGGCGCGCTGCTCAATCCGGTGCCGGTGACGCCGCTGATCCGTGAGAGCACCGACTACCTGATCGCGGTCAGCGTCGATGGTCCGTCTGAATCCCCGGCAGCCGTGAAGACCCCTGCGCACGAGAGTGCCGAGGAGCGCGGCATGCGTGCGCGGATCGGCGAATTCATCAGCGGTCTGCTGCCACATGGCCCGGGCAAACCGCACGAACCTGGCGCATTCGAGACCCTGACCCAGGCGATGGACCTGATGCAGGCCAATCTGTCCCGCTTGCGACTGGCCGCCTATGAGCCGGATCTGCTGATTCAGCTGCCACGCAATGTCGCCGATGTCTACGAATTCTACCGCGCCAGTGAACTGATCGAACGCGGGCGCGCCCAGGCACGCGAGGCATTGGCCAACTGGCCGGCATCCAGCACGCCAGTACGCGAAGCCTGAGTGAGGTCGCCGTCGCTGGCAGGCTCAACGTGGCCCGTGGGTGCGCAGCCAGTTCTGCAGATAGCACTGCAGTGCCAGTGCCTGGTTGTGTTCTTCATCGCGCGCGGCATACAGCAGGGTGACCGCATGGCGTACCGAACGTTCGGCCAGCGGGCGCCAGTATTCGCCAAGCGCATCCAGCTCGCTGGCGTAGCGATGGCGAAAACCGTCCCAGCGGGCCGGATCGTGGCCGAACCATGTCCGCAACGCATGCGATGGCGCCAACTCCTTCGCCCACAGGTCCAGCGGCAGCGCCTCTTTCTTCACGCCCCGCGGCCATAGCCGATCGACCAGCACCCGATAGCCGTCCATCTTGGTGGCCGGTTCGTAGACTCGCTTGATGGCGATGCCCATACGCGATCTCCCAGCGGCAGACCCACAGCATACGACGCAGCGAGCGGCGCCGCATGATCTGGATCAGAGCTCCTCGATGCGGGTCACCTTGCCGCGGCGCATCAGCCATGCCACGCCGCGCAAATCCGCCAGGCCGACCCACAGCCGATCCAGCATGCCGTACTTGGAGACGCCGGCCGTACGCGGCCGGTGTGCGACCGGCACACTGCGGCAGGCAAAGCCGGCACGTTTGACCAGTGCCGGGAGATAGCGGTGCATGTGATCGAAGTAAGGCAGTCGCAGAAACACCTCGCGATCGAACAGCTTGAGGCCACAGCCGGTATCCGGGGTGGCATCCTGCAGCATCCGCGATCGCACCGCATTGGCGACCTTCGAGGACAGGCGTTTGTTGAAACTGTCACGGCGCGTGGTGCGCCAGCCGGCAAACAGACGCATGTCCGGCGATGCCGCGTCGCGCGCGGCCAGCAATCCGGGGATATCGGCCGGATCGTTCTGACCGTCACCGTCGAGGGTGGCGATCCAAGGCGATTTGGCCGCATGCACGCCGTTCCATACCGCCGTGCTCTGACCGCTGCGGGTCACGTGGTGCAGCACGCGCAATTCCGGATGGAGTGCCTTCTGCGCGACCAGCACGGCGCGACTGTCGTCGCTGGAGTCGTCGTCGATGTAGATGACTTCGTACGCCACCTTGCCGCGCAGGGCGGCGGCGATCTCGGCAAGCAGCGGCGGGATGTTGTCGCGCTCGTTGAAGACCGGAACGACGACGGACAGTTGTGGCATGGGGAAACCTTTCACGGATACGGGCGCAGCAGGCGCCGAGGCATTCTAAAGCGAGGGCATTGCAGCGGCGAGAAACGGTACCCCGGAGCATGACGACGCGTCAGCACGCCAGCATTCGCCCCGCACGGGGAGGCAGGCCGGTCCCGCTCGCGTAATGCAGGCGCGTGGCCGCTCCCTTCCGGTTCAACGGATCTTGCCGAGAATGCCGTCCAGTTCGTCGTGGCTGTGATAGTGGATCACCAGTTTGCCGCGGCCACCACGTCCCTGCGCCAGCTCGACCCGGGTGGCGAAACGTTCGCCCAGCTCGCGCTCCAGGTCGGCGATATTCGGATCATGCGCCGGACCACTCCTGGCCTTGCCCCGTGGTGCCTGCTGCGCGCGCCGCGCCGCCTCTTCCAGCTCGCGCACGGTCCAGCCATGGCGCGCGGCCTCCAGCGCCAGCGTCTCGGCATCGCGCTGGGGCAGGGTCAGCAGGCAGCGCGCGTGGCCCATTTCCAGCTTGCCCTCGTCCAGCAATTTCTTGATCGACGGCGGCAACTCGGTCAGCCGCAGCAGATTGGAAACCGCGGCGCGAGAACGGCCGACGGCGTCGGCGGCCTGCTGGTGGGTGAGGTCGAAGTCGTCGATCAGGCGCTTCAGCGCATCGGCTTCTTCCAGCGGGGTCAGGTCCTCGCGCTGGATGTTCTCGATCAGGGCCATCGCCGGCACCGCGGCTTCGGCGACGGTCTTGACCAGCGCCGGCAGCTCAGCCAGCTGGGCACGCTGCGCCGCACGCCAGCGACGCTCGCCGGCGATCAGCTCATAGTTGTCCTTGCCAAGAGCCCGCACCACGACCGGCTGGATCAGCCCCTGCGCCTTGATCGACGCCGCCAGCTCATCCAGCGCCTCGTCGTTCCAGTGCCGTCGCGGTTGATACTTGCCAGGCTGGATCTGCTGGATCGGCAGCAGGCGTAGCTCACCCTCCTGACCGGCCGACGACGGCGCCCCGTCGGCGTCACCACCGAGCAGGGCGTCGAGCCCGCGTCCCAACCCACGTTTTTTCGCAGCAGCCATGCGTTATTCCTGATGATTGGCGGCTGGCGCTTTCAGCGCCACGCCACTGCCGCCGTGCACCGGCGGGTCGATGGAGGCAAGCGGCGCCGGGCGCTCGCTCGGCGACATGCGGCGCTCACGCCGGATCACCTCACCGGCCAGGCCGATGTAGGCGATCGCACCACGCGAACTGCGGTCGTAAAGATGGATCGGCTGGCCGTGACTGGGTGCCTCGGCCAGGCGCACGTTGCGCGGAATGATCGAGCGCAACACCTTGTCGCCGAAGTGCTGGGTAAGCTGGGCGGAGACCTCGTTGCCGAGGTTGTTGCGAACGTCGTACATGGTGCGCAACAGGCCCTCGACCTGCAGCGCCGGATTCAGGCGCTGGCGTACCGCCTTGACGGTTTCCAGCAGGCTCGACAACCCCTCCAGCGCGAAATACTCGCACTGCACCGGAATCAACACCCCGTCGGCGGCCGTCAGCGCGTTCAACGTCAGCAAGTTCAGTGATGGTGGACAGTCGATCAGGATGGTGTGGTAGTTGGCGGAAATTTTCGCCAGTTGCTCCTTCAGCCGGTGCTCGCGCGCCAACGCATCCATCAGCTTCAACTCGGCCGCGGTAAGGTCGCCGTTGCCGGGCAGCAAGTCGTAGTGGCCTTCGGTGGAGACAATGGCCGCGGCAATCTCCACCTCTTCAAGCAGGACTTCACAGCCACTGTGCCCAATCTCGCGCTTGTTGATGCCCGAGGCCATCGTCGCGTTGCCCTGCGGGTCCAGGTCGACCAGCAATACCTTGCGCTTCGCGGCAGCCAGCGCGGCAGCGAGATTGACGGCAGTGGTGGTCTTGCCGACGCCGCCTTTCTGGTTGGCGACAGCGATGATGCGGGCCATGTGGGAATGCTTACCGGACGCCAGGGAGGCCTAGTGTAATGCCTTGCCCGATCACGCGCCTCCCGCCGCCGCGTGGCGGCTCCGATGACCTCAATCGTTGATCCGCATGCCATTTTCGGCATCGAACAAGTGCAGGTGTGAGGGGCCTACCGACAGTCGCACGGTACTGCCCGGCTCGGGCAGCTGGCGGGTAGCGACCCTGGATACCAGGGCCTTGGCGCCGAAACGCAGGTTGAGAAAGACCTCGTTGCCGACCGGCTCCAGCACTTCCAGCTGGGCGCAGAGCGCGACGTCTCCGGCATCTTGCCGCAGCGGCAGCAAACCCTCCGGGCGGATGCCCAGCACCACCTCGCGGCCGAGCCAGGGCTCCCAGGCCGTGGCCTGCAGCGGCTGTTTCAACGCCATGTCGCCATCGGCGGTGGCCAGCCGCCAGCCGCCGTCGACACGCAGCCTGCCCTGCAGCAGGTTCATCGCGGGGCTGCCGACGAAGCCGGCCACGAACAGGTTCGCCGGCCGGTCGTACAGATTCATCGGCGAGTCGATCTGCTGGATCACCCCACCGTCGAGCACCACGATACGCTGACCGAGCGTCATCGCCTCGATCTGGTCGTGGGTCACATAGATCATGCTGGCCTTGAGCTGCCGATGCAGCCTGGCGATCTCCACTCGCATCGAGAGCCGCAATTTGGCATCGAGGTTGGAAAGCGGCTCATCGAGCAGGAATACCTTCGGGTCCCGCACCAGCGCCCGACCCAGTGCCACTCGCTGACGCTGGCCACCGGATAACGCCGCCGGCCGCGACGCCAGTCGCGATTCCAGCTCCAGGGTGCGCGCGGCGTCGGCCACGCGGCGGTCGATATCGGCCTGCTTGTGGCCGCGCAGACGCAGACCGAACCCGAGATTTTCGGCCACCGTCATATGCGGATACAGCGCGTAATTCTGAAACACCATGGCAATGTCGCGATCTTTCGGTGCGACGTCATTCACCTCGCGGCCGTCGATGCGCAGCGTGCCGGCACTGATCGACTCCAGCCCGGCGATCATCCGCAACAGGGTGGTCTTGCCGCAGCCGGAAGGCCCTACCAACACCAGCAGTTCGCCGTCGGCCATCTCGAAACTGGCTCCCGAAACCGCCACATGCCCGTTCGGGTACACCTTGCGCAACTGGTTCAGACTCACGGCAGCCATCGGTGTCTCCGGTACGTTCGGCCACAGCGGCCGGCCCGCCACAGCATGCAGCTTATGCACATCGGGCGAGGGTTGGGCTATTCTGCCTGCGTAATCGTTTACATCAAATGCCTTCGAGCCACAGGGAGAGATATGACTCGCCGCAGCTACCAATTCCCCGAGGGCTTTCACTGGGGTGCCGCGACGTCGGCCTACCAGATCGAGGGTTCGCCACTGGCCGATGGCGCCGGACCCAGCATCTGGCAGCGTTTTGCGCATACGCCAGGCATGATGGCCAACGGCGATACTGGCGATGTCGCCTGCGATCACTACCGACGCTACAGCGGTGACGTGCAGTTGATGCGCGCGCTGGGACTGCGGGGCTACCGCTTCAGCGTCAACTGGGCGCGCGTGCTGCCCGAGGGTACCGGCCGGGTCAATCCGAAGGGTCTGGATTTTTATTCGCGGCTGGTCGACGAATTGCTGGAAAACGGCATCGCACCCAATGTGACGCTGTTTCACTGGGATCTTCCGGCGGCACTGGACGACCGTGGCGGCTGGCTCAACCGCGATATCGCCCATTGGTTTGCCGACTACGCCGAGGTGATGTTCAAGGCGCTGGACGACCGCGTGCCGCGCTGGTCCACGATCAATGAGCCATGGGTGGTGACCGATGGCGGCTACCTGCATGGCGCGCTCGCGCCGGGCCACCGCAACAAGTACGAGGCGCCGATCGCGGCCCATAACCTGATGCGCGCCAGCGGTGCCGGTATCCAGGCGTACCGCGCCCATGGTCAGCACGAGATCGGCGTGGTGTTCAACATCGAACCGAAATACCCGGCCTCGGACAGCGCTGCGGATACCGCCGCCTGCCAGCGCGCGCATGCGTACATGAACCTGCAGTTTGCCGACCCGGCACTGCTCGGCAGCTACCCGCCCGAGTTGAAGGAGATCTTCGGCGACGCGTGGCCTGACTTTCCGCCGGAAGATTTCCAGTTGACCCGGCAGAAAGTCGACTTTGTCGGCATCAATTACTACACCCGCGCCGTGGTCAGGCACGACCCGCAGGCGTATCCGCTCAAGGCCACACCGGTGCCGCAGCCGAACCGCACCTACACCGAAACCGGCTGGGAGGTTTTCGCGCAAGGGCTAACCGATACACTCACCGGCTTCAGGGACCGCTATGGCGACATTCCACTGTATGTCACCGAAAACGGCTCGGCGTTCTACGACCCTCCGCTCGCCGAGGGCGACGTGCTGGAAGATCCGCTGCGCACGGACTACCTGCGCAAGCACCTCAAGGCGATGCACCATGCCATCGACGCCGGGGTGAACCTGAAGGGGTATTACGCCTGGTCGCTACTGGACAATCTGGAGTGGTCGCTGGGTTTTTCCAAACGCTTCGGCTTGTACCACGTCGACTTCGCCACCCAGAAGCGCACCCCCAAGGCCAGCGCGCTGTTTTATCGCGACGTGATCGCCAGCCATGGACGTGTGCTGGACGACTAGAAGCTTGGGCCGTAGACCTTTGGATAGCGAGATTGCGCTATCGCCATAGGATGGGTCTATCGGAAGGAGCGCATAGTGGTTCTATGCAAGCCTGACGAGAGACTCAGCCTATGGATGAGAGCACAATCGCAGCCC
>SCSE01000014.1 GCA_004298015.1 Rhodanobacter sp.
AGGAGGCTCTCGGGCCTTGATGGTCGAGGCGAGAATTTGGCGGCGCGAGGCCAGGGTTTCGACGATTCGCCGCCCCATAGTGGTTCTATGGCGCAAGAATCGGCGGAAGTATGGACCGTGAAGGCGGATTCGCAGACCGGCCGATCAAAGTCCGACAGCCTCCTCAATCGCCAACGGGTGCGGAAAACGAATGCGAGCCACGTGGTTTTGCTCGGTATCGCTCTGCAATTCCAATGGCCACGAAAAGCGATCGCTGATGCGCTGCGCGATCGCCAGTTCAAAGCCATGCCGATCGGCGCGACGGTACGGTCCGGCAGCCGCATCCTGGTTGCCGGTTTCAGCCGCAGCAGCATGCGCATGGTTTGCCACGACCACGACCCCGTAGATTACCGTCACCACCACGCGTCCACGCTCGATCTGCTGGCAGGCGTTGCGGATCAACTGCCACAGCAATACCGACAGTACGCGGGGCGAGCCCTGCAAGGCAAAACGTTCCGGCTCCTCCAAGGCCAATTCCACCGGCTGGCCCACGAGCATTTCGCGGGCGAATTCGATCTCTTGTCGCAGTACATCGTTAACCACGAAGCGCTCTTCTTCGATGCTGCTGTCCTGGTCCCGCGCCAGCACCAGCAAAGCCTCGACCAGCGCTTCCATCTCGCGGCTGGCGCGTTGGATCCTGGAAATCGAACGCCGACCGAAATCGCTGAGATCTTCCTCGTCGGACAACATATCGATCGACATCTTGATGATCGTGAGCGGACTGCGCAGCTCGTGGCTGGCATCGCGCGTGAAGTTACGTTCCCGTTGGTCATAACCGACAATACGTGTCGCGTATCCGCGCAACCCATGCATCAACGTCACTACGTCCGCATCAGTCGGCGCGTCGGGATCATCAAGTTGCAACGCGTCCAGGTCGAATCGTTGCCCGGCCAGTGGGCTGACCATCCTGGCCAGTGCATGGACAGGCTTCCATTCCCGGCGAATCGCTATCCAGGCGAGCATGTTGGTTGCCGCAATGAGCGCCACAATGGGCGCCAGGGGCATGAATTGGAATTTCCCCATGGCGCAGGCCGCCGTCACCGCCAGAAACTGCAAACAGAATACCCAGGCAACACGATGCCTGAAGGCTCCCACACGGACGGTGACTGCTGCCTTGACCTTGCTGTCCATTACCTTTGCCGAGTTGCGCTCAAACTGCGTGGGCGGGTGACGCCACCTCCGATTCGAGATCGGCAAGGCGGTAGCCTGCCGAATGGATGGTGTGTAGCAAAGGGCGTGCGAAGGGTTTGTCGATGACCCGACGCAGGTTGTACAGATGCGAACGCAAAGTGTCCGAATCCGGCAGCGTGTCACCCCAGATCTCACGTTCTATATCGCGCCGACTGACCACCCGTGGCGACTCACGCATCAGGATGGCCAGCAGCTTCAGGCCGATCGGCGACACGGTCAGCTCTTCCCCGCCACGGGTCAGTCGCAGCGTTGCCGTATCCAGGGTCATGTCGCCCACCACCAGCACTTCGGTCGATACCTGGCGGCGATCGCGACGAATCAGCGCGCGCAGGCGCGCTTCCAGCTCCCGCACCTCGAACGGCTTGACCAGATAGTCGTCGGCGCCCGCTTCAAGTCCTTCCAGCTTGTCTTCAAGCGTGTCACGCGCCGTCAGCATCAGTACCGGCGTGGATTTCTTTGCTTCCTTGCGCAGTTTGCGGCAGACCTCCAGCCCATCCAGGCCAGGCAGCATCAGATCCAGCACGAGCACGTCGTAGCTGTTGGCAACGGCCAGATGCAGGCCGCTGACGCCATCGGCCGCGTAGTCGACCGAGTAACCGCGCCGCTCGAGAAACTCGCCGACCATTTCGGCGATCTGGCGATTGTCCTCGACCAACAGAATCAGCCCTGATTGCTCGTCATGTACGGTCATATCGTCTTCTCCTACGTGGTTTCACGAATGTGAAGATCTAACCGGCCGCGGGGTGAGGGTGGTGTGAAAGCGGTGCCGACGGTTCAGAAGGCGTTCGGGTTGAGGCACGCCGACCCCGCAGTAACGGCTGCAATGGCTGCCATACCGTATCCAGCACTTTCGGCTCCGCCGCGGCGACCGGGTGCAAGCCATCGCGCTGCATCAGCGCCGGATCCAGCGCCACGCCCTCAAGCAAAAACGGCACCAGTGCGACGTGCTTCTCCCGCGCCAGGTCGGCGTAGACCGCCCGCAATCCATCGCGGTAGCGTGGCCCGTAGTTGACCGGCAATTCGATGCCGAGCAACAACACGCGCGCCCGCGCCTTGCGCGCCATGGCGATCATCGCCGCCAGATTGTCGCGCAGCACCGGCAGCGACAAGCCTTGCAGACCGTCATTGGCACCCAGTTCGATCACCACGACCGCCGGCTGCCAGGTTTTCAGCAGCGCTGGCAGGCGGTTGCGACCGCTCAGCGATGTCTCGCCGCTGATGCTGGCATTGATCGCGCGCCACGGCGGCACCATCTTGCGCAGACGCAGGTCCAACAGGTGCACCCAGCCGGAGGCAAGCGGTATGTTGTGGGCGGCGGACAGCGAGTCACCCAGCACCAATACGGTTTTCGGTGGCTTCGGCATCGCAGCCACGCCACTGAACCAGATCAACCCGCAGCCCATCAACCAGCCAAGGCATCGACGCATGAATGATTCTTCCCGTCCGCTTCTTCAGGCCTGCGATGTTAGCAAGTCGGTCAGCGGTCCCGAAGGCAGGCTGGACATCCTGCGCAAGATCAACCTGCAGATTCACGCCGGCGAGAGCTTTGCCATCGTCGGCGCCTCCGGCTCCGGCAAGACCACCCTGCTCGGACTGCTGGCCGGCCTGGACACACCGGACCAGGGGAGCATCCAGTTGCACGGCCACGCGCTGGAACAACTGGACGAGGAAGCCCGCGCCGATCTGCGCCGGCGCCTGGTCGGCTTTGTATTCCAGTCCTTCCACCTGTTGCCGGCACTCACCGCCGAAGAGAACGTGATGCTGCCGCTGGAGCTGGAAGGCAGTGGCTCCGCACGCGCACGAGCGCGCGAGGCGCTGGAAGCCGTGGGCCTGGGGGCACGACGGAAACACTACCCGGCCCAGCTTTCCGGCGGCGAGCAGCAGCGCGTTGCGATCGCCCGCGCGTTTGTGCACCGCCCGCAGTTGCTGTTTGCCGATGAACCGACCGGCAATCTCGATCAGCGTACCGGCCACCACATCTGCGATCTGCTGTTTGCGCTCAACCGCGATCACCGGACCACCCTGGTGCTGGTGACTCATGACGCAACCCTCGCCGCACGCTGCAACCGCGGTCTCGAACTGGAGGAAGGCCGCGTGCTGGCGCCACTCAAAGACGCCTCCGCATGAAGATGCTTATGCTCGCCTTGCGCACCTTGCGTCGCGAATGGCATCTACCGGAACTGCGTACCCTGGCTGCCTCGCTGGTATTGGCGGTGGTCGCGCTGGGCGTGGTCGCCACGCTCGCCGCCCGGATCGAACGCGGCATGCTGGCCAGCGCGGCCGAACTGATCGGCGGTGACATCGGCATCGCGGCGCCGCAGGCCGTGCCCGCGACCTTCGCCACCGCCGCGCGCCAGCGAGGGCTGGCCATCGCCCGCATCGCCAGCTTTCCCAGCATGGCTTTCGCCCACCGGCAATCGCAGTTGCTGGAGGTGGAGGCTGTCGATGCCGGGTATCCGTTGCGCGGCACGCTGGAATTGAGCGATGCCGCCGGTCGCGACTTCCGCGGCCACGCACCCGCTCCCGGCGAGGTCTATCTGGATCACCGGGCACTGGTGGCGTTGCAGTTGAAGGTGGGTCAGCGACTGCAGCTGGGCGGGCGCGAGTTGACCGTCGGCGCCGAGCTGCGGCGACAACCCGATGGCGGCGAACTGATCGCGCTCGCCCCGCGCGCCCTGATGAGCCTGAGCGATGCCGAACAAGCGGGCTTGCTGGGCGTCGGCAGCCGTGCCCGCCATCGCCTGTTGCTGGCGGGCACGCCGTCGGCGGTACAAGACTGGCGCCGCTGGGTACGCAATAACCCGCTGCCGCCGGACGCCAAGCTGGTCACCCCGGAACAGACCCGCCAGCGCATGCGCAGCGCCTTCGACCGTGCCGGCGCCTTCCTGCGCCTTGCCGCCCTGCTGTCGGCCTTGTTGGCCGGCGTGGCGATTGCCTTGGCGGCGCAACGCTATGCCCGTCGCAAGAGCACCGAAGTCGCCTTGTTGCGCGCCCTGGGCACCTCGCGCCGGCGCGTGATCGGCCTGTTGCTGGGCACCCTGGGTGCGCTCGCCCTGCCGGCGGCAACCGTGGGTCTGCTAGTGGCACTGGGACTGGCCCAGCTGGCCTGGCTGTTTGCCAGCCCGCTGTTCGGCAGTGTGCCGACGCAGTTGCCGCTGGCACCGTCGTTCGCTGCCGCCGCCATGGGGCTCGCGGTGCTTGCAGGTTTCGCACTGCCGCCGCTGGTGCGCCTGGCCGACGTGCCCCCGGTGGCGGTGTTCCGCCAGAGCATGCCGCGTCGCGTACGACGTTTCGATGCCTTGTACCTGATCCCGGTGCTGGTAGCGCTGGGGCTGATCTGGAATCAAAGCAGCTCGCCGCGGCTCGCCGCCATCCTCGCTGCCAGCCTGTTAGGGGTTGCCCTGCTGGCGGCCCTGCTCACCGGCAGCTTGCTGTGGCTAGCACGCCGATTGGCACCCGGAGCGCATCCAGCGCTGCGGTTGGGGCTGGCCGCGCTGGCACGACGGCGCGGCCTCAGCGTGATCCAGGCCAGCGCGCTCAGCCTGGGTCTTTGCGCGCTGTTGCTGCTGGCGGTGGTCGCGCCGGCGCTGCTGCGGGGCTGGCGCCAGGAGCTGCCGGCGGATACGCCGAACTGGTTTGCGATGAACCTGCAGGATGCCCAGCGCGGCAGCTTCGAGCAGGCGATCGAGGGGATCGGCGGTGCACACCTCAATATGCTGCCGCTGGCCGTGGGCAAGCTTACGGCGATCAATGGGCAGCCGGTCGATCGCATCGACTTCGGCGATCCGCGGACCAACGACTCGGCCGACCGCCAACTGCGGCTGTCCTGGTCGACCCGGCTGCCAGCGGCCAACCGGGTGGTCGCGGGACGCTGGGCCGGCGCGCATCCCGAGCATGCCGAGGTGTCGATCGACACCGTCTGGCGCGATCGCTTCCACCTCAAGCTGGGTGACACGCTGCGCTTTCGCGTCGGCGAGAGCCGCATCGATGCGCGCATCGGCAGCATCCGCAAGGTCGACTGGAGCTCGTTTCGGGTGAGTTTTTTCCTGCTGCTGGATCCGGCGCACGCGCGCGAACTGCCCCATACCTGGCTGGCCAGTTTCTATCTCCCCCGCGGCCATGCCAGGGCGCTGGCGGGACTGTCGCGGGACTACACCAACGTGAGCCTGATCGACGTCGACGCGCTACTCGACCGGGTCCGCGAAATCGTCGACCGGGTCGGCAATGCGGTGCGCTGGATTCTGGGCTTCAGCCTGCTGGCCGGCGCCCTGGTGCTCGCCGCGGCACTGGCCGCCAGCGCCGCGGAACGTCGCCACGAAGCGGCCTTGCTGCGCACGCTGGGCGCACGTCGCGCCCAACTGCGTGCCGCAGCGGCCTGCGAATTTGCCTTGCTGGGCCTGGTGGCCGGCCTCACCGCCGCCATCGGCGCCGCCGGTGCCGGATTGTGGCTGGGGCGCGCGATATTTCACATCGACGGCTTCACGCCGCCACTGCGGCCGCTGTTGCTCGCTGCCTTGATCTGCGCGGTGGTCATCATGCTGCTGGGACTGGCCGGCACGCGCCGCGTGACCCGCACCTCGCCGATGCGGTTGCTGCGGGAGGATTGAGCGTTAGCGGCATGCCATGCCGGTCGTCGCCGGGGCGCCGCGGCGACGTGCGTGACAAGCTGTGTCCCGATTGCCCATCCGCTGCATCTTCGTTTGGGGATACCTTGAGACGGCCGTGCTTGAGGGATGTGGGTCAGGCAAAACGTTGCCGATCGCAGTGGCAAATAGCCATCTGACGAGGCTCCAGCACGGGCGTGTGGCGACGTTCGCAGCGGGTGTGCGATGTGTTCACCGTCTTTCAGACGTCGACTTGACTGGACCCTCTCACCACCAGTTTCACCGGCAGGATCTCGCTCTCCACCGGCTCGTTGCGAACCAGTTTCAGCAAGCTTTCCACCAGCACTTCGCCGGCCCGAGTGGTGTCCTGCAAGACCGTGGTAAGCGCAGGATTGACGAAACGGGCCGTGCTGATGTCGTCGAAACCCGCCAGCGCCACGTCCTGCGGCACCCGCAAGCCGTGGTCGCACAAGGCGCGCATCGCGCCGATCGCAATCAGGTCGCTGGCGGCAAACACCGCATCGAAATCCGATACCCGGGCAATCAGCGACGTCATCGCCTCATAACCGGAGCGCTCGGTGCTTTCGGCATTGATCTGCAGCGTCGGTTCGGCCTGCAGGTTCGCCTGACGCAAGGCCTCGGCATAGCCGCGATAGCGTTCGAAGAATTCCGGGTAGTGGCTGGACGCATCGCCGAGGAACGCAATCCGCTTGCAGCCCTGCTCAAGCAGATGACTGGCGATGGCCTCACCGCCGCGAAAGTTGTCGCAACCGATCGAGATTCCCGGCTGCTCGGGCAATACCGCGCCCCAGCGCACGAAACGTGTCCCCTGGGCGACCAGTTTTTCGAGCTTGTCGCAATAAGCCAGATAGTCGCCGTAACCGAGCAGGATGATGCCGTCGGCCTTGTGGCTGTCGGCAAAGTCCGCGTGCCAGTCATGCGAGAGTTGCTGGAATGAAATCAGCAGGTCGTAACCTTGTTTCGAGCACGCTCGCGTGATCGAGCCCAGCATCGAGAGGAAAAACGGATTGATATGCGAGTCGTCGGCGGTGGGGTCCTCGAACAGCAGCAACGCCAGCGTGCCGGAGTGCATGCGTCGCAGGTTGGACGCATTCTTGTCGACCTTGTAGTTGAGTTGGTCCACTGCCGCCTGCACCCGACGACGGGTTTCCTCGTTCACCAGCGGGCTGCCTCGCAAGGCACGCGATACCGTCGACTGGGAGACCCCAGCCAGGTAGGCAATGTCGAACGATGTCGCTTTTCCTTTGATCCGCACGTCGATTCGGAACCCTGTGATCAGGCGGCACGCCGTCGGCTGTCGCCGGAGCACCGCCATCAGTTCCGAATGCTAACCGCTTTGAGGGTTTCTTGCCCTGTTCCGCCGCCTGCCCGGTCTCCCACGGCCACTGGAAGGCCGGGGCAACCGGTTCACGCGTGCATGTCTTCCAGCTCCACACCCTTGGTTTCGCGCACGCTGTACAGCACGAAGATCAGCGACAGCAGCGCAAAGGTGGCATACAAGCCGTAGGCGAAAGTCAGGCCGATTTCGGCCAGCTTGGGAAACGTGCTGGTGATCGCGAAATTGGCCAACCACTGAGCCGCCGCCGCCACCGCCAGTGCGGTGGCGCGAATCCGGTTGGGGAACATTTCGCCCAGCAACACCCACACGACCGGCCCCCAGCTGACGCCGAAGAACACCACGTAGGCGTTTGCCGCGACCAGCGCCACGATCCCGACGGCGCCAGGCAAACTGATCGCCGCCCCACTGCCGACCGCCTGGGAAAAGCACCAGGCCATGGTTGCCAGGGTCAGGGCCATGCCGCCCGAACCCACCACCAGCAGCGGCTTGCGCCCGACCTTGTCGACCAGCGAAATGGCCACCAGGGTCACCAGTACGTTGACGATCGAGGTAGCCACGGTGATCTTGAACGAATCGGCATCACTGAACCCCACTGAATGCCAAAGCGTGGTGGAGTAGTAGAAGATCACGTTGATGCCGACGAACTGCTGGAACACCGACAACAGGATGCCCACCCATACCACCGGCAGCAGACCGGTAGTACCCCCGAGCAGGTCGCTCAGGCGCGGACGGTGCTCGGAGCGCAAGCTGTCCTCGATGTCGTGCATCTTGCGATCGAGCGCCGCATCATTGTGCATGTCCAGTACCTTTTGCAGTACGACCCGGGCTTCGGCCAGTTGCCCCTTCGCCACCAGATGGCGCGGCGACTCCGGCACCAGCAGCACCAAAAACCCGTAGATCAGCGCGGGGGTCACCGCCACCAGGAACATCCATCGCCAAGCCGCCAGCCCCAGCCACAAGATATGCGAGGGGCCACCCGCGATGCCGGCAAGCCAGGCATCGCTGAGCAACGCCGCAAAGATGCCCAGCACGATCGCCAACTGCTGCATCGAGCCGAGTCGGCCACGAATCCGCGCCGGCGCCACTTCGGCGATATAGGTCGGCGCAATCACCGACGCCACGCCGACACCGATACCACCGACCAGTCGCCATACGATCAGGTCCCAGACGTGAAACGCCAGCCCCGAGCCCAGCGCGGCCGCCACCAGCAGGACTGCCGCCACCTGCATGGTGCGCACCCGGCCCCAGCGGTTGGCCAACATGCCGGCGTACCACGCGCCCAGTGCCGAGCCGAGCAAGGCACAGGAGACGGCGAAGCCGGTCTGCGTGGCGTCAAGCGTAAAACCACCGCGTATCGCGTCAACCGCACCGTTGATCACCGCCGTATCGAAACCGAACAGGAACCCCCCCAGAGCGGCTACCGCCGAAATCAATACCACCCGCACCGTCGCGTGCTGGCCCAATCCGTCTGTCGCATTTTCTGAGCTCATTGCGTCTCCCCCACTTGGTGGTCTTCACATCAGCACTCGATTCTGAGTGGCCGGTGCAACCCTGTCAGACTGAATACGTATGCAGGACCCGATGTCACCCTCACGGCGCCTGCGTCTGCCTGCCCCACATCCTAGCCTGCTCGCGAAAAACGCAATATCCAATTGAATGACAGCGCTGTCAATACGTATTGGAGAATACGCTTGCCCGGTCGAGTTGCATACCCTCGCAACGCAGCCGCCGCACCCGCCACCCGTAGGAGCGCACCCTGTGCGCGATGCTTTTCGTCAAACCATCAAGGGCATCGCGCACAGGGTGCGCTCCTACACGCGTATCACGACCCGGCTTGTGCCTGCGCGTTGATCACCGCCAGGAAATCACGACCGTAACGCTGGAGCTTGGCTTCACCCACCCCGCTGATGGTGGCAAGCTCATCCTCGTTTGCCGGCAACGCGCGCAGCATCGCCAGCAAGGTGGCGTCGTGAAACACCACGTAAGGCGGCACGCCTTGCTGCTTCGCCAACTGGGTGCGCAGGGCACGTAACTCGTCCCACATCGGCTGCTCGTAAGCCTCGATACCGAGGCTGCCGCCGCTGCTGCGATCACCGGTAACGAGCTTGCTGTCGCGGCGGCGACGGCTGGCGCGTTCGGGCCGGGCATCCTCACGCAACTTTACCGGCGCGCCGCCGCTGAGCACGGCACGACTGGATGCGGTCAGGCGCAGCGTGCCGTAACCTTCGGCATCGGCCTCGAGCAGCCCGGCGGCCAGCAATTGGCGGAACACGGAACGCCACTGCTTTTCGTCCATCTCGGCGCCGATGCCGAACGTGCTCACATGATGGTGATCCAGGCTGAGAACCCGCTCGGTTTCCTCGCCGCGCAGCACATCGATCACATGCCCGGAACCGAAGCGTTGCCCGGTGCGATAGACCGCCGACAAGGCTTTCTGGGCGGGCACGGTGGCATCCCATGTTTTCGGCGGCGCGATGCAGTTGTCGCAATGACCGCAGGGACCGGGATAGCTTTCGCCGAAGGCTCCCAGCAGCCGTTCGCGCCGGCAACCGGTGGCCTCGGCATAGGCCAGCAGCAACTCCAGCTTCTGCCGTTCGACCCGCTTGCGCTCATCGGCCGATTCGGACTGGGCGATCATCTGGCTCATGGTGACCACATCGGACAGGCCGTAGATCATCCATGCCTCGGCGGGCAGACCGTCGCGGCCGGCGCGACCGGTTTCCTGGTAGTAGCCTTCGATGCTTCGGGGCAAATCCAGATGCACCACAAAGCGAACATCCGGCTTGTCGATGCCCATGCCGAAGGCTACCGTGGCGACCATCACCACGCCGTCCTCGCGCAGAAAGCGCTGCTGGTTCTTCGCCCGTGTCGCCGTATCCAGCCCGGCGTGGTAAGGCAACGCCTCGATGCCCGACCCGGCCAGCCATTCGGCGGTGTCATCGACCTTGCGCCTGCTCAGGCAATAGACGATGCCGGACTCGTCCTGATGACCGAGCAGGAACTCGCCGAGCTGGCGTTTCGCGTTGTGGCGCAAGCCGACCCGGTAGCCGATATTCGGTCGATCGAAACTGGCCACGAACTGGCGCGCACGCTGCAGCGCCAGCCGTTCGACAATTTCCTCGCGGGTACGCGGATCGGCCGTGGCCGTAAGTGCAACGCGCGGCACCTCGGGGAAGCGCTGGTGCAGGATCGCCAGCTCGCGGTATTCCGGGCGGAAATCGTGACCCCATTGCGATACACAGTGCGCCTCGTCGATCGCGAACAAGGCGACTTCGGTACGTTCGAGCTGACTCAGGAAACGGCCGGTCAGCAAGCGCTCGGGCGCCACGTAAAGCAGGTCGAGCTCGCCGGCCAGCAACTGCCGTTCGACCTCGCGTTGGGCGTCCCCGCTCAGGCTGGAATTCAGATAGGCCGCCGAAACGCCCGCCTCGCGCAGGGCGTCGACCTGATCCTGCATCAACGCGATCAGCGGCGACACCACGATACCCGTGCCCTGCCGCAACAGGGCCGGAATTTGATAGCACAACGATTTGCCACCGCCCGTCGGCATCAGCACCAGCGCGTCCCCGCCCTCACTCAGGTGCTCGACGATGTCCTGTTGCTGGCCGCGGAAACTGGCGTACCCAAAAACGCTTTGAAGAAGATTGAGAGCCGTGGAATCCATCCGCTACATGCTAGCAAAGTCGACCTATGAAACTGTCGCTCAATTGCGCAACAACGCGTCAGAACAGGCCGCGCCCAGAGGGTTGTGAAAATATCGAACGCCGTAGCGAGAGCGTCGCCAGGGGTGCGTGGCAAGGTGGGTCCTGATTCCCCACATGTTGCATCCTCACTTCCGCAGAACCTCGCCAGAGGACTGTTTGAAGCGGCGCCCAGCAGAATCTTGCGTGACCCCACCCCTCAAGAATGGCCATCTCAAGCCCTTCTCGAAACCAGGGTGCGGCAGACGGGTGGTCCGCTCTTCCATCGCAACCCGTGCACCGGCGTAGGGCGGACACGGTCCGCCGGCCCTGCCCAGAGGCGTCATGACGAAATGCGGCGGACGGTGTCCGCCCTACGCGGCGGCGGAAAGCGTGCCTCGTGATGCGTCCTCAATGTCGCGAATCCGCATCAAGTGACCCTTGGCGACCGCGATCCGCCAGGTTTTGCGCGACCCCACCGACCGAGGATGGCGATCTCAAGCCATACCCCAAACGAGGATGCAGCCGATGGGTAATCAGGAGGTGCGCTGCGGGGAAATCCGGGTCATTTTGTTCACCAAACTCCCCGAATTTCCCTGCAGCGAGCCGGCGACCCGGCATCTGACCGCGATCGCAGCAGGTGGGCGAATTTTCACAGCCTCTCAGCTATCGGGCCCGCCCCACAAGACGCGATCGAGATGGCCGTCCACGCCAAAACGTGACAACGCCACGCGGCCGTGCCTGACTTCCACGCCTTCCGCTCGCAATAACCGGCACTGTTCGCGAAAGCCGGCACTGTCGGGTGGCAGGGCGACCTGCCCGCTGGCACGCAACACGCGATGCCAGGGCAAGCGCATCCCGGCCGGGGTCTCGCGCAGAAGCTTTCCGACCAGGCGAGCGCGTCCCGGCAGCCCGGCCCGGATCGCAATTGCACCATAGCTGGCCACGCGACCGCGCGGAATGGCGGCGATGGCAGCATAAATATGCGCATGGCTATCTTGGCAATTCAACGGGTTCATCCGGCAGGACGACTCAGATCGACGGACTCTGATCACGCGACGCGAGCAGCAAGACGTGGCAGAGTAGCGTTTCAATTTGCCACGGATTTTGCCCCATGCAACATTTCGAAGCTGTGCGTTCCCATATCGGAAGCCGGCACGAACTGCGCCAGAACGACCCCTACCTGATCAGTTTCGACCTGGAACTGGCACACAGCCGCTGTCAGGGCATCTATCTGGCCGAACTGGAGGACGAGTCGGGCGCACGCTATCTGCGCATTTCCACGCCGATCGGCCCGCTGGCAGGTACCGACCCTTGTCGCTGCCTGCGTTTCAACTGGCAGCAGCGCACCGGCTTTCTCGCCGTAGCCGACCTGGATGGCTCGCCCTATCTGCATTTGTGCGAAAACCGCCCTTACGCGTTCCTCGACGCCAGCGAGCTTGAGCGCGTGATTCGCGAACTCGGCATGCTGGGCGACCAACTGGAACTGATGATTGCCAGCGGCGGCGACCGTCTCTGATCTCGCCAGGAAGCTGTCGGGCTTCGATCGCTCGATCGACGAATCCCGGACCGCGGGGATGAAGTAGAGCCCCGCCTGCGCTTACACTGCACCCCATGCCATCTCTTTTGTCGTCACTGCGATGCTGACCGAAATCGCGATTGTCCTCGTGCTGGCGCTGTGCAACGGTTTTTTTGCGTTGTCTGAAATGGCCTTGATCGCCTCGCGCAAGAGCCGCCTCAAGCAGATGGCGAAGACCAGCCAGCGCGCCGCCGTGGCTTTGCGCCAGGCCGAAGCGCCGGAATACTTTCTTTCCACGGTGCAGGTTGGCATCACCCTGGTGATGCTGACGACCGGCGCGATCGCCGGCGATGCACTGGGCACCCATATCGCCGAGGCCCTGCACGCCGAGCACTATGTCTGGCTGGCCCCCTACGCCCGGGTGATCGGTATCGTGCTGGGCTTCGTGCTGATCTCCTTCATCCAGATCGTGATCGGCGAACTGGTGCCGAAACGGCTGGCGCTGGCCGCACCGGAGCAGGTCTCGAGTGTCATGGCGATTCCGATGCTGGTGTTGTCCCGGGTCAGTGCGCCCTTCGTCTGGCTGTTGAACGCCTCCAGCAACCTGTTGCTGCGCCTGTTGCGGGTCAACCAGCGTGGTCGCGGTGTGGTCACCGAGGACGAGATCCGGCTGCTGGTCGCTGAAAGCGCCGAGCAAGGCGTGCTCGACGCCGACGAACACAACATGGTCAACCGGGTCCTGCGACTGGGCGACCGCACGGTAGACAGTGTCATGACACCGCGCATGCGCATCGCCTGGCTGGACATCGCGGCACCGCGCGATGAAAACATCGAGGTGTTGCGGGAGACCCCCTATTCCCGCTACCCGGTATACCGCGGCGACGAAAGTGAGGTGGTCGGCATCGTCGAGGTCAAGCGCATGCTGCACAGCTTCACCGAGGGCAGCCCGGAACTGTTCGCCCATCTATCCCGGCCGCTGTTCGTGCCGGCCACCGCCCGCGCACTCGACTTGCTGGAGGAATTCCGCGATGCCGACACCCCGCTGGCCCTGGTGGTCGACGAGTACGGCGACATCGAAGGCGTGGTCACGGTCAACGATTTGCTGGCAGCGGTGGTCGGAGCCAGCCAGATCGGCCACGGCGACGACCAGAACGCACCGATCGTGCAACGTGCCGATGGCAGCTGGCTGATCGACGGCAGCCTGTCGACCGATGACCTGCGCGAGCTGCTGCATCTCGATCAGTTGCCCGGTGAGCAGGAACACGACTTCCGCACGGTCGCCGGCATGGTGATGACCGCGCTCGGGCATATCCCGCAAACCGGCGAGGTTTTCGCGTGGCATGGCATCCGCTTCGAGGTGATCGACCTCGATGGCGCCCGCATCGACAAGCTGCTGGTCACCCCGGCACCGTTGCGGGTCCCCGCCGACGACGCGATGTAGGAGCGCACCCTGTGCGCAAGAGGGGACTTCCTTCGGTCGTGCGCGATGCTTTTCGTCGATGATGCGGAAAAGCATTCGCGCACAGGGTGCGCTCCTACAGATTATTTGCCCTTGTCCCTGACCAGCCCCGCCATGCGCTGGGTATCCGCCAGGATGCCATGCAACACCCGAAGCTCCCGCTCATCCGGCTGCGCGCGCTGATACAACTTGCGCAAGCGCAACAAGATCGTGGTCGCGGTGCGACCCTTGTGGAAATCGATGTCGTCCAGGGTCTGCGCCAGATGCTCGTAGAAGCGCTCCATCTGCACTGCGTCGGCTGGAGGCTCATGCTCTGGCAGCGAGGCCTCCGGAATTTCGCCAAGTATCGCCATGCGCAACTCATACGCCATCACCTGTACCGCCTGCGACAGGTTCAGCGAGCTGAAATCGTCGACGCTGGGTATCCGCACCATCGCATGGCAGCGGGCCAGTTCCTCATTCTCCAGGCCGCTACGCTCATTGCCGAAAACCAGGGCAACCTGCTGACCGCTTGCGGCTGCGACCAGCGCCTGCTGCGCCGCTTCGCGCGGCGAGAGCTCCGCCAGCGTCACCCCGCGGCGACGCGCCGACAACCCCAGCACCAGGTTACTTCCGGCCAGGCTCTCGATCAGCCCCGCATGAATGCCGGCGCGGTCAAGCACCTCGTCGGCACCGGCCGCCAGCGCACTTGCCTGCGGATCGGGAAAACGTGCTGGCGCGACCAGCTCCAGCCGCTCGAAACCCATGGTGCGGATCGCGCGCGCCGCGCTGCCGATGTTTCCGGGATGCGATGTACGCACCAGCACGTGACGGATACGCGCGGCGATTTCATGGGCTGTGGACATGCGAAGGAGCCGAACTTGGGTAACGACAGCCAAGGATAACTGAAGCACTACCCGACGCTCGAATGTCCTGCCAACGCGCCTCTGTTAGAATCGCCGACCGCAACCCCGCTCTTTTGCAAAGTCGAAGCCATGTCCAGACCCGCCGTAACCATTGCGGCGCGCGCCGCGCGCTCCGCAGGCAATATCATCCTGCGCTACATGAACCGTATCGACGGTCTCAATATCGTCGAGAAGCAGCGGATGGATTTTGTCTCCGAAGTGGACAAGCTCGCCGAGGCGGAGATCATCAAGGAGCTGCGCCGTGCCTACCCGACCCATGCCTTCCTCGGCGAGGAAAGCGGTGCGACCGGCAAGGGCCCCCTGGTATGGGTGATCGACCCGCTCGACGGCACCCACAACTACCTGCGCGGCATTCCGCACTTCAGCGTGTCGATCGCCTTGCTGGACAAGGGCGAGCCGGTTTACGGCGTAGTGTTCGACCCGCTGCGCGACGAGCTCTATACCGCCAGCAAGGGCGACGGGGCCTATCTGAACGATCGCCGCATGCGTGTCGGCAAGCGTGAGAATCTCGGCGGCGCGATGGTCGCCACCGGCTTCCCGTATCGCCAGCGTGATCACCTCAATGCACAGCTCGACATCACCCGCGCGATCCTCGGCCAGGCCGAAGATATTCGTCGTTCCGGCTCGGCCGCGCTGGACCTGGCCTATGTCGCCGCCGGCCGCTACGACGGTTACTTCGAGATCGGCCTCAAGCCGTGGGACATGGCCGCCGGCATACTTCTGGTGCGCGAAGCAGGTGGGCGCTGCTGCGATTTCGCCGGACGCGACGGCATCCCGGAGAGCGGCAATATCGTCGCCGGCAACCTGCACCTGGCCAAGGCAATGGTCGATGCCATCGGGCAGCAGGCGACACCGGGCCTGCTCAAGGCCTGAACTACTTCACGCGCACACCGAGAGGCCGAGAAAAATCGCCCGCCTACTGCGATCGCTGTCAGACGCCCGTGCCGGCGGCGCGGCGCGGGCAAATCCGGGGCATTGGGCGCATCCAACTTCCCCGAGGCTTCCCACAACGCCCCGGCCGCGAACGCCTGGCGAAGCTCTCGCTACGGCGTCCGCTATTTTCACCACCTCTGAGCCAGCATCCCCGCGGCTTTGCCGCGATCAAGGCTTGTGGTTCATCTGTCACTCCGCAGCCGGAATATCATCATGACATCGAGCTTCATCTGGCTGATCGTGGGCTTTGTGGGACAGGCTGTGTTTGTCACCCGCTTCCTGCTGCAATGGCTCTACAGTGAATACAAGCGGCGCAGCGCCTTCCCGATGGCCTTCTGGTACGCCAGCATTCTTGGCGGGATGATCCTGCTCAGCTACGCGATCTACAAGCGAGACCCGGTGTTCATCGTGGGACAGGCCGGCGGCCTGATCATCTATCTGCGCAACCTGCAGCTGCGGCTGCGTCAACGCCGTCGCGAGAAAACGCTGGATTGAGCTGGATCGAGACTGTCCGGCCGGTCAGGGCACACCGACACTGGCCTGGCGCGATGCTTCGATCGCGTGCGTGACAGGCACCGGCGCCGTCGCCCATTCCAGCCATTCGCTCAACACGATCAGGGTCCACAGCGCGCGTGAGTGATCATGTGTCCGGGCCCGGTGCTCGTCGAGCAGCTTCACCGCCGCCGCCGCATCGACGCCGGCCATCGCCAGCAACGGTCCGGACAATCGGGACTCGGTCCAGTCGAGCAAGGGGCCGCGCAGCCACGCTGCGAGGGGCACGGAAAGGCCGCGTTTGCGCCGGTGAACCACCGATCGCGGCAAGTAGGTCAAGGCGTATTGTTTGAGAAAAGCCTTGGTCGTCAGCCCTCGCACCCGGGCCGAGGTCGGCAATGTTGCCGCGAACTCGATTACCGACTGATCCAGAAAAGGCGCCCTGACCTCCAGCGCGTGACGCATGCCGCCGCGATCGGCCTTGGCCATCAGGGCCTCGGGAAGCGTCTGCTCGAAGTCATAGCGCTGCACCTCATCGAGCACCGGGCGCACAGGATGGTCGGCACGGTAAATGGGTGGCGACACCCGCAAGCGGTGCAGCAGTCCGGGCTGGATATTGGAGGTCCACAACAGGTGCCGCGCCAGTGCGTCCAGCTGCTGGCCCTGAACGAAGCGCTTCAGCAGAAACGAAACCGTGACCTTCTTGTCGTTGACAGGAAGTCGCTCGACCAGGTGTCGAAGTGCTGTGCGCAGCGGCGACGGCAGTCCCGCGTAATAACCGGCAAAGTGTGCGCCGAGGTAGGTCGGGTAACCGCCGAACAATTCATCGGCACCCTCGCCCCCGAGGACGATGCGCACGTCCTCGGCAGCCCGCCTGGCCACCAGCGAAAGTGGTACCCACGCAGGATCGGCAAGCAGCTCGCCGGTGGTCGCGATCAAATCCCGCAGCGTCCCCGGAACATCCTGCGCCGAGACCGTAACCGGCACGAACCGGCAATCGAGCAGCTGTGCCACGGCGGCGGCCTGCTCACTCTCATCGAAAGAGTTTTCCGCGAAGCGGATGCCATAGGTCACCGGATGCTTGTCGGGGCGGACACTGCGCACCACGGCGGTAAGCAGTGCCGAATCCACGCCACCGCTGAGCAACACGCCGTAATCGACGTCGACGTCGCTCTGCCTGTATATCGCCCGGCGGAAGATCGCGTCGAAGGCTTTGAGCGTGGGCTTTTTCTTGGCCACGCCGCCGATCGGGCATTGCCAATACGTGTGGTGATGGACGCCGCTCCGATCGATGGTAACCACCTCTCCCGGCGCGACCTTGCAAACACCTTTGAACGGACTGTCCGGCACCCGCGCGTAGCCAGTGCCGAGATATCCGGAGATCGCGGTCACATCGATTTTCGCAGGTTCCGCCGGGGCCGCCTTGAGGGCGCCGAGCTCGCTGGCGAAACAGGTTGTACCGCGGTCCGACCTGGCGTAATAGAGATGGCGCTCGCCGACCCGGTCGCGCGCAAGAAGCAACTGCTTTTTTGCCGGATCCCAGATCGCCAGCGCGAATACGCCTTCGAGCTGATCGACGAACGCGAGCCCGCGCTCCCGGTAAAGCGGCCCGATCACGGCGACATCCGTCTGGCGGGTGATGACATGCCCACGCTCGAGCAGCCAGGAACGTAGCTCACGATGGTTGTCGATCTCGCCGTTGCACACCACGACCAGGCCGTCGTCGCCTTCGAACAAGGGGGGCTTGTCATCGCCCGCGCTGCGAATTGCCAGGCGATTGGCCCCCATGGCCAGCGACTCCCGCACCACCACCTGACCGCCATCGGGTCCGCGATGAGCCATTGCCGTCAACATGGCGCGGGCTGCCGATTCACGCATGTCGCCATCGACCTGCCCGCCGATGGCCAAAATCCCGCAAATTCCGCACATCAGTCCAGTCGCCTGTGCTGCATTGATCGATCCGGTCCTGCCGGGACAAGGCCTGCAACCCCCCCCACCATCCGCGTATCAGCCCCCTGCAATGCGGCGTCGCGGAGACTGTCGGAGCTTGCTCGGCCGGTCTGCAAAATCCGCCTGCGCGTCCCATATTTCCGCCGGTTCTTGCCCCGTAGAACCCCTATGGGCCAGTGAATCGTCGAAAACCTGTCCTCGCGCAGGCACATTCTCGCCTCCACCACCAAAGCCCGGCAGCCTGCCGCGCGCGAGCACGTCGCATGGTGAAGACCGGCCGACATCAGTTGCGGGAAAGCTCAAGGGAATACTGGCGCCAGGTCCCGACGCGCTTGACCTCACGCGGTGCACACCTGGCCATGGCTTTTTCCAGAGCGACGGTGTCGACGCCTTTCTCGACCGCAAAAAGGAGCGTCGCGTTGCCGTGCATCAGTCGGCACAGCCTTTCCGCACTCCCGGGCTTGCGCCACGCGATCCCGTAGATCGGCTTGTCGATGTACAGCCGCATCCCCCATGGGGTGTGTTCCTCGATGCCGACATCGACGGCGGTGTCCTCGACGAAGACCAGCGCGGAATAGCTGACACCTCCGGTGATCGAAGTCAGCTGCTCCGTGCGCAACCGGTTGTCCGAGGCAGGATGCGCGTAGATACCCACACCAGCCTTCAAGGCGATCAGGCACGCCACCCATACCCCAAGCATGACGCGTTGACGGGTCAAGCCGAGATTGACACGCTGCTGCAGCTTGATCGCAATCATCAGCGACAGCGGCATGAATAGCGGTAGCACGTAGACCGGGAGCCGTGAGCGGGACGTACAGAAAACGATCAGCGGGATCAGAAACCACAACAGCAGAAAAAGCCGTACTCCCGGCGCCCGCCACCACTGTCGAAGACGCTGGATCGAGGCCACCGAGCGCATCCCGCGCCACAGCGAAAGCCACCACGGCAAGGTCCCCACGATGAATGCCGGACCGTAGGTCGTCATCCAGCCATACCATTGCGGGCTTCGATTGTGGGTCGCCGTGAAGATCCGGTCGTAAACCTCGTAGTAGAGGAAATAATGCAGCAACCACGGGTGGCGCAGGATGACCACCAGATACCAGGAGAATCCGACGATCAGGAAAACGGCCAATCCGGATGGCGAGAAGACGCGACCAAGCGCGCGCCAACCGTCACGCTTCACCACGAAGGGCACGATGGCCAGCAACGGCAGCAACCCGGGCGGACCCTTGGTCAGGAAGGCCAACCCGAACCCCGCCCACATCAGGCGGATGTAGTGGCGGCGGGGGCCGTCCCGGTCTCCGAACGCCGCATACACAAAGCCGAGCATGGCCAACGCCTCGAAGAACGTCAGCAAGGTATCGGTACTGACCACGTTGGCCGCGATGAACGGTCCCAGCGAACACCCGTAGATCAACCCCGGCAACCAGGGTTTTGCGGGCATGAACAATCGGCCCATCAGGCAAAGCAGCAGCGCGGTCAGCACGAAAGCCAGCGCGTTCGGCGTCCTTACTGCCCAGGTATTGTGTCCAAACAGGTTCACCGAGGCGGCAATCGCCCAGTAGTGCATCGGCGGCTTGGTGAAATTCATCCGCTCGGCACTGTAGGCCGGCACCAGATAATCGCCTGAATAGATCATCTGCAGCGCGTTTTCGGTATAACGCCCTTCGTCAGTGCTCCAGACTGCCCGCGTGCCCTGAAATGCAAAACCGAGCAGCAGCAACAGGCAGGTCAGCCAGATGTAAGCGGCACGTCTCCCGCCGGGAAAGAAGCCGGATCGGCGTTCGGCAACGTTATGGGTCATGTCGGCTGTCACCAGGGATCCATGGAAGGGTCATGTCCGGCCAGGACGGTGGGCAGCCGGCGTATCGCGGTGATTCACTGACACCTGTGGCCAGTGCTTGGGGAGGCGGGCGCATCGTCGATCAACCCTCGTCGGAACTCGAGTTTCGGCGAATCAGATGCAGGTTCCTGAGAAAAATCAGCAAGGTCAAGGACTCCCCCACGATGAAGACGGGTTCGCGGCGATGGATGGCATACGACAACAGGACCACACCACCGGCGACGCTGAAGTACCAGAAAATCGGTGGAACCATGCTTTTTTCCTGCGATTCGCTATACAGCCACTGGACGAAAAAGCGGATACCGAATAGGGCCTGCCCGGTAAACCCCACCAACAACCAGAAAAAATTGCTATCCAATGACATCCAATCAGTACTCGGGACGTGGTGATCGTGTTACGGGCGGCTGGTGATGCGACACGTGACCACGTGGGTCGGCGAGGCGGTTGAATCCGGATCCTCCGGACTGGCCCGGGCATCGCCATGAAAATCGGGATATGAAAAGCCGGCGGATTTTAGCACGCGGCCCTGACGACGGCTTGGTTCGCCGACTTGCCGAGAACGCGTTCAGTCGATCGCGGCGTGGAAACACTTGCTGTCGCTTGCAGCCGCGTCCGGCCCATACGGTCGAGATGCCGCCCGGTCCCAGGCGTTCTGCAGGACAGTTTCGGCTTCGCTCAGGGACCTGCTTCGCCAGCTTCACGCAATACCCCGCGGAGAAATGGCACGGTGATTCGCCGCTGCGCCGCCAGCGAGGCCACATCAAGTCGGTCCAGCAGATCGAGCAACGCGCCGAGATCGCGTGCATAGCGGGCAAACAGCCAGTCAAGCACCGCGTCCTCCAGCTCGATGCCACGCGAAGCAGCCCGCGACTTCAGGACCATGCGACGTTCGTCATCGCCCAGTGGCTTCAGGGCAAAGCGCGTACACGCAGCGAGGCGCGAGCGTAGATCGGGAAGTTCGAGGCCAAGCTCCGACGGGGCTGCGTCAGCGGCAAACAACATGCCGCGGCCTTCGGCGCAGGCGCGGTTGTAGAGGTCGAACAAGGCATGTTCCGCGGCACGATTGCCGGCGATGGCACCCAGGTCGTCCAGCGCCAGCAGGTCCACGCCGACCACACCGCGAATCGCCACCGCCGGATCGTCGAGTTTCGCCAGTGGCAGGTATTGCACCCGGGATGCCGAGGCCTGACACGCCGCCATCAACAGGTGAGTTCGACCGCAACCCGTGGGCCCATGCAGGTAAACCCATGGCGAACTGGTCTCGCTGGCCAGTGCCTGCACTGCCGACAGCGTCGCGGCATTCGGGCCTGGATGAAAGTATTCAAAGCGCTGACGACGTGGCCAGCGCAAGGCGAGCGGCAATTGGGCAGTCATGGTGATTCGTGGTCGTCGGACGACGACGTGACGGGGGCTTCGAGCTCGGCATCCACGGCGACGCCGTCACGGCCGACGATTACCGGGTCCTCACGCTCCTTGCCGGTGTAAAGTTCGCTGTGCTGGTACTGATCGAGAAGGTAGCGCAGCAACACCATGATCACCGAAGCGGCAGGCAACGCCAGCAACACGCCGAGGAAACCAAACAGATAGCCCCCGGCCATCACCGCGAAGATGACCGCCACCGGATGCAGACCGATCTTGTCGCCAACCAGCTTGGGTACCAGTACGTAACCTTCCAGCAACTGGCCAACCACAAACACCCCGCATACCAGCAGCAGATGCGGCCAGTCGCCGTACTGCACCAGCACCGCGATCAAGGCGGCACCGAAACCGATGATGAAGCCGAGGTAGGGCACGAAACTGAGCAGCCCGGCGACGACCCCGATCAGCAGTCCAACCGAAAGCCCGACCAGCGACAAGCCGGCGCCATAAAACACACCCAGGGCCAGCATGACCAGCAATTGGCCGCGCACGAAAGCACCCAGCACCTTGTCCGACTCATGCGCCAGATGTGCCACCGTGGGCTGGATCGAGCGCGGCAGGACGCGGTCGATCGTCGCCACCAGGCGATCCCAGTCACGCAGCAGATAGAACGCCACCACCGGAATCAGCACCAGGTTGGTCATCCACAACGCGATGCCCACACTGGAACTCGAGACCTTGCCAAGCACGGCGGTAGCGACACCGCCGATCGAGTTGATATGCGCCTTGATCGCGGCGCTCAAACGGGCACTGTCGAACATCCGCGGGTCCAGATGCAGCGTCCCCTGTACCCATGGCCATGCGGTGTTCTGGGCCCACTGCATGTAATGCGGCAAATTGCCGATCAGATTTTCGATCTGCCGCGAAATCAACGGGATCAACAGCAGCAGGACGCCCACCAGCGCCAGCAGCATGATCAGGAAAACCACGCTGGTCGCCCATAGCCGGTTCAGCCCGGCCCGCTCCAGACGATCGGCCAACGGATCGCCCAGATAGGCCAGCATGGCAGCCGCGGCAAATGGCATCAGTACAGGAGCCAATAACCAGACCAGGTAGCCGATGACCAGCACAATGGCCAACATCTGCCAGCGGCGGGAGGTATCACTCGCCATCGGAATGCCCATGCCGTCGAAACCATGGCCGAGCCCACGCGAACCGCGACGCAGCACGCCACGATCCGGCCTCCCGTCCTGCTGGCAGCATCAGGGCAGCCAACGCAGACTCACATCGGCGCCCGGATGGGACCCATCCTGCAACAACAGATGCCCACCGGCCGCGAGGTTTGCTGCCAGACTGCTCAACGGCAACGTCGCCTTGACGTCCAGCAGCACGCTGTTGTCGTGTGCCTGCACCGTGGTCACCTGCCGAACCGAGGGATCTGCCCGCAAGATGGACAGCAAGCCGGCGTAATCCCGCGCCGAGTGCAACCCGCCCACCCACAGTTTGCCGTCGTTGACGCCACCGCCAATCACATTGAGTTGCCGGCCGAGCCGGTCGACCATGCTGGCGCCGGCCTTGCTCAGCAAGCTGTCCTGGCTCACGGCCTCGCTCTTCCAGTGCTGTAACTGACCGCCGGCCAGCAGGGTCCAGTCGGCACTCGCCCCACGCAGTTTGCCGACCAACACCAATCCGGTGTGATAGCGCTGATTGATCGCCGCCAGCGCCGAGGGATCCGCCGCCGCCACCTTCGCGGTCTCCGGTGCGCTTGCCGCAGCGGGGTAAATCACCTCGGTCCCGCGCGCGCTGGCTACCGCCGCCAGACTCGCCAGCGCCGCGCGTCCAAGCAGATGCCCATCGGAACCTTGTACCAGCAACAGCACGGGCGGCTTCACACCGGCACTGGCCACCCCCAGCGTGGAAATCATGCGACGCACCGCCGACGGTTCGAAATCCACATCCAGGCTGAGCCCGCTCGCAGCACGCTGGTACTGATATTTGCGCACCAGCGCACTGGCGTTCTGCAGGGCATCCGCGTAGCCGGGATTGCTGCGCAGATCCTGGCCGCCAGCGACCCGGGTCAGTACTTGTCCCAGTGCCGTGGCAAACGCCTGGCTGCGCTGGGCATCGCTGGTATCGGGCACCGGTACGGTGACCGTATAAGGCGATGGCAAGGTTTGCGCGTGCAGTGGCGGCAACGCGACAAAACCCAGCAACAGGGTAACGAGGAACAGGCGAGGCAGGCGCATGGCTATGGGCATCTTGAAGAGAAATCTCACGCGAAGTCTGCCCAATCGCGCCCCCAGCGTCCATCGAAGCGGTGGCAAACGGCCTGTTCCGGATCGCAGACGGCCTGCAACCACCTCGCGAACTGCTAAACTTGCGCGCTGTTTCTCCGCCGGTTGCCGCCATGTCTGACGCCCTTACCTACCGCGCCGCCGGCGTCGATATCGACGCTGGCAATGCCCTGGTCGAACGGATCAAGCCGCTCGTCAAACGTACTTTTCGTCCCGAGGTCATGGGGGGGCTCGGGGGCTTTGGCGGCTTGTTCGACCTCAGCGGGCGCTACAAGGAGCCGGTGCTGGTCTCCGGCACCGATGGCGTCGGCACGAAGCTGAAGCTCGCGCACATGCTGGATCGCCATGACACGATCGGCATCGACCTGGTCGGCATGTGTGTCAACGATGTGCTGGTGCAAGGTGCCGAGCCGTTGTTTTTTCTCGACTATTTCGCCACCGGCAAGCTCGATGTGGATACCGCCGCCGCCGTGGTCGGCGGTATCGCCAAGGGCTGCGAACTGGCGGGTTGCGCGCTGATCGGTGGCGAAACCGCCGAAATGCCCGACATGTACCCACCGGGTGAATACGATCTGGCCGGCTTTACCGTGGGCGCGGTGGAAAAGTCGCAGCTGCTCGGCGGCGCGTCGATCGTCGCTGGTGACGTGATTCTCGGTATCGCCTCCTCAGGCCCGCACTCCAATGGCTATTCGCTGATCCGGCGCATCCTCGAGCGCGCTGGCAGTCCGCTGGATCTGGACCTGGGCGGTACCCGCCTCGCCGACGCCTTGATGGCGCCGACCACGATCTATGTGAAAGCCATGCTGGATTTGCTGCACACGCATGCCGCCCAAGACCCGGCAGAGGCTTCCGGCATCCACGGCATGGCCCACATCACCGGCGGCGGATTGAAGGAAAACATCATCCGCGTGGTGCCCCAAGACCTGGGCATTGCCCTGGATGCCTCGGCCATCGCGCTGCCGCCGGTGTTCGACTGGCTGATGCGCGAGGGCCATGTCGCCCGCGAGGAAATGTGGCGCACCTTCAACTGCGGCATCGGCTTCACCGTGATCCTGCCGCAGCACGCCGTGTCGGCGGCCTCGGCCTTGCTGGAAAGGCACGGCCTGTCCAGCACCATTATCGGTGAGGTGGTGACGGCGTCGGGCGACGAGCGCGTGCGCATCAGCTGAACATCGCTTCCCGTCCTTAACGATTGCTCTTGATCATGATGACTCAACCCGTGCGTGTCGCCGTGCTTGCGTCCGGCCGCGGCAGCAATCTGGCCGCCCTGCTGGAAGCCCGCAACCGCGGCGAACTGCCGGTGCAGTTCGTACTGGTGGCCAGTGACAGGGCCACTGCTGGCGCGTTGCGACTGGCCGAAGCGGCCGGCATTCCCACGCTGGCGCTTGCCCCCCGCAGCTATCCGGATCGCCGCGCCTTCGATCGGGAGCTGTTCGCGCGGATCGCCGACAGCGGCGCCGAACTGCTGGTGCTGGCAGGTTTCATGCGGATTCTCGATGGCGAGGTACTGGCACCGTGGATCGGTCGCATGATCAACATCCACCCCTCGCTGCTACCCAAATACCGGGGCTTGCACACCCATCGTCGTGCTCTGGAAGCCGGGGATCGGGAACACGGAGCCAGCGTGCATTTCGTCACCGCCGAACTGGATGGCGGCCCGGTGATTGCGCAAGCGCGCATGGCGATCCACCCGGGAGATGACGAAGACCGCCTGGCGCAGCGTCTGTTGTCGCACGAACACCGCTTGCTGCCCGCCGTGCTGGCCTTGCTGGCAACGCGCCGCCTGCAATGGAAAAACCAGGCACCCCAACTCGATGGGCAAGCCCTGACCACGCCACTGGTGCTCGGTGCGCAAGGCCTGCAGCACAGCGAGTGATACCCGGTTCAGCCCCCTCCCGGCAGACTCGGCGCATGACTACCCGCCCCCTGCTTGCGTCGTTGTTCGGCCTTGGCTTGCTGCTCGCCGGCCAGCGCGTACTCGCCGCCCCCCTCAGCGATTTCACCGCCCGCTACGAAGTCACCCGCAACGGCTCGCCGATGGGCGCGGCGACCCTGAGCCTGCACGCCGAGGGGCATGGGGAGTGGGTCTTCAGCACCGATATCCAGGGCACCGCCGGGCTGGCCGCCCTGCTCGGCGCCAGCATCCGGCAGACCTCGCGATTTCGCTGGCTCGGCGATTTGCCCGAGGCGATCAGCTACGACTACCAGCTGAACGCGGCGATCAAGCACAAGCAGAGCCACTTGCAGGTCGACTGGTCGAAAAATCGGGTCACCACCGTGGAAGGCAAGGAGCGTCACAGCTACCCGGCCAGCCCCGGCATCGTCGAGCGCAATACCACGCCACTGGCGCTGGGACTGGCCTTGCGTCGGGGCCGGCAACACATCACGCTGCCGGTCGCGGTGAAGCAGGAGGTACAGACCCAGACCTTCGCGGTGGTTGCCAGGGAGACCGTCAAGGTTCCGGCGGGAACCTTCCACGCCGAGCGGGTCGACCGCACCGATGCGGATCGCGGCTTCAGTGCCTGGTATGTCCCCGATCGCTACCCGGTGCCGGTGGAGTTGTCACAACACGACGGCGGCACGCTGGTGATGAAGCTGGTCAGCTTCACCCAGCCCTGATCACCCGACCATGAAGGCTCAGTCCCCGAGGTAGCGATCCAGCGTGTAGGCATGCGCACGCAACCAGCGCCGGGCACGCGGCTGAACAAGCCCATAGGTATTGACCAGATAAGCCACCAACACGCCGAGCAACGTGGCAGCCACCTGAATCCAGCCGGTCGCATGACCCAGGTATGCCGCCATCAGGTCGCTACCCAGGAAACCCAGTCCAAACAACAGAAACGACGCGAGAGCTCCTTTTACCGTATTGCTGCGGCTCACCGCCTCGCGCCACAGACTCTGCCGGCGCGACAGTGGTACGGCCTGGAGCTCGGGAATGTTCTGCGATCGCCAGCAGGTCACGGGACGCCCTCCTTGCGTTGATGCGGCCTCAGTTCGGCAAACGGCGGATTTTCGCGCCGAGCACGCCGAGTTTCTCTTCGATGTTCTCGTAGCCGCGATCGATGTGATAAACCCGATCCACCACGGTGTCACCCTTGGCCACCAGGCCGGCCAGTACCAGACAGGCCGAGGCGCGCAGGTCGGTCGCCATCAGTGGCGCACCGCTCATCGTCGGCACGCCCTGGATCACCGCGGTATTGCCCTCGAGCTGGATGTTCGCGCCCAGCCGCTGCAATTCGTGCGCATGCATGAAGCGGTTCTCGAACACCGTCTCGGTGACCACACCGGTACCTTCGGCGACACAGTTGAGCGCGGTGAACTGCGCCTGCATGTCGGTCGGAAACGCCGGGTACGGCGCGGTGCTGATGTTGACCGCCTTGGGCCGGCGCCCCCCCATGTCCAGCTCGATCCAGTCGTCGCCGGTGGAAATATGCGCACCGGCCTCCTCCAGCTTGGCCAGTACCGCGTCGAGCGTGTTGGCCCGCGCATGCCGCGCGCGCACCTTGCCGCCAGTCATCGCCGCGCCGACCAGATAGGTACCGGTCTCGATGCGGTCGGGCAGCACGTCATGCTCGGCGCCATGCAGCCGCTCGACCCCGTGGATCACCATGGTGGACGTACCCGCACCCTCGATCTGCGCGCCCATCGCGATCAGGCAATTGGCCAGATCGACCACCTCGGGCTCCTGCGCGGCGTTTTCGATCACCGTGGTGCCCTGTGCCAGCGTCGCCGCCATCATGATGTTCTCGGTACCGGTGACGGTGACCATGTCCATCAGGATACGTGCACCCTTGAGCCGTTTCGCCCGCGCCTTGATGTAGCCGTTCTCGACGCTGATCTCGGCACCCAGCGCCTGCAGGCCGCGAATGTGCTGATCCACCGGGCGTGAGCCGATCGCGCAACCGCCGGGCAGTGAAACTTCGGCCTGACCGAAGCGCGCCACCAGCGGCCCGAGTACCAGGATCGAGGCACGCATCGTGCGCACCAGGTCGTAGGGCGCCACACAGGTATTGGTGGTTCGTGGATCGACATGCATCTTCATGCGATCGTCCAGCACCAGTTGCACGCCCATCTGGCCGAGCAGCTCGATGAACGTGGTGACGTCATGCAAATGCGGCACGTTGCCGATGCTGACCGGCTCGTCGGCCAGCAGACAGGCGGCAAGTATCGGCAACACGGCATTCTTGGCGCCGGAAATACCGACCTCGCCTTGAAGCGGCGTGCCGCCACTGATCAGGATCTTGGCCATCGTTGTCCTTCAATCAAACGGTAAGGTGCGGCCGCGGCTGTCAAGGACGGGGAGCCACTTCCTCGGGGGTCAGGGTTTTCAGGGCCAGTGCGTGAATCGCACCACCCATCAACTCGCCCAGCGTGGCGTACACCAGCCGATGCCGCGCCAGCGGCAGCTTGCCGGCAAACTGGCTGGCGATCACGGTGGCCTCGAAGTGCACGCCATCAGCGCCGCTGACCTCGGCCTGCGCGCCGGGCAGCCCCTGTTCAATCATTGCCTGGATGCGGCTTGAGTCCATCGATAACGGGTCCATGGGAGCTGGGTCGACGATTCGTCGCGGATTCCGGGGCTTTGCGAATCCAACGCATCGACTTATGACGCTAAAATACGAATGTGCCATGGTAATGGAAATTCGCTGGCACAGAAACGACGGTGAGGCCGGACGGGTCTCCCGTCCCGGCCTTGCGCCCCCGGTCCCTGTTCAACCTTGCCCGAGATCCCATGAACGCACGTATCGTCCCGCCTGCCGCCCCCGCACTGGACCCGGATGCCATCGTGGGCAGCGCGCGCGCCGTGATCAGCACCGAAGCCAAGGCGATTCACGCCCTGGAGTCGCGGATCGACGCCGGGTTTGTCGAAGCCTGCCGCCTGATCCTGGCCTGCAAGGGGCGGGTGATCGTCAGCGGCATGGGCAAATCCGGCCACGTGGCACGCAAGATCGCCGCCACCCTTGCCTCGACCGGCACCCCGGCGTTTTTCGTGCACCCGGGCGAAGCCAGCCATGGCGACCTGGGCATGATCCAGCCGATGGACGTGGTGCTGGCGCTGTCCTATTCCGGCGAGACCGACGAGTTGCTGTTCATTCTGCCGGTGATCAAGCGCCAGGGCATTCCATTGATCGCGATTACCGGCAAACCCGGCTCGTCGCTGGCCAGCCAGGCCGATGTGCACCTGGACGGCAGCATTTCCAGCGAAGCCTGCCCGCTCGGACTGGCGCCGACTACCAGCACCACGGTCGCGCTGGTACTTGGCGATGCGCTGGCGATCGCCCTGCTCGAAGCGCGTGGATTCACCGCGGACGATTTCGCCCGCTCGCATCCCGCCGGCAGCCTGGGCCGGCGACTGCTGTTGCGCATCAGCGACCTGATGCACACCGGCGACAACATCCCCAAGGTGCCCCCGGAGGCGAGCCTGACCGGCGCACTGGTCGAAATGACCCGCAAGCACCTGGGCATGACCGCCGTGGTCGACGACCGAAAACGCCTGCTCGGCGTGTTTACCGATGGCGACCTTCGCCGCGCGCTCGACGACCAGGACGTGGATCTGCGCAGCGCCCGCGTGGCCGACTTGATGACCCGTGGCCCGAAAACGATCGGCGCCGACAAACTGGCCGCTGAAGCGGCCCAGCTGATGGAAAAGCACCAGATTCAGGCCTTGCTGGTCGTCGACGACGAACAGCACGTGGTCGGCGCACTGAACATTCATGATCTGCTACGTGCCCGCGTGGTGTGATACGGCCGTCGTGGGTATCAGGTCGGTTGGCGAGTCTCCCGACTCACGCGCGCCACATGCCTTGCAAAGACGTCATCGATTTCGCCGACATCCCACCCCTACCCCACCCACCGAACTGTTTCGAACCGTGACCTCCAACTATCTCGCCAACCTGCCTGCCGACATCCTTGAGCGCGCCGCGAAAATTCGCCTTGCGGTCTTCGACGTGGACGGCACCTTGACCGACGGCCGACTGTGGTACGGCGAGGACGGGCGCGAGACCAGGGTATTCCACGTGCACGACGGGCTTGGCCTGAAACGGCTGCAGGCGCACGGCGTGCAAGTCGCCCTGATCACCGCCCGAATCAGTCATCCGGTGGCCGTGCGCGCCGAGGAGCTGGACATCGCCCATGTCTACCAGGGCCAGAGCGACAAGCGGGCATGCCTGCTGGAACTGCTCGACGCGCTCCAGCTCACCCCTGAGCAGGCCGCCTTCGTGGGTGACGATTTGCCCGATCTCGCGCCGATGCGTTTCGTCGGACTCGCCGTGGCGGTAGCCAATGCGCACCCCTGGGTGGCCGAGCAGGCACACTGGCAAACCCTGCAGCGTGGCGGCATGGGCGCCGCTCGCGAGGCTTGCGACCTGATCCTGCTGGCGCAGGGCAAGGACGATGACGAACGGAAGCACTGGTCGTGAGCGGCACCATGCCGGCATCGGCGCTCGACGCATGACGTCCGTAGAGACTCGGGCAGGCCTCTCACCCGGGCGATGGCTGCGCGATCGGCGCCTGCCGGTGGCGATCATCACGCTGGCGGTTGCCGGCGGGGTCGCCCAACTGCTGCTGTGGTGGCTCGGGCCAACACCCAGCCGGCGCGATGTGGTCGGCCCGCCGCGCTCGGCCTATACGCTGACGGATGCACAGGTGACCGAATACAACCGGCTTGGCCAGCCCAGCTTCAAGCTGCAATCGCCACATATCGAACGCCGGGAAGGCGATGATTCGCTGTACCTCAATGCACCGACCTTCCAGCTTCCGTCGAATCAGCCTGGCATCCCGGACTGGCAGGGGCAGTCGCTGTACGGCTGGGTCAACAACAACGGCACCCTGCTGAAATTGCAGGGACCGGTCTACATGCATCGCCCCGCTTTCGACCACACGCTCGCGTCGCAGATGCATACCGCCGACGTCACCTTCTGGCCCAAGCAGAACCGCCTGGTCACCGCGGCCCCGGCACAGATCATCAGGGGAGCCTCTACAATCAGCGGCATCGGCATGCGTGCCAATCTCAATGACAAACACCTGGAGCTGCTCGATGACGTCCATGCCACGTTCCCGCCGCATCGGCCCGGGCGCTAAGTGCGCCCTGCTGGTCCTGGGCCTGCTCGCCATCGGCCCGGGCTTTGCCAGGAGCAGCGACCGTGAGCAGCCGATGCAGGTCAATGCACAGCATTTCGACGGCTTCCAGAAGCCCAACAGCACCAGCACCTTGACCGGCAAGGTCAGTATCACCCAGGGCACACTGAAGGCGACCGGGAGCGTGGCCAAGGTCCACTTCGACGGCGACAGCCAGATCAACCGCGTCGTCATCACCGGCAGCCCGGCCCATATCCAGCAACTGGACGACAACGGCAACCTGATGACCGGCGCTGCCGACAGCATCGACTACAACAACATCAAGCAGATCGCCGTGCTTTCGGGCCATGCGACGGTCAAGCAGAAGGGTCGCGGTGCAGCGAGCGGTGACACGCTCACCTACAACACCCAGACCAGCCAGATGACCGGCGAAAGCAACGGCGACGGGCTGGTCCACATGACTTTCCAGCCCAAACCGAAGCCCGCGGCGGCCAAATCACCGGCGCCGGCCAAGGGACAACCGTAACCCATGCTCTCCGCCGAAGGTCTGCAGAAAAGCTTCAAATCGCGCCAGGTGGTGCGTGATTTCGGTTTCTCGATCCGCGAGGGTGAAGTGGTCGGCCTGCTTGGTCCCAACGGGGCCGGCAAGACCACCTGTTTCTACATGGTGGTGGGGCTGGTCGAAGCCGATGCCGGTCGTATCCAGCTTGACAAGCAGGACATCACCGGCCTGCCGATGCACGCGCGGGCGCGCCTGGGTATCGGCTATCTGCCGCAGGAAGCCTCCGTGTTCCGCCGGCTCAGCGTGGCCGACAACATCATGGCGGTGCTGGAACTGCGTGACGGTCTCAATGCACAGCAACGCCGCAGCGAACAGGAAAGCCTGCTCGACGAGCTGAAGATCGCCCATATCGCCGGGCAAAAGGGCATCAGCCTGTCCGGCGGTGAGCGCCGCCGGGTGGAAATCGCTCGCGCCCTGGCGGCACACCCACGCTATATGCTGCTGGATGAGCCCTTTGCCGGCGTCGATCCGATTTCGGTCGGCGAGATCCAGCGCATCGTGCGCCACCTCAAGGAGCGCGGCATCGGCGTGCTGATCACCGATCACAACGTGCGTGAGACCCTGGGTATCTGCGACCGTGCCTATATCCTCAGCGACGGCGAGGTGCTTGCCCGCGGCACGCCCGCACACATTCTCGCCGATGAGCGGGTGCGCGAGGTCTATCTGGGCCGTGAATTTCGCCTCTGATGGCACGCAGCGGCGCCCGGGAATGATGACGGTTCTTGCAGGCTATGGCTGCCGCGGCAGGCACGCGCTAGGATGTCCGCAAGCTTCCTCGACCCGGTTGGCATGAAACCCGCATTACAGTTTCGCCTCCATCAGCAACTGACCCTGACGCCGCAACTGCAGCAGGCGATCAAGTTATTGCAGCTGTCGCAACTGGAGCTCGAGGCCGAACTGCGTCTGATTGCCGAGGGCAACCCGTTACTGGAATTCGCCGAAGAAAGCGAAGATCTCGAAACGCTCGACGAGGAGACCGCAGAAACGGAGTACGTGTCCACCGACACCAGCGCCGCCAGTGGTAGCGAAAACGACGAAAGCGAGACCACCGACTGGGCCGATCGCGGCGGCGTCTCCGAAGCCCCGATGGACTTCTCCAGCCAAACCGGCAGTGTCAGCGGCGCCGGCTCGCGCGGCGATGACGACTTCGAGCCGCAGAACGCCGCACCCGAGACCCTGCAGCAGCACCTGCTGTGGCAACTCAACCTGAGTTCGTTCGACCCGCGCCAGCGGGCCATCGCCACAGTGTTGATCGATGCGCTGAATGCCGCCGGCTACCTGATCGAGGGACTGGATGCGATTCTCGCCGCGTTGCCGGCCGATCTGATGGCAAGCATCGACGATGTCGATCAGGTGCGGCGGCAATTGCAGGGGTTCGACCCGGTCGGTGTAGGCAGCCTGGATTTGCGCGACTGTCTGCGGGTGCAACTTGAGCAGTTCGATCCGGACACCCCGCAACGTGACCTGGCACTGCGCATCATCGAAACCGAGCTGGAGCTGCTCGCGCGCAACGACATCGTCCGTATCGCGCGACGCCTGCGTGCCAGCGATGACGATGTCGCCGCTGCCGCCGTGCTGATCCGCAGCCTCGATCCGCGTCCCGGTGCCGCGCTCGATACCACACCGGTGGAATATGTCGCGCCGGATGTCTATGCCGTGCGCGATGGCAGCCGCTGGCGGGTCAGCCTGAACGCCGATTGCCAGCCTCGGCTGGGGCTGAACCAGCACTACTGTGGACTGATCGCCAAGGCCCGTGGCGAGGACGCCAGCTGGATGCGCGGCCAGTTGCAGGAGGCGCGGTGGTTGATCAAGAGTCTGGAGTCGCGTGCCGAAACCCTGCTCAAGGTCGCCGATGCCATCGTGCGTCGACAAAGCGCCTTTCTCGATTACGGCCCCGAAGCGATGCATCCGCTGGTTCTGCGTGAAGTAGCGGAAGAGGTCGGCATGCACGAGTCGACGATTTCACGTGTCACCACGCGCAAATACATGCATACCCCGCGGGGTACCTTCGAATTGAAGTATTTTTTCTCCAGCGGCGTCTCCACCGAGGATGGTGGGAGCGCATCGGCCACCGCCATCCAGGCGATGCTGCGCAAGCTGGTCGACAGCGAAGATGTGCGCAAACCGCTGTCGGACCAGGCGATCGCCGAGGAACTTCGGCGCAAAGGCATCCAGGTGGCGCGCCGCACCGTCGCCAAGTACCGCGAGTGCCTGCGTATCCCAAGCTCCAGTGAACGGCAGCGTGCCTGCTGAGCCACAACCTAACCCGAGGGAGGGAACTTGAGGCACCCAAAAAGCGTCCATTCTCCAAGAGTCTTGATCCACGAATCGCATCGCCGTCAGTGATGCGATTCGAACCCGCCGCCCAAGGCGGCTGTACCATCAAAGGAGGCGCACCATGCAATTCCAGCTCAGCGGCCAGCATCTTGAGATCACCCAGGCGCTCCGCGACCACGCGACCGCCAGACTCGACCGCCTCACCCGCCTCGACGACAAGCTGATAAGCCTCGCTATCGTCTTGTCGGTCGACAAATTGCAGCAGTGCGCCGAAGGCACGCTGGGCGTCAACGGCACCACCTTGCACGCCGAGGCCAACGAGGCGGACATGTACGTCTCCATCGACGTGGTATTCGACAAGCTGGTCAACCAGCTGCGCAAACACCGCGAAAAAATCAGCGACAAGCACCAACGCGAAGTTCGCCAGGAGCGCCTGTACGGCTGACGCACCGCCACCGACGACCCGCCCGCGACCGGGCGGGTCGTTTTCGTCCGGCTCCGACACGCGGAGGCGACGACACACAACCATCCAAACTGGCACAATGGCACCACGCTGCAGACGTTTGCCCACCTGCTGTGCAGCGCATGAGGATGTTCAGCCGTGGACCGGATCAGTGCCCGACAACTTTACGACGGTGTCCACGAGCGCATGGCGCTGCGCTGGGTATCAGGCATGCGTGGCGAATCCCGCGCACTCGAGCCAACCGTCGCCAAGGCACGTCGCCCCTCGCTGATCGGCTACCTGAATGTCATCTACCCGAACAAGATCCAGATCATCGGCACGGAAGAACTGAACTATCTGGACGGACTGGACTCCCGCCAGCGCTGGGAAGTGATGCACAAGATTGCCGCCTACCAGCCAGTCGCACTGATCGTCACCAAGGATCAGGCGATACCCACCGACCTGCGCGAGGTGGCCGATGAGACCCATACCCCGCTGTGGACCAGCCCCAAACGCGGCCACGAGCTGCTGACCTATCTGCAATACCACCTCGCACGCATGCTGGCGGCCAAGACCACCTTGCACGGCGTATTTCTCGAGGTGTTTTCAATCGGCGTGCTGATTACCGGCGAGGCTGGCTCCGGCAAGAGCGAACTGGCGCTGGAGCTGATCAGTCGTGGCCACCGGCTGGTTGCCGACGATGCCACCGAATTCACCCTGATCGCTCCGGATGTGATCGACGGGAGTTGCCCGGAACTGCTGCAGGACCTGTTGGAAGTACGCGGACTTGGCGTGCTCAACGTGCGCGAAATGTTCGGTCACATGTCGGTCAAGCCATCCAAGTACCTTCGCCTGGTGGTTCACCTCAAGCCGCTGCGCGACGGTGAGGAAACCGATGCCCTGACCCGGCTCACCGGCGACATTGGTCACCGTGAGATCCTGGAGCTTAAAGTGCCGATGATCACGATACCGGTCGCCTCCGGACGCAACCTCGCCGTGCTGGTGGAGGCTGCCGTGCGCAGCCATGCACTCAAGAGCAAGGGTATCGACCCTGCCCAGACTTTCATTGACCGGCAGGCGCATCAACTGCGCCGTCTACCGCCGTGGTGATCTCATGAACGACAACGACAAACCCTTGCTTGATCCGTGGATAGACCCGCAGGACATCCACCTGATCGTACTGACCGGCATGTCCGGCGGTGGCAAGACGGTGGCCTTGCGCGCACTGGAAGATCTGGAGTTTTATTGTGTCGACAACCTGCCCTCGGCCCTGTTGCCACAGTTGGTCGATGCGGTGATCCAGGGCAACGACCGCCAGCATCGGCGGATCGCCGTCGGCGTCGACGTGCGCAACAGCGGCGAAGACCTCGCACAGATGCCAAGCGTGTTGTCGGATCTTGCCGCTGTCGGCGTACAAGTGCACCTGATTTTTCTGGATTGCCGCGACGAGGTGCTGATCAAGCGCTACTCGGAAACCCGTCGCCGCCACCCGCTGGCCGTCCTCGGCCTGTCGCTGGCCGATGCCATCGCCGAGGAGCGCAAGCTGCTGCGTCCGCTGATCGCGATTGCCGAGAAGGTGATCGATTCCAGCGACCTCAACGTGCACCAGTTGCGCCGACTGGTAGCCACCGGCTACGCCCGCTCCACCGAGGGGCTTACCTTGATGTTCGAGTCCTTCGCATTCCGTCGGGGCCTGCCGCTGGATGCGGATTTCGTGTTCGATGCCCGCTGCCTGCCCAATCCGCACTGGCAACGCCACCTGCGCCCCCTCTCGGGCAAGGATGCGCCGGTACGTGAATTTCTCGATGGCGAATCGCTGGTCGGCGACTATTTCAGCGATACAGTGCGCTGGCTCGACGCCTGGTTGCCTCGCTTCGAACAGGACGACCGCAGCTATCTGACCGTCTCGATCGGCTGCACCGGTGGCCGCCACCGATCGGTCTACCTGGTCGAGAAGCTCGCCGATCATTATCGCGGTCGCCGCGAGGGCGTACTTACCTTCCATCGTGAGTTGGAGTGATCGCCATGCCGTCGAATCGTCAAGCCAATCCAGTGAAAGCGCCATGAGCGTCGGCGTGCTGTTGATGACCCACGAGGCCGTCGGCAAGGCACTGATCTCGGCGGCCCACCATGTGATGCCGAAGCTTCCGTTACGGGTCACCGCCGTGGAGATACCGCCACAGGCCGATCCGGACGTGATGCGTACGCTGACCGCGCTCCACGCACGTCAGCTCGACACCGGCGACGGTGTTCTGGTACTGGCCGACCTTTACGGTGCCACACCCTGCAACATCGGCTTGTCGCTGGGCGAACTCGGCGTGCACCTGCACTGCGTTTCCGGGCTCAACCTGCCGATGCTTTTGCGGGTACTCAACTATGCGGACAAACCACTCGACGAACTGGCCGAAATTGCGGCCAGCGGTGGCCGCGGAGGAATCTTGATCGATCATGCTTGAACAGGACGTGGTGATTTCCAACCGGCTCGGGCTGCATGCCCGTGCCTCGGCAAAACTGGTGCAACTGGCGCAGGGCTTCAAATCCACGGTGTGGCTGGTCAGCAAGGGCCGCGAAGTCAATGCCCAGAGCATCATGGGCGTGATGATGCTGGCGGCCGGCCTCGGTGCCACGCTGACCATTCGCGCCGACGGTCCGGATGAGCAGTCCGCGCTGACGGCGGTAGCTGAATTGTTCGAGCGCAAGTTCGACGAGGGAGGTTGAAGGGTATGGCATATGGGGTACCGCATTCCGGTACGGAGCACACGCCATGAGAGAAGTGCTGCCCGGTACGGTGGCTGCCCACGGCATGGCATTGGGCCGTGCCCGACTGGTGCAGCCGAGCCGCTACGCGGTCGATACACGGCCACTGGCCGAAAACGAGATCGACAGTGCCCTGCACCATATGCACCACGCGCTGGACACCGCCCGCCTGGAGCTGCGGGAACTGCGCGGCAAGCTGCACGGCGCGCTGGCCCGGGAGGTCAACGAATTCATCGACGCACACAGCTTGCTGCTGGATGATCCGGAGCTGCTGCGCGGGCTTGATGATCTGGTCCGGATCGGTCGCTACCGCCCCGGCGCAGCGCTGAAAAAGCAGCGCGATCGCCTCTGCGCCGTATTCGAGGCCATGGACGATCCCTATTTGCGCAGCCGCAAAGAGGACGTCGAGCAGGTCATCAACCGGGTGATCTCGGTATTGCAATGGCAGACCAGCCCCGAGGAACGCAAACTCGCCGCACGTGTCGGCGAGGTTCTGATCGCTGACAGCATCGCGCCGGCCGAGATGGCGCAACTGGCGGGCAACGGGCTGCTTGGCGTCGTCGGCAGTTCCGGCAGCGTCTATTCGCACAGCGCCATCCTCGCGCGCAGTCTGGGCCTGCCGATGCTGGTCGGTACCCGCGACGCACTGTCGAACATCCACGATGACGACCTGATCCTGCTCGATGCCGAACGCGGCGAGGCGGTAGTGCATCCAACCGCGCAGGATCTTTCCCGCTACCGTTCCTGGCAGCGCGAAGCGGCGATTGAAGGTCGCCGCCTGGCCAAGCTTGCCAATGCCCCCACGCGAACCCGCGACGGCATCGAAATCGGCCTGCTGGCGAATGCCGAAACCGGCGCCGACGTAGCGATGGCGCGCGCACGCGGCGCCGATGGCGTAGGCCTGTACCGCACCGAATTCCTGTTCCTGCGTAAAAAGGTGCTGCCGTCCGAGGACGAGCAATTCCTGGCCTACCGGGAGCTGGTCATGGGCATGGGTGGCCTGCCGGTGACGATCCGCACCATGGATCTGGGCGCCGACAAGGCCGACGCCGCCGGGCTGGCCACGCGCGGTGAGGAAAATCCCGCGCTCGGCGTGCGTGGCGTACGCCTCTCGCTACGCCATCCCTCGGTATTCACCACCCAGATCCGGGCGATATTGCGCGCCGCCTGTTACGGCCCGGTGCGCGTACTGGTGCCGATGGTGACCCAGCCGGATGAACTGATCGCCGTACGCACCCTGTTCAAACTGGCACGGCAAGAGCTGACCCAGGAGGGCATCGACCTGCCGGAAAAACTGCCGCTCGGCGCGATGATCGAGGTTCCTGCCGCCGCCATCAATGTGCGCGCACTGCTGGAATATTCCGACTTCCTGGCGATTGGTACCAACGACCTCGCCCAATACGTGCTCGCCGCCGATCGCGGCAACGACGCGCTGGAGAACATCTACAACCCGCTGCAACCGGCTCTGCTGAGACTGCTGTCACACGTGATCAGCGCCGGGCGCCGGGCCAAAAAACCGGTCAGCCTGTGTGGCGAGATCGCCGGGGACGTGAACTTCACCGCACTGCTGCTGATGCTCGGACTCAACGAGTTCAGCATGCACCCAAGCCAGATTTTGCCGGTGCGCGACCGCATCGCCACGCTCGACCATAGCCACCTGCGACGCCAGGCCACCAAGCTGCTGCGCGCCTACACCCACGAGCAGGCCGAAGCGCTGCTCAATGAATTCAGCGAACCGGCGTAGCGCCAGCTTGTCGCCCGACAGACACCGGGCCGGGCGCGTCGCTCACAGAGCATTACTCGCATGCAAGGGTTTCGCGGCAGCTCAATGCCCGACCCTGGCCGCATCGAGGTCGCTGCCGGCGAGAAAAGCCTCCAGCAAGGCGCCGCGGTATTTCTGCTTGTGCAGCACCAATGAGAGTTTGCGGCGCAAATCGAGGAACGGTGTCTTCAAGACTTTCAGGCGGCCGGCTGCGAGCGCATCGGTCAGGGCCACGGCCGGCAAGCAGGCGATGCCCATGCCCGCTGCCACAGCCTGCTTGATGGCCTCGATCTGATCGAGCTCCAGTACCGTCTTGCCCGCCGGCAAGCTGGCCAGAGCGCGTTCACTGATGACCCGTGTGGCCGAGCCGGGTTCACGCAACACCCAATGAGCCTCGGCAAAATCCGCCGGTTTCAGGCTGCGTTTGCGGGCCAGCGGGTGATCCGGCGGCGCACACACCACCAACCAGTCGTCGCGCCACGCGCGGGTTTCCAGCAACGGATGCGCCACCGGGCCCTCGACACAGCCAATATCCAGACTGTGATCGAGCATCGCTGCAACAATGGTCTCGGTATTGGCCACACGCAAACGGATGGCCACCTGCGGATGCGCGTGCACAAAGCCGCCCAGCAACTCACCGACCCGGTAGTTACCTACCGTGTTGCTGGCGCCAATCCGCAGCTCGCCGGCCAATGCGGCCATGCTTTCACTGCCGTGCCGAGCGAATTCGGCATGCCGCTCCAGCAGCTCCTGCGCCAACGGCAACAGCTCGCGGCCGCGGGCGTTCAAACGCAATCGACCTCGCTCGCGGGCAAACACCGGGGCGTCAAGCTGCCGCTCCATTTCCGCCAGCGCCATGCTGGCGGCGGGCTGGGTCAGGTGCAGTTGCTCGGCAGCCGCGCGCACGCTGCCGAGCAGGGCAATGTGCACGAAGACGTCGAGTTGGCGGGGACTGATGTTTATCATCAGCACACCTTATACACCTTATTAGATATTTACAGTTTTTTTGATTGAGCCGACCAACCAGAATGACGCCATCCCAAGGAGCCACGATGAACACCACCGCGATTGCCGCCACACCTCCGCGCCTGACCCATTACCTGCCCGGCCTGGTGCTGGCGGTGCTGATCGGCCTGCTGGCCATGCTTCTGGGCCATTACGCGCCACTGATCGGCGCGCCAGTGATCGGTATCGTGCTGGGTATTATCGTGCGCAACCTGCTGTCCCCCGGGGAGCACTACAGCCCCGGCATCGCTTTTACCGGCAAGTATGTGCTGCAGTGGTCGATCATCGCATTGGGGTTCGGTCTCAGTCTGAGCCAGGTGGCACATACCGGCCTGCAGTCGCTGGCGGTGACCATGGTCACGATGAGCATGGCATTCTTGTCGGCGTGGGCGCTGGGCCGCTGGCTTGGCGTGCACGACAAGCTCAAGGTGCTGATCGGCGTGGGCACCGCGATCTGCGGTGGCTCGGCGATCGCCGCGATCACACCGATCATCCGGCCCGATGACCACGATACCGCGTTCGCGATCTCCACCATCTTCCTGTTCAACGTGGTGGCGGTGCTGCTGTTTCCACTGCTGGGCCACCTGATGCACATGTCGGACGCCGGCTTCGGGCTCTGGGCCGGCACCGCGATCAACGACACCTCATCCGTGGTTGCGGCCGGTTTCAGCTACAGCAAGGCCGCCGGGGATTACGCCACCATCGTCAAGCTGACGCGTGCCACCCTGATCATCCCGGTCAGTCTGATCCTGGCCTTCACCGTGGCCGCACGCGAAAAACGCAAATTGAAGCAGAGTGGCGACATCGGCAACTTCAGCCTGGCCAGGATCTTTCCCTGGTTCATCCTGTGGTTCCTGGTCGCGTCTGCAGCCCGCACTGCAGGGTTGATTCCGGTGGCGATACAGCCGGCGATACATGTCGGCGCAGAACTCCTGATCGTCGTTGCGCTGACGGCGATCGGGCTTTCCGCCAACCTGCGCAAGATGGCCAGCACCGGCATCCGGCCGATCCTGCTCGGCCTCGGTGTATGGATCTCGGTGGCCGTCAGCAGCCTGCTGGTGCAACTGGCGATGGGACAACTCTGAGGCCCGGGTTCGATCGGGCGGTCCGCACCGGCGAGAGCGAACCATGCCCTCGCCACGACCATCGAGGGTCATCGAGTACATGAATACGTATGCAGCGACTGGTTGCTGCACCGCGACGCTGCCTACCATGCAGGGTACGCGCCAGTATCCGTGCACGCTGATGTTGCACCTGCAACATGCGGGAGGGCGGCTGCCGTGACATAACCGTTGCCGGAGGAGTCTCGCCGATGAAAAATATCACCCTGAGCGAATCGTTTGCGGTGTCCGGATGCTGAGCGCACTACTGGCGGTCGCGATGGCGGCAGGCACCAGCGCCCCGGCGTGGCAGGATGGACTCGACTGGCACGGCGAGCATGTGAGCATCAGCGAAGATGCCAAGCACCGCTACACCCTGGCCTGGCCGTTCGGACAACGGGTGATTCCGCCGCAACCGTTGCACGTGGATACGGCCAGCACCCTGTTCAACGGCCTGTACGCGATGGCGCAGGACGACCTGAGGCTGGATTCGGTCACCGCGATCCGCGACGGCGCGTTCGATCATGGCAAGCCGATCCCCTGCCACTGTTTCGAAACCGGGCTGAAATGGCCGTATGTGTGGACCCGCGACCTGTCCTACTCGACCGATCTCGGCCTGTGGCGGTTTGACCCTGCGCGCGCGCGCAACGGGCTGGAATTCAAACTCTCCGGCGTACGCGTAGCCTCCGCGCCACAAGGCCTGTATGTCATGCAGGACACCGGTTCAGGCGGCAGCTGGCCGATCAGCACCGACCGCGTGGTGTGGTTCCTGGGTGCGCAACATCTGCTTGGCGACAAGACTTTTGCCGACAAGGTCTGGCAAGCACTGCAGGACACGCTGGCACAGGATCGCCAGTACGCATTCGATCGCCGGTTTGGCCTGTATCGCGGCGAAACCTCGTTCATGGACTGGCGCGAACAGAGCTATCCGGCGTGGACCGCCAACAAGGTCACCTTCATCGGGCAATCCTATGCCTTGTCGACCAACGTACTGCACTACCAGGCCTTGCAGCTGGCGGCCAAACTGGCTGCAACGCACCATCAGCCCAAGCTCGCGACGACCTATGCCAGCGAGGCGGCCGCGCTGAAGCAGGCGATCAATGCGCATTTCTGGCGCGCCGACCGTGGCATGTACATGAGCTACATCGGGGGCGACGGCACGCCCTACGACACCTATGACCTGCTCGGCATTTCGTTGGCCATCACCAGCGGCGTCGCCGATGGCCAGCGCGCCAGGCAGACCCTGGCCAACTATCCGACCTGGCCCGCCGGCAGTCCGGTGATGTGGCCCGAACGCGCCGATCAACCGATCTACCACAACCGCGCGATCTGGCCGTTTGTGAGCGCCTACGCGATACGTGCCGCACGCACGGTCGACGATCCGGCACGGATTGCCCACGAGATCCGTTCGGTCATGCGGGGTGCGGCGTTGTACGGCTCCAACCTGGAAAACTACGAGTTGCTGACCCAGGGCCAGCATCTGGACGAAGGCAAGTTGAGTGGGCCGGTGGTGAATTCACCGCGTCAGCTGTGGTCGGTGGCCGCTTATCTGGACATTGTCACCGAGGGCGTATTCGGACTCACCGAGAACGGCCAGGTGAAACCGAAGCTGCCGACATCGCTGGTGCCGATGCTGTTCGGCCAGCGCAAGCAGATCACCCTGAACCTGCCCGATCGGCGCATCACGCTTGAGCTGCCCCCCTCGGCGCGTCGCCGCAAGCTCGATGGCAACCTGCTGGTTGCCAGTCACACCCGCACCCGGGGCACGCATACCTTGGTCACCCTGAAGGCGATACAGGTAAAGAATCCACCGCTGCGCACCGATGCGCCGCTGTACGCACCTGCCGCTCCCCCGGCACCGGTGTTGCAGGCCGACGCCGGTGGCTGGCATGTGCAGGCGGATGGCAAGGTACAACTCTACGTCGACGGCAAGCGGGCGGGAGCCATCGACGGTAGTGGTCAGCTCGCCCGGCCGCCCGGTCTGACCTGCGTCAGCGCGACCCGCCGCGATGCGCAGGGCCTGGAATCGCTGCACAGCCCGGATACCTGCGCCGGCGCGGTCGCCAGGATCGGCGGCGACTGGCCGCGTCACTGGGCTGCACCCGACAGTGGCAGCTACCGGGTATCGCTGAGCTACGACAACAGCCACGGCCCGATCAGCACCGGTATAACCGCCGCAGTGAAGATGCTGGCAGTCGACTGCGTGGGCAGCACGACCCAGCGCATGCCGCTGGTGATGCCACACAGCACCGGGCCACAGGCGTCCACCTATGCCGTCTTCACCGCCGCAGCCGGTGCCCGTTGCCGCTTCAGCCTCGATGACGGCTTCAACATGAGCTACCTGCGCCACTTCGCGCACTACACCGGCGGTGAAGGCGGCAGCACCGGTCCACTCAACCAGGCCAGCATCGGCGATCTGCTGATCGCCCCGCTGGCACAGGGAACCACTGCACCATGAGCAAAAAACCCGAGCTGTCGTTCTGGCAGATCTGGAACATGTGCTTCGGTTTTCTCGGCATCCAGTTCGGCTTCGCATTGCAGAACGCCAATGTCAGCCGGATTTTCCAGACGCTGGGCGCAAACGTCGACCACATCGCCATCCTGTGGATCGCCGCACCGCTCACCGGACTGATCGTGCAGCCGATCATCGGCCACTACTCCGACCGCACCTGGAACCGCTTCGGTCGCCGTCGCCCGTATTTTTTCGTCGGTGCGGTGCTCGCCACGCTGGCGCTGCTGGCGATGCCCAACGCACCGGTGTTGTGGGTGGCGGCCGGCCTGCTGTGGATCATGGATGCGTCGTTCAACATCTCGATGGAGCCGTTCCGTGCCTTTGTCGGTGATCAGCTGCCGCCAAGCCAGCGTCCGCTGGGCTTCTCGATGCAAAGCGTGTTCATTGGCGTGGGCGCGGTGGTGGCTTCGTTCCTGCCCTACCTGCTGGCGCACTGGGGCGTGGCCAACACGGCCGCGCCGAGCGAAGTGCCGGACACGGTGAAGTACGCATTCTACGCGGGCGGCGCCACGCTGCTGGGCGCGATGCTGTGGACCGTGCTGACCACGCGCGAATACCCGCCCGAGCAACTGCAAAGTTTTGACGACGCACACCCCGCCTCGGAAGCCCCCGCATCGACGGCGGTGAAACCCGGCGTCGGCTTGGTCTGGTTGCTGGCCGGCGCACTCGGCGCCGTGGCGATCTGGTACTGGGCGCTGGCGCGCGAACTGTACCTGCTGGCCGGGATGGCTGCGGTCTATGGCTCCGCGCAGATATGGCTGTCGCAGACCCTGAGCCGTGGCATGGCCGCCCAGATACTCAGCGATCTGCATGCCATGCCGCCGGCCATGCGCCGGCTCGCCTGGGTACAGTTCTTCTCGTGGTTCGCGATGTTCGCGATGTGGATCTACACCACGCCAGCCGTGACACAGACACTTTACGGAAGCGCGGACGCCACCTCCGTGGCCTACAACACCGGGGCCAACTGGGTCGGCATTCTGTTCGGCGCCTACAACGGCTTTGCCGCGCTGGCGGCACTCGTCATTCCCTGGCTGGTGCGCCGCGTCGGCCTGCGCTGGGGCCACCTGATCAACCTGTGGCTGGGCGGCGCGGGGCTGCTGTCGTTCCTGCTGATCCGCGACCCGGACTGGCTGCTCGTTTCGATGATCGGCGTGGGCTTCGCCTGGGCCTCGATCCTCTCGCTACCCTACGCGATGTTGTCGGACAACCTGCCCGCCGCCAAGATGGGCGTGTATATGGGCATCTTCAATTTCTTCATCGTGATTCCGCAACTGCTGGCCGCCAGCGTGCTGGGCGTGCTACTGAAGTTGGTTTTCCACGGCGAGCCGATTTGGGCGCTGGGTCTGGGTGGTACCAGCCTGATCGTGGCCGGGCTGTTCACGCTGCGCGTACGCGAACCCGATCCCGCCCGGTAGCGCACCCTGTGCGCGATGGCCCTTGCAACCCGATGCAACACACATCGAAAGCGTTCGCGCACAGGGTGCGCTCCTACACAGACCGCTTTACGGAAGCCGACCCATGACCAACCAGCGCCTGATCCCGGCCCTCGTCGCCACCCTCGCCTGCGGCCTCGTCCAAGCGGCCACGCCAGCGGCCATTCCCGAATTCGTCGGCACGGATGCAGCGTTCGCGTCCAACGCGATCTATTTCGTGATGACCGACCGCTTCGTCAATGGTGACCGCTCAAACGACCATCGCCACCAGGGTGGCGCCCACCCCACCTTCAACATCCCGGTAACCGGTGCTCCGAAGGGCGAGAGCGCCAACATCGGTTACCTCGGCGGGGACTTCAAAGGCCTGCTGGAGAATGCCGGTTACATCCGCGAGATGGGTTTCGGCGCAGTTTGGATCACCCCGATCGTGGACAACCCGGATCAGGCCTTCACCGGCGGCGATCCGGTGCACTGGGGCTCGAAGTTCACCGACCAGGGCAAGACCGGGTTCCACGGCTACTGGGGCGTCAACTTCTACAAGCTCGACGAACACCTGCCGAGCAAGAATCTGGATTTCGCCCAGTTCACCCGGAAGATGCACGCGCAGGGCCTGAAGGTCGTCCAGGACATCGTGCTCAATCACGGCTCTCCAGCCTTCAGCATGCCGGTGCGGCAACCACAGTTCGGGCAGATTTTCGACCAGCACGGCAAGCTGATCGCCGACCAGCAGAACCTGCCACCCTACAAGCTCGATCCGGTACGCAACCCGTTGCATCGCTTCTACCACGCCTACGACGACCTGGTGCAGCTGTCCAACAATGACGACCAGAACCCGGCGGTGCTGGACTACTTCGTCAGCGCGTACAACCAATGGATCGACCAGGGCGCCGATGCGTTCCGCATCGACACCATCAGCCACATGTCGACGGCGTTCTGGAAGCAGTTCAGCGCGCGCATCCGCGCCAGACACCCCGGCTTCTTCATGTTCGGCGAGGCGTTCGACTACAGCCCGGACAACATCGGCAAGTTCACCTGGGCAAGGAACGGCGGCATCAGCGTGCTCGACTTCCCGTTGCGCGGACGTGTCGCCGAGGTGTTCGAGCATCCGGACAGCGACTACGCAAAGCTGCTCGACCGCCTGTACCTCACCAATGGGCCGTACCAGAACCCGTACGAGTTGGTGACCTTCTACGATAACCACGACATGGCACGGCTCAAGGCCAGCGACAACGGCTTCATCGACGCCAACAACTGGCTGTTCACCGCGCGCGGCATTCCGGCAATCTACTACGGCTCGGAAATCGGCTTCGAGCGCGGCAAGGCCGAGCATGAAGGCAACCGCAACTACTTCGGCCAGCAGCGTATCGACGATGCGCCGAAAAGCCTGATCTACCGGCAACTCAAACGCATTGCGCGACTGCGTGAGGTCACGCCGGCGCTGCAGCGCGGACTGATGTTGCCGATCCGTTTCGCCGGCAACCAGGCCGCGTTCTATCGTGTGTACCAGAAGGGCAACACGCATCAGATCGCGCTGGTATTGCTCAACAAGGGTGATCAGGCTGCCGACTTTACCGTCAGCGACGCGCTGCAAGCAGGCCACTGGAAACCCGCGTTCGGCGGCGAGAACATCACCGTGACCCATGGTGGCAGCCTGCACGCGACGGTCACCGCACATGGCGTGCAGGTCTACCTGCTCGATGCCCAGGCCACCCGCCCCGACCTCGTCGCCGCACTGACCCGGTCGATGCAGGAGCGAGGCCACCCGATCGACTGACCACGTTGTTGTCCAGCCCGTACCGAGGAGAGGCAGAACAGCGGCATGGCGCCGCCGTCTGGCAGAATCCGCACAGGATCAGAGCACTGGACGACCGTTGGATACCCCATGGCTGACGTGTAACCTCGCCACAAACGTGCTGCAGCTGGCATCGCAGGGCGCGCAAGCGGGCGCAGTTGGACCGCCATGAGCCGCCGATCGACCCTCGTGCCTCGCCTCCGTGCATGCCTGAAAGCGGAATGGCTGTTGCTGCTTTTCACCACGCTCAGCCTGCTGCTGGCCGTGCTTGACCCGCAACCGCTGACGGCCTACCGGCGCTGGCTGCAACTGCCGACACTGGCCGGCCTGACCGGCTTGCTGCTGGCGATCCAGGGCATCCGCGACAGCGGTCTGGTGCAGCGCGCGGCCATCAGCATGGCGGCGAGAACCCACTCCTTGCGCGGCCTCGGCCTGTTGCTGGTGGCCGCGACGGCGCTGCTGGCGATGGTGTTGACCAATGACGTGAGCCTGTTCCTGATCGTGCCCTTGACGCTGGCCATCGGCAGCATGACGAACCTGCCGGTGCTCAAGATGGTGGTTCTCGAAGCGCTGGCGGTGAATGCAGGCTCGACCCTGAGCCCGATCGGCAACCCGCAGAATCTGCTGCTCTGGCAACACGCACAGATGCCGTTTGCGCACTTCGTCGCGTTGATGCTGCCCGCCGCCACGGTGATGCTCGGCCTGGTGGCCGTTTTCGCCGTGCTGTGGTTGCCACGAGGCCGGGTGGAGCTGACCGCAGGCGCGATCGACCATGCTCGCATTTCGCAGCGACTCGGCGCGTGGTCGATGGCGGCGCTACTGATGATGGTGCTTTGCCTGGAGTACGGCCACGCGATCGCCGGGGCCAGCCTGCTGCTCGCCGCCTATGCGCTGCTGGCGCGCCCGACGCTGGGGCGGATCGACGGCGGGTTGCTGCTCACCTTCGCGGCGATCTTTCTCGGGCTTGGGCATCTCGCCGAGTTGCCCCAGATACGCCATGGACTGGATCAACTCGACTTCAGCCAGCCGTTGACCTTGTACGTCAGCGGCATCGTCGCCTCGCAGTTGATCAGCAATGTGCCGGCAACCGTCTTGCTGCTCGATCGTGCAACCGATCCCGTGGCGTTGGCGGTAGCGGTCAACGTGGGCGGCTTCGGCGTGGCCATCGGGTCGCTGGCAAACCTGATCGCGCTGCGTCTGGCCCGGCAACCGCGCGGCCTGCGCCTGCTGCATCGGGTGTCGGTACCGTTTCTGTTGCTGTGCGCGCCACTGGTGTACCTGGCGTGGCTTTGGCTCGGCTAAGAGGCTGTGCAACAGCGCCACCTTTCCCCTGCTGAGCGCTCGCGACACCGGTATGCACACGGGTGTTTCTGAACACGACGCCTGGTCCGCGTCAACGTTCGGGATAGCGCTGCGTTGTTCTGTCCTCCCCCTCAAGGAGACATCTCATGTATCACAAAACCCTGCTGGCCTCCGCTCTGACTGTGTTGATCGCCGGCACGACCTCTGTCGCGATGGGCCAGCCCGCCGCCTCCACGCCGCCGCCCGCCGCCCATCAAATCACGGCAGCAAGTCTGCACAGGCATTTCTCACGTCATCGCGATCACGACATGCGACGCGGTCGTTCCGATGCGATGCGGAATGGCGTGATTGGCGATCTGCGCGGCCTAGAGCGGCTCTACCTGCGTGCCGGGCGCAGCCAGGATCTGGCGACGCTGTACCGCGACGTGTTGGCGAAATCCCGGGACCCGCGCGTGCGCAACTACGTCTACCGACATCTGGCACGCCTGCAGGCACAGCCGGCAAACTACGATCAGGCAATCGCGACCCTGCGCAAAGGTCTGGACGAAAACCTCGCCAATGAGGCCCGCGTTATCGCCGAGCGCGACAAGATGCGTGCCGCCTGGCAGCAACGCCACGAGCGAGCCGGAGCGACCTCACCAGGCCAGGGCAACCACTGAAAGGCGCCCCATGTCGCACCGGAGCTATCTGACCGGCCAGCGGCATTATTCTGCTGATTCGTGCTGCTTGACCCGCTGCCAGAGCTGCTCCTGCTGCTCCAGCGAGCACTCGCGCAGCGCGCCACCCTCGGCGGAAACCAGTTGTTCCATGTGCCGAAAGCGCCGCTCGAACTTGGCATTCGCGTGGCGCAATGCAGCTGAAAAATCGACCCCGGCGTGGCGCGTTAGGTTGACCAGCACGAACAACACATCCCCGATCTCATCCTCCAGCCGGGCCGGGTCGGCACCCTCGGCGAACTCGACCCGTACTTCCTCGACCTCCTCGGCCAGCTTGTCCAGCACCGGTTGCGGATCGGGCCAGTCGAAGCCCACGGCAGCGGCGCGTTGCTGCAGCTTCAACGCCCGCCGCCACTCCGGCAAGCCGGACGAAACGCCGGCCAGCGCGCTGTCGTCCGAACGCTCCCCTCTGGCCGCGCGCTCCGCCGCCTTGATGACCTCCCACGCCTGCTTCTGTGCTGCCACGTCCGCATAGCGCACGCCCTCGAATACGTGAGGATGTCGACGCCGCATCTTGTCGCTGATGGCGTGGACCACATCGGCAAAATCGAAATGTCCGGCCTCCTGCGCCATCCGGGCGTGAAACACCACCTGCAGCAACAAGTCGCCCAGCTCATCACGCAAGTCGTCGAAGTCGCCACGATCAATGGCATCGGCCACCTCGTAGGCTTCCTCGATGGTGTACGACGCGATCGATGAAAAATCCTGCTGCACGTCCCATGGACAACCGTGCTCGGGATCACGCAGACGCACCATGATCGCCAGCAGGTCGTCGAGGCCGTATCGGTCGGGTTCGCTCATCGCGTTGTGGATTCCATCACGACGGCCATGCCGTTCCGCCCATCAGCGGGAGGCATGGATGAGGAGGCACGCCGACGACACATGTCATCGCCATCAACTTTTCACCGCGGCTCGCACGCGCCCAGCCCAGTCGATCGCAGTATCGCCCACGGCAATGAATTCCGGATTCAGCAGCGACTCGCCACGGTTGTAGCGAAATGGCTGTCCGTGCAGGTCGAGCACCGCGCCACCAGCCTCCTGCAGTACGCTTTGTGCCGCAGCCGTATCCCATTCACTGGTCGGCCCGAGACGCAGATAGACATCGGCCTCCCCACGCGCGATCAGACAGAACTTCAACGAGGAGCCCAGCGGTACGCGCTGATAATCGGTGCCGAGCAAGCCCTGCAACATGCCATCCTGCAAGCTGCCATGCGAACGGCTTCCGACCAGTATCGGCGGCGTCGCCAACGCCCGGGTCTGCAGACGTTGCCAGTCGCCGCCAGCCGCCGTCTGCAACCACGCGCCCTCGCCATGCTCGGCCACATACAACTCACCGCTGACCGGCGCCAGCACCACGCCGAGTACGCTTCGATGATCGTCGATCAGGGCGATGTTGACGGTGAACTCGCCATTGCGCTTGACGAACTCGCGGGTGCCATCCAGAGGGTCCACCAGCCAGTAACGCGACCACTGCCGGCGCTCGGACCAGGGCAACACGCGCGCCTCTTCCGACAACACGGGCAACACCGGATCGAGTGACGACAAGGCAGCCATGATGACCTTCTGCGCCGCCAGGTCGGCCGCGGTCAGCGGTGAAGCATCCATCTTGGTCTGAACCGCGAAGTCTCCCTGATAGACGTCCAGGATCGCGGCACCGGCGGCGCGGGCAATCTCACCGATCTGACGGGCGAATGCCGGCGCCGTCTTCATGTGCGCCGGAAGCGCCCGGCCAGATACTCACGGGCCATGAACAAGGCAGCGATCGAGCGACCCTCGGTCACGTCCTCGCGGCCCAGCAAGGTATGCAGCTCGGCCAGCTTCCACGGCACGACGTCGAGCTCCTCCGGTTCGTCGCCGGGGAGGCGCTCGGGATACAGATCCTGGGCCAGCACCACATGCGCCATATGTGTCATGTAGGCCGGAGACAGCGACAGGTTGTGCAGGATGGTCAGGCGGCGCGCACCATAGCCGACCTCTTCCTTCAGCTCGCGATCGGCGCCTTGCTCGGCGGTTTCATCCTGATCGAGGCGCCCCTTCGGCAGGCCGAGTTCGTAACGACCGACCCCGGCCCCGTATTCGCGCACCAGCAACACGGTCTCATCGTCCAACATCGGCACGATGATCACGGCCCCCAGGCCACTGGCCTTGAGCCGTTCGTAGGTACGCCGCTCGCCATTGGAGAACTCCAGATCGAGCTGCTCCACGTGCAGGAAATGACTGTCGGTGGCATCACGCGTGGCGTGGATGATCGGTGGCGGTCGCATCGGCACAGTCTAGCAGCCTGCCGGACTTTGCTCAGCCCCTCAGGGCAAGGCGCTGCGCGAACTAGGCCTTCGTCGCCAGTCGCCCCAGCGCCTGTCGGTAAATCGCCGGGGTGCCGGCCAGCACACTGCGCGTATCCAGTGTCAGCGGCGCACCATCCAGCTCGGTGAATACCCCGCCTGCCTCGCGCACGATCACCGCCAGCGCGGCGATATCGAGAATATTCACGTCTGACTCGATCACCAGGTCCAGCCCACCCTGGGCCAGCAGGTGGTAGTGGCAAAAATCACCGTAACCGCGAATCCGGTTGCTGTCGCGGATCAAGGCACCGAGAGCATTCCAACGACTGTCGACGGTGAGCGTCTTGATGTTGCCGATGGAAATCGAGGCGGCGGCCAGTTCGCGGGTTTCCGCCACGCGCACACGCTCACCCTCGAACCAGGCTCCGGCGCCGGCGCTGGCCCACATCGTCTCGCCGTAGATCGGCGCACTGGAAACGCCCAGCACCAGCTCGTTGCCATCCATCAGCGCGATCTGGGTCGAAAAAAAGGGCGTGCGCCGCACGAAACTCTTGGTGCCATCCAGCGGGTCAACCAACCACATCAAACCGCCGCGCTCGCCATCCAGACCGAACTCCTCACCGTAGATCGACGCTTGCGGCAACGCGGCCTGCAGGATCTGCCGGATCACCCGCTCGGCCTCGCGGTCAGCAACCGTGACCGGCGTGGCATCCGGCTTCACCTCGACCTCCACACCGCGGCGCCAATAGTGCCGAATCACCTCGGCGGCGGCGTCCGCCGCCTCGCGTGCGGCGGCAAGGGCGGCGTGGATGATCTCTGGCGTCATGGTTCCGGGTTTCCTGATTACGATCGCGACGGCAAGCCGCTGGCAAGACCGCCGTGGTGGTGAATGTGTACGGTGCCGTCGGCATCGGCCGATCCAAACCGGCTCAGCCAGCGATGCAAAACCGGATCAGTCTGCCGCGGCCGGAGCGTGGCGTCCAATCGCCAGCCGATCGGACTCAATTGCAACTGGCTGTCCACCTGCAACGGACCGTGGCCGTCATCATGCAACTGCGCCGTGATTACACCGCCGCGCGCCTGGGCCAGTACCTCCAAATTGCCCAACGCGACGGCACCGGCTTGCGTTTGCATGACGGCATGCTGCCACTGTGCCTGTGCCTGCAACTGCAGCGGCCAGCCACCTTGCAACAAAGCCTGATCGACGGTTGCCCGCAGCTCACCCTGGGGCTGACCGAACCCTGCAGCCGCCAGCACCTCCAGGCTGCCAAGATCAGCCTGAAGACTTGTCTTGTGCCATTGCATGCGCCCATCCGCAAGCCGTCGCATGGTGCCATTGAACGCCAGTTTCGGCCCCGAGAAATCGAGCCGCAAGCGAACCTGCCCCCACAGCGCACTCCGCGACAGCCGCCAGTGCAGTCGCCCCAGGGTCTGTCCAGCGGGACTCTGCACCCGGTTCGCACGACCGTTCCACAGCAAGCCCTGCACCTGTTGCAGCTGAATGCCATGCAACTGCGGCTCGACCCACGGCACCACCCAGCGCGCCGGCAGAAACCACAGCAACAACCCGGCTGACAGCACCAGAACGGCCAGAAAAATCAGTGAATTCCGCACGTATTTCAACGGTGAATTCCCACCAAGACGTGATTGATCGACTTGAGCCTGCAGCGCCCATCCCCGATGATAACCGGATGACTGAATTGAAAAGCAGCAACAGCACACTCGCCGCCCGCGACCTGCGCCACGTTTGGCACCCTTGCACGCAGATGCACGATCACGAGAGCGTACCGATGGTACCGATCGTTCGCGGCGAGGGCGCGTGGCTGCTCGACGCCGACGGCCGTCGCTATCTCGACGGCATCAGCTCGTGGTGGACCAATTTGTTTGGCCACGCCAACCCGCGCATCGCCAACGCGCTGGCCGATCAGGCACGCACGCTCGAACATGTGATCTTCGCCGGCTTCACCCATGAACCGGCAATCGAGCTGGCCGAGGAACTGGTCCGCATCACCCCGCCGGGGCTTGACCGGGTGTTCTATGCCGACAACGGCTCGGCGGCCATCGAGGTGGCACTGAAGATGAGCTTTCACTACTGGCTCAATCAGGGCCACGGTGAAAAGACTCGCTTCATCGCACTCAGCGGCAGCTACCACGGCGAGACGCTGGGCGCGCTGTCGGTCAGCGATGTGGCGCTGTATCGCAAGACCTATGCGCCCTTGCTGTTGACCCCGTTCCTCACCCCTTCACCGGACAGCTACGAGGGCGAACCCGGCGAAAGCCCGCAGCAAGTCGCCGCGCGCCGGCTGCTGGAGTTGCGTAGTCTGCTTGAGCGACACGCCCACGAAACCTGTGCGGTGATTGTCGAGCCGCTGGTGCAATGCGCCGGCGGCATGCGCATGTACCACCCTGACTACCTGACCGGCCTGCGGGCGCTGTGCAACGAGTTCTCGGTGCACTTCATCGCCGATGAGATTGCGGTCGGCTTCGGTCGCAGCGGTACGCTGTTCGCCTGTGAGCAGGCCGCGGTGTCGCCGGACTTCATGTGCCTGTCGAAGGGCTTGACCGCCGGCTTTCTGGCGCTGTCCGTGGTACTCACGCATGCCGCGATCTACGAGGCGTTTTATGCCGAATACAACGCCGGCAAGGCCTTTCTGCATTCGCACAGCTATACCGGCAACCCGCTGGCTTGCCGCGTGGCGCTGGAAACGCTGGCGATCTTTCGCGAAGAACCCGTGCTGGAACGCAACCGTGCGCTTGCCGCCCATCTGGCGAGGCGGCTGGCACCGCTGCGCGAGCACCCGCACGTGGCCGATGTGCGGCAGACCGGCATGATTGCCGCGGTCGAGCTGGTCGCCGACAAGGCAAGCCGCCGCCCCTTCCCGACAGCCGAGCGGCGCGGCTTGCGGGTCTACCTGCATGGACTGCAACAAGGCGTGCTGCTGCGACCGCTGGGTAACGTGGTGTATTTCATGCCCCCGTACGTCGTCAACGAGCAGGAGATCGATCTGCTGGTGGATACGGCACTGACCGGCATCGAACTGGCCGTGGCGGACTAGGAACCCGGGCCGTAGAAACGCCGGGGAGCGAGATGAGGCTATGGATGAGAGCATCAGCGCAGCCCAAAGATTTCTACGGCCACACTCCCAGGAGGCTGTCGGACCGGGGTGGTCGGAGCGGCAATTCGGCGCTGTGAGGACAGACTTCTGACGATCTGCCGGCCCTGATGGTGCCATGAGCCAAGAAGCGGCGGGTATATGGGGCGCACAAGCGGATTCGTCGACCGGCCGACCAAGGTCCGACCGGCTGCCAGGTTATCCTTGGCGCTTTGCCGGTCGACCATGTCATGCGAACCATCCGCCTCCATGTCGCACAGCCGCTTGAAGTCAGTGTCGAATTTTCGCTACCGTCAGCGCCGGCCGAACATGTCGCCCGGGTACTGCGGCTGGTCGCGGGCGATGCAGTCATCCTGTTCAACGGCGACGGTTTCGACTATCCCGCGACGCTGGTCGCTGTCGGCAAGCGGGAGGTCACGGTACGGATTACGGCAAGGCAACGCCTGAACAATGAGTCACCGTTGAAGCTGACCCTGGCGCAGGCAGTTGCGCGCGGCGACAAGATGGACCTGATCGTGCAAAAGGCGACCGAACTGGGGGCCTCGTGCATCGTGCCGTTGCTGACTGAACGTTCGGAAGTGAAGCTCGACGCGAACCGGGCCGGCAAACGGCTGCAACACTGGCAAGCAGTCGCTGCCAGTGCCTGCGAGCAGTGTGGCCGCGCCCGCTTGCCGGACATCTGTGCACCGACGGCTTTGGCGGCGTGGCTGGAAATCCTGGGCAAGCACGACACCGTTAGGCTGGCGTTGATGCCGACGGCGACGCTAACCCCGCGAGAGGTCCGGTTCGGCAACCAGGCTGGTCTGCTGGTCGTGGGGCCTGAAGGCGGACTGGGGGCGCGCGATATCGACGCGCTCGAGGGCGCCGGTTTCGCGGGACTACGACTGGGACCGCGCATCCTGCGCACGGAAACCGCAGGCCTGGCGGCGCTTGCCGCACTGCAAACATGGCATGGAGATCTCTAGGAGCGTGGGCCGTAGAAATCTTCGGGCTGCGATTGTGCTCTCATCCATAGACTGCGTCTCTCGTCAGGCTTGCATAGAACCACTATGCGCTCCTTCCGATACACCCATCCTATGGC
>SCSE01000015.1 GCA_004298015.1 Rhodanobacter sp.
GGCCAACAGGCTGCTGAGCAGCTCGTCGGGTACCTCGTGCTTGCGTGGGCTCATGGTGTCTCCGGGTCAAAGGGCAGTTTCCTGCCTGTGGCCCGTTTACACAAAATCTAGGACACCCTCATACCCCAGTAACACCCCACCCTGCTCCGGAGCGGTAGCGCTTTGCTGCCGGTGCCGTGCAATGCTCGACAACACTCCACCTTCAAACAGGATCAGACCATTCGCATCAAAGGGGTTCACTAGCACGGCGTCTTGCCCCATTGCTTTCAAGACGACCACTTACCCCACCTTTGACGCGTGAGCCGCAGTGCGGCAGGCCGGACAATGCAGCAGTGGCTTCGGATCCTGATTCTTGTTGTGGATGACATCCGCGTTGGGTCGTTCCAGAAAGCGCAGATGTGGCGACACATCACCCTGCAGCCAATCGGCAACCATTTCACAGGCCATCGCAGCCGCGTGCATTGGCGCCGAGACCGCGTAAGGCGTAACGGCCTGGCAGCCTCGCATGACCCACTGCGGCTCGTCGGTCTTGCCGATGCGAAAGCGCGGTGCGCGATGATTTTGTGGGTCGTTCGTGCGCAGACAGGCGAAGCAGGCCCCTTTGCGTCCTGCGTCGACCCACAGGGCTTGAACAGCCTCACCCTGCCCGTAAATGCGCACATACAACACCGGACAGGCTGTCGATCCCGATGCGAGGTGACGCACGTTGATCGTTTCACTGAGCGCTTCTTCACCGGTAGCATCGATCACCAGATGATCACGGAAGAGCGCATCCACCTTCAATGCGTCCAGTACTTCACCCTCGACGTTAGCGGTGGGGTGCGAGCGCCGCAGCTCCGCCGCCAACTCGGTCGCTTTACCTTTCAACAGAGAGGGATAACCCAACAGGTTCCGGCTGACGTTGCCGGCCTCCATTGCATCGAAGTCAACGATACGAAGTCGCCCGTGTTTGCCCTGACCGGCGCCCATCTGCACCAGCGTTTTGGCGAGATGACTGCCAATCGAGCCGCCACCGATTAGGGTGATGCGCTGGCCAAACAAATTCTTTTGCTCCAATCCCAGATTGCGTGCATACACGAACTCCGGACTCCAATCCGAGACGGAAAGACGCGTGATGGCAACCTCCTGACCGTGCCGATGAAGCCATTGGCGGTAGTTCGTCGGTTTGCGTTTTCCCAATATCCGCCGCGACTTGTCTCCCAACTCAATAGTGAGACCCAGCCAACCTGCCGGGCTTTGGATCATCAAGAACAGGATCGGCCTATCGAGATACTTGAGATCGTGTCCCAGGCGATCCTGCATCGTCTGATACAGGCTCGGGTCCCAGGCCTTCGTCCAAGTAAACACGTCATGCACTGTTCTCGGAAAGGATTCGCTGAGGGGCGGCCACCGATTTGTATGAAACACCCAGCCTGAATTTTCGCCGCGATCACTCAGCGTGCGGCCCGTTGAGGCCACGATCAAACGTAGCTGATCGATGTCATCGCCAAACATGGCAAAGGGGAATTCGTCACCTTCCGCAAAGGTGACGTGCATGTGGGTGGTCTGATCCGCAATCGATCCCTTCACGACGGGAAGTGGCGGTGGGTTTTGGCCGGCAACCCAGTTCGCCAGATACTCTCGAACAAATTCCGCCTGACGATAGGTGGGATTGCGGGCCAGCTGGTCCAGCACCAAGGTGGCCTGGGCGAGGCATTGCCCTACCGCCTCGACAGGATCGTGGCGGTTGAGCAGCACCGAACCGTGCGTGAAGTAGCAAAGGCCGTTCAGGGCACTCAGGTGTGCCTGGACTCCGTCAAAGCACACGGGACGTTCGATCACCCTGATGTGTGGATACCGGATGAAGTCCCAGTCATTGATCGTGACCTCAACCGGGACATCCCCGAACAGGCACTTCAGATGGCCCCGAAACCGCAGTGTGTCCTTGCGCCGGTTGATGTAGGCAAAGCCTCGGCCAACCAGATATTGCGACACCTCGATTTGCGCGGGCGTCATGATTACTCACCCCGCATAGGTCGAGTCGACTTTGGGGGCCACCACCTCACGGGCTGGCGTCGAACGAACACGGTCCGCCGGATGGTCTTCCACGATCTCGGCTTCGCGATGCGGCAACCGCGTGCCGAACTGGCGTCGCAAATTCGCCAGCACGGTCGACTTGTCCAAGCTCGGCTCCGTCATGGCCTGGCGCAAGACTGTCGCCAGCTGCGTCAGGTGATGGTGTGCATCCCGCCGAGCCTCGGCATCCATCCGGTTGAAGTTGTGTTTGGGATCGATACCCTCTTCGTAGTAATCATGTAGTACGGCGTCGGCAACGGCATGGGCCACGTCGGCCAACATGCGATCGTCCCGACCGGGCCATTTCTGAAAATGGCGCGTGGCTGCAAGCATCAGTAAGACGGAGCTCGGGCCGCCCTCCTCCCACTGAAAATCGCGCCATGCTTTCAAATCACGCCAGGCATGACGAAGCTGGTCGCCTTGCATGTCAGCTTGGTCACGGAACCACCGGGCAATCGCTTCCGCATCGGAGCGTTCCCAGCGTGCCTCCCGGGTGGCGACCATCATGTCGTCGAAATCATCCCAGTCCTGCTCGGGTTCGATTTCATAGGCTTCGGCCAGAATCTGCTGCCGGTTGAACGCCGAATCCATGGCTTTTTGCATGTCGGCGAATTCGATGTGGCGATCGTTGACCTGCAGGAATTTTTCTTTGGGGGCCGCATACAGCGCGACATCAATGTGTGCACCTTGCCCTACGTGGACACGGATACAGCGCGTTTTTTCTTTACCTGGTCGCCATCCTTCCTGTTCGCAAAGCTCGCCCAGCAACCGCTCCACCAAATCGAAGTAGGCGGAAGCCGCGACGCGAGGCGTGTCCGCCTCTTCCCACGCTTCGACCGGCAAATAAACACCATAGTCCCAGTCCATTTCCTGGCTGGGTTGAGCAGGTTGAACACAGGCCCTGTAGGCCCACGACCCCTGGGTGCGAAAGCGCGGCGATACCCTCTCGGGCAAACCCAGTTCATCGGTTGATGCCGCTGCAATCCCGCGCAACAGATGATCGCGAATTTTATTTTTCGCCGCCCGTAGACCGCTTTCCTGAGCGCTCGTAGGCACGATGGCGTCGTAAAATGCGCCCTCGCCAGCGAACAGAGCATGAAACTTACGCATGGCTTGGTTCTCCTTGCACCGCACGGGCGCCGTAATGGAAGGTGGCCGCGGAGGCCGAATATGCGAGCAGCTGGTGGATGCGTGGATCGTTCAACATCAGGCGGCTGCGATCGTCGGCTTTTCCGCGCAAGATGCGTCGCGCAGTTTCGTCGG
>SCSE01000002.1 GCA_004298015.1 Rhodanobacter sp.
CTGAAATTGCACCCAGTTGATCGACATGGCATCTACCCTCGTGGCTGGTGAGGGCTCCAGAATCCACCCACGCCGTCCCATATCATGCGATTCCTGGCTGAGCGACGGGGCTAATCAGGAATTTAAATTGGTGCTTGTAACGAATCACCGACCAGCCATCAGTGGGACGGATCACGGCATCTGGAGAAGGATCGTACTGGTGCCGTGGAACGTCACAATCCCGCCCGAACAGCAAGATCGCAGGCTCGTTGAACGGCTTGAGGCCGAACTTCCCGGCATCCTCAATTGGGCATTAAAGGGCCTGACGGAGTATCTCAGCCAGGGGCTTATTCATCTTCCTGGCGCGATAGCCACGGCGAACTCGGAATATCGGCGGGACTCCGACATCGTCGGACTCTGGATGGAAGACTGCTGTCTCCGTGATAGCGCAGCTCGCACTACCAATGGTGAGCTACATCGCTCATATTCGGAATGGGCCAACATCAACGGTCATCGGAACCTATCGTCCAAAAGCCTTGGCGACCGACTGCGAGAGAAGGGCCTCTCTCCGTGGCGCACGGGAAGCAGCCGCGGATGGAGCGGTATCACATGCAAGTAATTGGAGCGATCAGCACGAAGTGTTCGTTGATCGCGATGCGCTGAAGTGCCGGCCGCTGCGCTCCGTGTAAAAGGCGCATTCCAGCCCGGAACACGGCTCAGCGGCCATGTGTACGTAATCGGCACGAAGTTGCCGATTGAGCGGCAAAGTGAGTTTAACCGGCAAAAAGGTGCCTAATGCCAACAAATGACTCGAGAACTGCCGACGAGCTGGCCGCTGAGCTTGGCGATCGCCTCCGGCGTCTGCGCATCCGCCGGGGATTGGATCAGCGCCAAGTGGCAGCGGCAACGGGGCTGAGCGAACGAGCGGTCCGCAACCTGGAACTCGGGTCAGGATCGTCGATCCGGACGCTCCTGCTTGTCCTGAAGGCAATCCATGCCACAAATGCCCTTGACCTGATCGCCCCGGCTCCATCGGTCAGCCCGATTGAATTGCTGCGGGTGAAACAGAGCAGAATTGGCACGCCTAGGCGGGTGGGGCGGCGACGCACTTTGAAAGAATGACGCTAAGGTGTCCGCCCTTTTCCAATTCGCTAGATCCCGGAGAAAAAAATTGATACGCAATCTCTCCGGCGTTTAATCGTCTTAGCTGAAACAATCGCTTTGCGGTCGATTTTCATGGCGCGGAACAGCCGCGCACTGCCGCCCGTGGGCTGTCGCTGCATCGGCTTCGACCAGAAAGTCTCCAGTCTGTCGTTTAGCCGTCCGCTCCGCATGTCAGCGACATCATCCGCCTCCCGGGGCGGATATTAGCGAGTCCAGTTTGGCGAGACGGTTACGTCGAACCACGGGGTCATGGCTTCCACCCTTCGATACCAGTGGCCGCATGGTCGAATATGGTGTGATAGCTACAGTCATCTTCAAATCGACTGCGGTGGTTCACAACCTGTTCGCGCAAGGCCTGGAGGCGCTGGAAGCCACCTCGAGGCAACCGTGTGGCGACGCTGAGTAGGAACGAACGCAACGCGTCGCGCCGGCGATCCAGCTCGGCACTGTGGCGGTGTGCTTTGCCGCCAGCAAGGAACTTTCTGAACGCCGTGTTCCACGCGGCATGCCGCTCGGGCGTGTAGGGTTGCAGAATTTCGAACTCGACCAACACCTGTCGAGCAAGTTCGATGAACTTCGATGCGTCGGCCTGTTCCCGTGCAGTGTGGTCCAGAGCTGGATAGGGTGCTTTGGCGATGCACGCTTCCACTGCCTTCACAACGCCGAAGTAACGGGCGGGCCCTCGCTTCATCAGCGCCTCGCGACCCACCTCCACCGTCTCCCAATGACTTGCAAGGAACTTGAGGTAGCAGTCGTCGGTGCACTCCGGGCTCTCGAGCACGTACGAGGCGATGGCCAGCGTGCATCGGCTCGGCGTGACGCCCCTGCGGGAAACCTGCGCAAAGGCGCCGGATCCCGCTGCGCGGCCAGCGCCTTCGATCAACTCGTCGACCCATTCGGACGGGAAGTCGTGGTAGACCACGATCGCATTATCGTTGTCGAACAGAAACGCCTCCTGCAGATGCAGGGTGGTGATCGCGGGCGACAACTTCGCGTCGGACCTGAACATCCCAGAGTTCAGGATGGCCACGTCGGCGTCGGCGAATTCGCGCACGCAATTGGCGACCATGACCCCGAAATCGGTCGGACCGCTCCGCAGGCCATCGTCGGTCGCGTCCAGTTCGTTGGTGAAGGTCGAAAGGTCCCTCAAGACGCGTTGGTCTAGATTCGGCAAGTGGCGCGCGAGGGAGCTCTCGATGATTCGAGCAGATTCGGGGTCGGCCTCGGCGTGATCGGCACTACCGAGAAGGTACCAGATCATGTCGGCAGGAGCCGGAATGCCATCGAGCCGCCAGACCAAGGTGTTCTTGTGCGGCGCTTCGATGTGCGAGAACGACCACTGAGCCATTCTAGGAACCTCGGGGCCACTGGGCTTGATGCGCCCATCGCGATGATTGATCCACCTCTTGACGATATCCCGATCGAACGCCTTGGAAGATCGGAGGAGCCATTCGCGGTTGGCGGGTGTGTCCGACGGTGGCACCCCGAGCGCGCTTTGCATAGCAAAGTAGCGGCCGTAGACGGCGTCGAGTCCCATGTTGCCACCGGCGATAAGCACCATCACCCGAACCGTCTTCAGATTCGAGAGATTCTTGAAGATGATCGGCGTAGTGGCGTAGTCCGCAAACGCAATGTCGTGGTCGTGGCCACCCAGGATGTAGGTCCGGCGCGGGAACTCAACGGAATCCCTGATCGCGAGGTCTTCCACCCGCGTGGCGTGCGTGAGGACCAAGTGAAAGGGCGAGTCCTGTGTATCGGCGAAGAACTCCTTCAATGCTGCGTCGGACTTTCCAAACGACCATTTGTCACCGAAGGCGCGCTGCGCGCTCTGGCCCACAAGGCCAGTGACCGCCACCCAAGGCCTGCGCTTGTCCGGCCAGAGCTGATAGGGACTGACTTTTGCACGCACGGGCGCGAGCCCGTTTGCCAGCAGAGGCTTGAACGAGGCTTCCTTCATGCGGACAAGAAAGGCTTCCTGACCGTGGTCTAACTCGTGATTGCCCGGCACGACATAGTCCACGCCGACCCGGTTCATAAGTTCCACCATGGTCTTGCCCTTGTCTTTCTTGGCCAGCAGCGAAGGCCCAAGAAAGTCTCCGCTATGGAGCACCAGCACACGATCGTCGCCGCAATTCCGAGTCGAGCACTGCCGTAGCATGTCGACGGTGGCGATCAGCCGCGCGAAGCCGGGCAGATTCCCCTCGGCCCGCTTTTCGACGGTGTACGTATCATTGAGGTGGACGACGATTCCAGCCAAGCGAGACGCGAAGCGCTCGACGACGCGGCAAATCTCCTCGAGCTTGGATTTCTCGGATTCGGCCATCGCGATCTCCGTATGGAGTATCTGATGCTGGCAATGGTGCATCGAATCGGCCAAGTCCGCCACCCCACTTATTAGCCTGCCCAACGCGGCTCCAGGCAGCGCTTCGAAGAACACCATGGACTTGGGGGCGCATCCGAGTTAGTTCGCCATTTTCATCGAGGTCTGCTTGTGGGCGTCGCTCCCGACGGCCCGGCTGGCAGCCTTGGGATTTCGCCGGTTGACGTCAGGCTGTAGGTGATCATGCTGGCCGGTGGGCTGGTCATTGTCGATCGGTCGTGTGATGCATTCGCTCTGGTGCACGCAGCTGGGTCTTGCTCGGTGACGAATGTGACAGGTCAGCAGCCGCCCCCCTTCTTCGTAGCAATCTTCCCTTTGCACACAAACCCCAAGAAGTTCGTCAGATCTGTCACTTCTGTCACGGTCACTTTAAAAGTGAATCCCCGATTTCGGTCTGGGCGCGCGAGCACAATCCAACGGCCGATACCGGTGCTTTAAGCTTGAGGAAGTATGAATATCAAGCTGCTGTATGGCCAGCTCCAAGGCCACTTTTGATGAAATCCCGAGTCGAGCTGCAACCGCCTGCAACGACTCCTTCGCCATCGGTGAAAGCGTGAAGGTGGACATCGGTGGAGCCATGCCCTCATCGGAAACCCGGCACATCCACCTAGTCAGCGTGATCAGCGGAGCGAAAAACTTCCTTGGTGCTTCCTTGATGTCCTTCGCAATGTCCTCCCGAAATCCCTCCCGGATGTCACTGAGTGCTTCCCGAACAGTCATCGCTCACTCCTATTCATCGTCCATCATCGACGCCTTAGCGTAGTACCAAAGAAGGGAGATTCGAAACTTAAAATGGACGTCCATAACGACTCACGAATCCGTCGATGTACAACGGAATCGCAGGAGGTAAACAACCGGTCCTCTGCGCCTTACGCGCAGGACCGATATGCGCCAAAATCCATCGACGCTTAGAGGAGGACGATGCCATCATGACGTTCGAGCTTTCCGTCACCCACCATGCACTTCTCGCCCAATGTGCTGGGCGACTTGGCATATGTAGCCAGGAGACACTGGAGCAAGCAGTAGCTCGCCTGCATCTCGCGCTGTTCGACGAGGGTGCCGCACCCGAGGATGTGGACTTTCAATGCAGCATGCCGGAGCTGATTGGTCCCGATGTCGCCATCAAGTCGATCCTGGACCCTGGTGCATGAATGCCCGATTGGTGGCTCCGCCCGCTGAGGCAACGTTGGAGTTTCCTCTATTGCCTTACGGCTAGCAGTCCCTGGATCGCCCCGAAGGACTGCGGTAGGCCCCGAGATGTGGCAATGCGCTCGGATCAGGGCCTGGCCACGGCATCCCATGCGAGTGCTTCGCCCACACCTTCTGAGCTCGGCGGGTCATCTTGGCTACCTGCTGACGAACGCCGGCGTGCAAGGGTCGGTGGAGCAGAGTATCTGTGAATGCTGTTAGGCGATGTGGCTGCCGCCCGATGGCAGCAGACTGTGCGAGTGCGGTGAGGTAGTTTGCTTCGCGCCGCTCCGTCTGAGGCGTCAAAAACCACGTCCAGTGTGTGCCGCCGCCCAAAGCACTCGAACGGGTCGACCGAATCAGCACATAGTCGCCCCAGACAAGACGCTCAGAATGAGCATTGCGAAGTTTCTCGCGCTGCTTTACTTCACCAACGCCCTCGGCTGTCACCAGCAGCACCCATCTGACCTTACCGTCCGGAAGGGGGGCGCCTACCAGATGAGCGCTGCACTGGCCACGCTTGTTGCGCCATTGACGCGCCGAGGGACTGATATCGGTCTCGTACAGCCGGTTGAATTTCTCGACGAGATCATCCCAACGCGAGGCCTGGATTTCCCCCGCTGTCCAGAGTGGATAGCCGTTGATGTGCTTGGAGATGAGCCGCTGAGCATCGGTTTGCGAGTCGCAGAGAAGGTGCATATTACGCCATCGTGTCCGGGGAGCGTCGCAGCATTATACGCGCTAAATAATTGATATAGCAACATGATTGCATAGAAATGGCATCGTGCAAATGATGTTCCTTGCGCAGCAAGGCAAGCGAACGGGCGGAGGGAATCTGGAGCCGACTTACGCGCGTCGGCAGACCCTTTTACAAGTCGATGAATCGACAACTTTCCCCGAAGCCAGCACATGTCGCAAAGGCGACCGTAGCCGTGATACGCATCAATCCAGGCACTGGCGTTTTTACAAGCCCTCGCAACGACAACTACCTTCGAACTGGTCTCCCTGGAATCACAGGCCAACTGGAAGATCGCGGCTGGCTTGAAAGTCATCGCGGCCGCTGCTCGCCTCGCGAGAGCTTGGATTTACTTGGCGCGGCACCGGCGGAGCTGGCGCCCTCACCAATGCCCCTTCCTTTCCGGAAGAAGCATTGGGAGGTCGCCAGCCTCCACCACATCACAGAACGCCACGGGGCGTAGCCCCCTGGAGGCCGCCAGCCTCCTGCCTTGAGTTGCCAACTCGAGGAAGTTGCTCATTAGCGCCCGCCGCCCTTAATCGGGCTCAACGGGTGCGAGGGAGGCTTCGATGGGTAAAGCCGTGCGCATCTCGCGTACGAACAAACCATCGTTTCTATCCCATTCAACAAAAGGTGTTGGGCGACCAGGGCACGGATCACCGGGTAACCGGAACGATCCTGCCGGAAAGGAAAATGGGTGCAAGTCCCATCGGCGGGGCGCGGGAAACTGCGCAACGTCTGCCACACACGCAGGCCGTCAGGCCGATCGAGAGGTCGGCATCGGTGTCACGCGCGAAAGCGTGCGGAGTCATCGGCCTACCATGTTGTGTACCGGGTCGCGCCGGGAAGCAGCAGGGAGGGGCGGGAGCGTAAGCGTGTAAAGGCGTCTAGTCACGACGCTGTGTGGAGCTTGTCAAGCCGACTAGGGTAGTGACCTGCGATGAACCAAAGACATGTCGACGTAATCGAGCCGCTGTGGAGCATCGGGCCGATGAAATCTGGAGACGCGCCAGTGATGGTAGCGACATGTTGACGAGGTTCTAGGCGAGACAAGATTGACCGTTCCGGAGAACTGGGCAAGTGGCAGTCGAGATCGGCACCCTGGCAGGTGTCGGTGCGTACGTAGCGCGTGCGAAAAATCTCGAAAGCTGCGAGAGCGAACCGCGACCAGGCAACAAAGCGTGCTCCCGAAAGGACACGTGAGTCAGGCATGACCTGACAGCTTCGATTGGCATCGAAGACGCCGAAAGCGGGAGTGAGTAACGAATCGTTCTGGGCCGGGAGGCTCATGTGATGAAGCGTGCCCTGCTTGCCGGTTGGCGCCGGCAGGCAGGCATGCGCCCCGGGGTGGCACCCCGGATCAAGTAAGCATACTCAGTAGCAAAGTAACCGCTGAGATCAACCTAACGCAGCTTCGGCTGCCTCTCATCTAGGAGTAAAAAGAATGCAAATCACGATCAACGTACCCGATTGGATGGCTAACGACTACGAAGTGCGAACAGGTGCCAAGTTCGACGCGGCACGCATTGAGATGGCGGCGCGTGCGTACTACGGGAGGCTGAATGACCCCATGTACAACCGAAACCTGCCGCAAAGGTCGCTAGTTGCGCTTTTCGGTCATGACGACGACCGGTACTAGGTATCATCGGGTTTCTTGCCGACGAAGATGACTCTTCGGTCCTCGGAGAGGACTTCGGGCTCTGGGAAAAGACAGCTTCTGTCGAAGTCATGGAGTGTGCTTGGCACGACTAGGCGCGGAGCTTTTCAATCCAACCGGCTGGCCCGTAGACGGAAGCCAAGCTCGGCCAGAGCTGAGTGTTGTTGCAAACGTGTCCCCCAGGCAACTGCCTGGGGGACACAATCTCCACTTTGGATGGAACTGACCATCCGAGCGGACAAGGCCGTATGGTGGCGGGACACTACCTTTGACGTTGGCTTTTAGTCTGTAGCCGCAGCCGTCTTTGCAAACGCCGTAATGGCTGCCATATCAGTAATTGGCACAGCCTGCACGGCGGCGTTCCCGCGTAGGTCGCCCAAGATTTCCTCGACAGCCATACGGGCACGCTTGTGCTTCGCATCGGGCATGTTCACAGCGAACAGCATGCCCTCTGGAAGCAGCTTATGCCTTTGCAAAAGTCGTACGCGACCCACCCAACGAGAGCCGACGTCGTAAACTTGGTTTGGTTCATCCTTCGCCAAGTCAAGCGGCTTAATTGCCAGCTGAGGGTGTCCCTCGCGTTCATGTACAAAAGGTACGTGAATGTGCAGGTCTTGGTCGCCGATGTCAGCAGGCCGAAAATAGTCGCGAAGGTTGGCCTTGCGCAATGTTTCCCGTACGCCGCGCACCAGTATCTGGTCGTGATACGTCCGATCCGCGAAGTCACGCTCGACGATGGTGGCGAACAACTTGCTCAAGGTATCTTTCGGCTGATCGGCAAGAATTACTCGCGTTTCGCCGAACCGAAGCAACGCTTCGCGCGGGCGCACCAGCCCAGCGAAGCTTTGCTGGACGAAGGTGGGATTGCTTGCGCCGCGATCTGCTACCAGTTTGCCGATACGCGACAGTTCCTCTTTCAGGTATGCCATCGCCTCGCGATAAATTCGCTTGTCCAACTGCTCAAAGAAACCCGTGATACGCCCGGTCTTCCGGGCAGGCATCAGGCGAGCACCCAGGTAGCCGGTTGCTGGACACGCCAGGACCACTCCAACATTGGCAAACTCGCCCGTTTCTGCGTAGGGCAGAAAGCGAATGATCGCGTATTGGCAGGCGAACCTGTTCATGGCGCTAGCCTCCAAAAATCTTCGTGTGTGCAGCGGCTCAACGACACCCGTACGGCGTCTGGGTCGAAGTCTGCGGGAACCGTGCGCTCCTCATCTGCAAACCACCACTCGTCAGGGACATTCTGGCAGGCAGCGGGCCAAGCTGCCAGCGTCGCGTGCAGGCGATCGGCGTACGACAATCGCTCTACAAGGTCTTGAAATACCTTCGGAACTTCCTGATGAAACACATGCATTTCGCTGAACGACTGAACATTGAATTCACGATCAAACGCTACATTGTGGTCAATCACCACCAGTTGCTTCGCATCGGCGTCCCACAGCAGATTCGGGTTGCCACTGAGCGAAGTCAGCGTTCGATCCGAATTGCGTACCCACCAATCAAACATCACCACATCGCGCTTCAGTTGTGCCGGCACGTCACCAAGATGTGACATCGACAACTCTTGGGTGTGCGCCACAACCCGAGAACCAAAGGCCGGGCCTGCGCCAAGTTCCCCTCCTTCTGGGAAAAGCTCGACGAGCGACTGTGGCGCTTCCACGATGGCGAATGGCGGTATCGGCAGTCCAAACGCCAGCGCCAGATGGCCCGCCAACCACTCGCACAACAGACTGCTTCGGCCAGCGCCCCGGCCTTTCACGTAATACAGGTGATCGTCATCGCAACGACACAGGAACGGGCGCGTTACGCCCTGCTCGCTGCGTTCCAGTATCTCGACTACTTGCAACGGTTCGATAGGCATGGTACGAACCTCAACGCCCCGACCAATGGCCGCTTTCATCGTAATTAAAGGATCGCTCGTAACCGAACGCATTCCAGACCATGTCGAACAGTGGCCGCATGGCTTCGGCCGGATCTACCGACCAATCCTCAATCAGCAGTTCCGGCAAAATCAAGGCGTCTCGGTCAGAGTAATGATTCCTGTCCATAAGCCTTCGATTGTCTACTGCGAAGCGGTGGCCGGCAATGCCAAGCAACGATAAAAAGATATATGCCGGCGGCACAAGCCCCAAGTCTTGTAACGCAGCGAGATAGGTCCGCACGGCATTGATCGTGTTACGTTCGCAGGCCAAGCTGGGAAGAATTTTCTCGCCATTCCATTCGGTCCAGACTTCTGCAGCTTCGACGATGCCATTGCGGAACAAGAGGGCGTAGGCGCTGGCCATTCCGTCACCTTCATGGCTGTAGGAGAGGCGGCCATCCAGATTAAGCCGCTGACTCCACCCATTCGCTCCGGGCGGTGCAATTCGTTGCAACGCTTGCACCTGCTGTTGGGCACGAGAACTAAGATCGATGCGAAACTCACTGGTGAGGCTCTGCAACGGAATGACGTGCAAGACAACCTGCGCACCCGGCACGAGTGGAACCAGCGCGTCGCCGTTGCCTAGCGCCAGTAACCGGTTCGCACGAAAAGCGCGAATACGCTCAGCCACCGACTCCGAAAGCGTAAACGCATGTCGCAGCTCGCCAACATCCAGCGGGTAGGATCCGGCAGCATTCCGCCCATAGAAGTGCGAGTGTCCTCCGGCAGTGACACGGTGCGGCGCATTCCAGCTCTTAGCAACACGAACCACCAGCACTTCGCCACCATTGGTGAGCGGCACGAAACGATACCGAACACCAGCCAGCCTTGGCGAAACGCCATCGGCGCAAAGGCTTTCCAAACGCTGCAGGACCTGATCGGCAGACGGCATCGACAGCGCGCAGAGTTGCTGCGGTATGCCGTCCGCCGCCTCCACGCCGTAAATCAAGTCGCCGCCCTGCGTATTGGCCAGCGCTGTCACTGATTTCAAGAACTTTACCTTGCCTTGATCGCTGGTTTCAGGAAGTGCACGCTTGTACTCGATGCACTTACTCTCCGGCGTGCCGGCATCGATCAACTGCTGCAAGTCAGCTTCGGAAATGGACTCGATAGGCTTGATGATCACGACGGTGCGACCCCTCCTACACAGGTGAATAGGCGTTCAAGGGTTGCGGGCAGCAGCGCGGCGTTGGCTGCGCGGATGGCAGCATGGCGGCCCTTGAGCTCGGTTGTACGCTGATGCAATTCTCTAATCTTCCGTTGAACGGAAAGTGGTGGAACCGGTATCTCATAGCGCAGGAACGCAGAAGGTTGAAGCCTCCGACGGCGGACATTGGTGCCGCCGCTGAGCGCGGCCAACTGCGGCCACACAGCAGGTGTACGGAAGTAGATATCAAGAATTTCAGGTAGCACAACCTCTGCATCAACGCTAAAAACAGGAAACTCCGGCGAAACCACCCTATCGTTGCATTCTGGGGGAACAACTCCGAGCGCACCCTCCCAAGCCATCAGCTTCGGATAAGTGAAATCACCGGTGCGCACGGTCGACAGTCTGTCGTATGCAAAGCCGTTTCCTGCTTTGTTGACGCTAGCGAACACACCTCTACCGAAGGAATACACACCAGCGAATCTATAGAACTGAGTTCGATCAACCACCACGTCAGGCGAGCGGAGGCGAACGAGTTCTGACATCGGCTTACGCGGATAACTTCGCGCCGGATCGCCGAAAAGATAGGCCCGCGCCAGCGCGCATGCATCGGCCTCGATGGCATCGAGGTGTTCGATCAGACGCCGGGTCTTGTCGGCCAGCGCGTCGAGATGGGCGACAATGGTTTGCTGCTCGGCCAGCGGCGGCAATGGAATTTTTTGTTCAAGGAATCGCGACTCCTTGATGCGGACGCGATTGGTGGTGCCCTCGCTGGCAGCTTTACAGAGCTCGACAAAACCAGATGACCTCGCAAGCCAACCCAAGTATGCCGAACTCAATCGCTTCGAGTCTCGAACCTCGAACGAGGGAAAGTCGTTGCTGACAATAGCCCCATTCAGTTCTGGTGGAACGATACCAACAGCTCCATTGCGGGCATCGATTTTTGAAAGGATGAACTGACCGGCCCTTACGAATCGGCGAGCCGTCGTCACATCGCTACCACGAACCTTGCCGCGGCTGACGACACCCTTGCCCCAAAGCTTGATCGTGACCTCGTGATACTGGTCGTCGAGGCTCAACGTCGTCAGCTCGGTGGCGCGATCCAGCATCTCGCCGAGAGCTACGTGCGGGCATTGCCTCACGCCGCCACCTCACCCACCAGCTTCTCGATCTCGCTCAGCAACTTCTGCACTTCGGCGTCGTGCTCGCGCATGCGCGCAACCAGCACGGCCGGCTCGACGTGTTCCAGCCCCTGCTTTGCTTTTGGGTTCTTGAGGTCCAGGTTCCAGCCACGCGCCGCGATCTCGGCAGCACTGGTCTTCCACGCCTGCAGGCATTCCTCGCGGTCATTCCACCAGGCAAGGCAGTCGGCAAACTCCTCGTATTGCAATGGTGCGGTCTTGGAATATTTCTTGCGACCTGACGGCATCGGAAGTTCATAGAACCAGATATCACTGGTCCGTCCGTTGCGGTCGAAGAACAACAGATTGGCAGGAATGTCAGTGTACGGCGCGAACACACCCTGTGGCAGGCGCACGATGGTGTGCAAGTTGAAGTCCTCGATCAGCTGCTGCTTGATCAGCGCGGCGACACCATCACCAAACAGCGTGCCGTTAGGCACCACCACGGCGGCACGTCCGCCTTTTTCGGCGCGGAAGCCGACCATGCGCAGTTTGCGCATGATGTACTGCAGAAATAGCAGCGCGGTTTCGGACGTCTGCATGGTCGGTGGGAAATTGGCCTTGATGCCAGCCTCTTCCTCGCCGCCGAACGGCGGATTGGTGAGGATTACGTCCACACGCTGATCGTGCCCGATCTCGGTCAGACGCTGCTGCAATGTGTTGCCGTAGGCGATCTGCGGTGCTTCTAATCCGTGCAGCAAGAGGTTCATCTGTACCAGCATGTAGGGCAGCGGCTTAGCCTCTTGACCGAACAATGTGTCGCGCTGCAGTTGCCTGCGCTGCGCCGGGGTATTCACCTGCCTTGCGAGGTAGTCGTAGGCCTCGACGAGGAAGCCGCCAGTGCCACACGCGGGATCGAGCACAGTTTCGCCCAGCTGCGGCGCAGTGACCTCGACCATGAAGCGCACCACCGGACGCGGCGTGTAGAACTCACCGCTGTCGCCAGAGGCGTCGCGCATCTCTCGCAGCATCGACTCGTACAGGTGCGAGAGGGTATGCACCTCCTCGCTGCTGGTGAAATGAATGGCGTCGATCTTGTTCACGATGTCGCGCAATAGGTAGCCGCTGACCATGCGGTTCTGTACGCCTTTGAAGACGTTGGCAATGACGCTGCGCTGTCCGTTGTGATCGTCACGCTCGGCCTGGGCACGCAGGTAGGCGAACAGACCTGGGCCGCGCGTACCATCCGGGCGCATGGCGTCGTCCTGATTGAGGAAGGCCAGCAATTCATCACCATTGATGCCATCGGCCCGCGCGGCCCAGTCACGCCAGCGGTAGGGACTGTCGATGATCGACTGATAAGGCGTGCCGTCTAGATCAGCTTCTTCCTCGTGCCGCCGCTCAAGGTCGTCGAGAAATTTCAAAAACATGACCCAGGTAAGAAGCGGCAGGCGATCGGCATCACCGTTGAGGCCTTTGTCCTTGCGCAGGATCTGTCGAGCGGACTTGATCAGGGCTGACAACTGCTGGGCGGTTGTCTGCTTAGGTTTTGCTTGTTTGGTACGGGACATTGAGGCTCGTTCGAATTATTGGTAAAGCGCCGTCTGCAGTCGGATGATGGCATCGCGCATGATGGGCACGCTGCCGAAGTGACGGCTGGCAATTTCGGAGGGGCTACCGAAGCGGTCGAAGGGCTGAACCTTCAACAGCTCGGACAGATGACTGAACTGGATGATGCCGCGCTCAACATAGCGATCCAGCAACAGGTCGAGGATTTCCCGTGCAGTATCGCCGTACTGCTCGAACTGGTCACGCGTATTCTCGCGCGCCTGCTCGGCCCGTTGGCGCCGGGTAAGCAACGGAGCATTCCACGCCAGGTGGCACAGGAGATCAAACGGATCGGCGTCTGACTGCCCGCTGGCGGAAGCCAGCTCGTCGAAACTGATCTGGCGCTCTGCCAGCTCATGCAACACCTCGGCACGGGTATCCGGCTTGGCCCACGCGGTCTGTAGTTCGTCGCGATTGGGGTACAGCGAGCGCACAGTGCGCGCCGAATATTCGGTATATCGCACTACCTGAAGCTTCTTGCCGTCTGCATCGAGGTCGTAGACCAAGTGCCCGATGATCTCGACTGTGCCACCATCGACATAGAACTTGCGCGGCTCGTCGGACTCCTCGCTAGTGATCTCGGCATCCAGCATGCCAGGCTCGATCGTGGCGTCGTGTTCAGGCGTTTCGTCTTGCTCAGAAACAGCTTCTTGCGCTTGCACCTCGCCCTGCTCGTCGATGGTGACCTGCTCGATGCGGGCCGGCTCACCATCAAACTCCGGATCGGCGAAGTGCTGGGTCGCCGTCCCGGTGAAGTCGATGATGTTGAAGAACTCTTTGCCGTAGTCCACGCGCAACCGCGTCCCCCGGCCGATGATCTGCTTGAACTCCGAACGCGAACCCACCACGCGAGCCAACACCAAGTTCTTTACCGTCTCAGCATCGACACCGGTGGTCAACATTTGCGACGTGGTTAGGATTGTCGGCGTAGGTTCGTCGATGTCCTGAAAATCGGCGAGGTGCCCTAGGCCTATAGCTCCTTCATCGGACGTGACTCGGCAAACGTAGTTCGGATAGAGCTTCACCAAGTCGCTATTGATGTTGATGAGCTCCTCGCGCATCTCTGAGGCATGCTCCTGGTCAACACAGAACACGATCGTTTTGGCGAAGCGGTCAGACCCTTTGAGAAAGTCCGTCAGGTGCCGCGCGATCGCCTTGGTGCGGGCACGCAAGGCCACTGCGCGCTCGAAATCCTTGGTCTGGTACTCGTCATCCGGGATGGGGCGGCCGTAGCGATCCAGCTCATCCCTATTGGGACGCCAGCCGGCCGCATCGGCTGTCGTGATAACACGATGTACGCGGTATGGGGCGAGAAAGCCATCCTCGATGCCTTGGCGCAAGCTGTACGTGTAGACCGGATTGCCGAAGTACTCGTAGCTATCACGCGACTCGTCGCGTAACGGCGTGGCGGTCATCCCGAACTGCACGGCGGGTGCGAAGTAGTCGAGCACGCGGCGCCAGTTGCTGTCATCGCGTGCGGAGCCGCGGTGACACTCGTCGATGACGATGAGGTCGAAAAAATCTGGGCGATACTGGCGAAAAAGGTCATCGTCGCTGCCATTGGTCAGCGATTGGTAGATACCGAAGTACATATCCCGCGCCTGACTGGGATCGGCTCCGCTGATCTTGTGGCGAGCGTCGCCAAACGTAGCGAACATCTTGTCTTTGGGATCGTCGACGAGAATGTTACGGTCGGCGAGGAAGAGAATTTTCGGACGCCGGTATTCTCCATTGCGATTCCAGCGACTGTTCCACAGCTTCCAGCAAATTTGGAACGCTACGCAGGTCTTGCCGATACCAGTGGCCAGGGTGACCAGCACTCGCGGCTGGCCCAAGAGAATCGCCTCAATCACGCGATTGATGGCAAGGTCTTGGTAGTAACGAGGAATCTTGCCAGAAGCGAGGTTGTACGGCTCCAACCAATGTTTGGCGACCGGCTCTGGTAGGTGTGCACCATGACTAAGACGGCGCCACAGCTCGTCAGGACTCGGATAGCGGTCAACCTCATGCTCAGTACCGGCTATGTAGTCGATCTCAATGATGCGTCGGCCGTTGGTGGCATATGCGAAACGCAACCCCAGCAACTCCGCGTATTCACGCGCCTGCTGAACGCCGTTCTCGGCCGGTCGGCCAATTTCCTTGGCTTCGACTACGGCAATCGGGAAGTCCCGGCGTAAGTAAAGGATGTAATCGGCCCGGCGTTGCTTACCGCGTCGGGGCTTGCCACCCACGAGCACGATGCGCCCGGCGGTGATGGCATGCTGCTCTCCGATGGCATGCGGCGACGCGCCCCATCCCGTTGCCCGCAGTGCAGGCGTAACCCACTCACGGCAGGTGTCGGCTTCGGTCAGGATCAGGCTTTCATCCATGCGCATCGCTCTTCAGTCGGGCGGCGTATGACCGATCCGAACGCGCGGATGTTCACCTGACCCTTAATTGTCCTGAACTGTGTCACGCCCAGTCTTACCGGGCAACTCAAATTCGCTCACCCAAGCTTCTTGGCAAGGTCTGATGCCCGTGGATGGTAATACCTCAGCACCATGCGCATGTCCCGGTGCCCAGTCACCTTCGCCAACTCGTGCGCCTGTAGGAGATCGGCCAGTCGGGAAGTCGCCTCATGCCGCAGGTCGTGAAAGTGCATCCCGACCAGGCCTGCGCGCTGACAGGCGCGATCGAAAGCCTGCGTTACCGAGTCAGGTTTTAGTCCGAACACCCGACCGTCAATGCGACGGGGCAGGCCGCGAAGCGTGCCAATTGCGCGGGTCGATAGAGGAACCGTGCGAGCGGCGCCGTTCTTCGTGTGCGGGAGATGCGCGGTGCACGCACGCAAGTCCACGTGCTCCCATCGCAAGTTGCAAAGCTCTCCTCGGCGCATGGCCGTTTCCACTGCAAGGCGAATCAAGCTGCCCAGCTCGTGCGATCCCGTGGCTGCGCAGATAGCCTCAATCTCGTCATGGGTGACGCGGCGACTCCTTGTATTGGCAACGTGAGGTTTGGACACGGATTCGACCGGATTGACCAGCGATTCCATGCCCCACTCTCGACGCGCCAGGTTGAACACTCGCGACAGCACAGCGAGCCGCCGCACGATGGTGGCTGGCGCATGACCGTCGGTCGTCCAGGCATCACGGACCAAGGCTACGTCGGCACTGCGGACCCGGGCCATCGAACGACGTGCAAGCGGCAAGATCCGCACGGCGTTGACGTGTGATCGCTCGCGGGCTGGGTCAGACTTGCGGGGCACCCATTCTTCGATGTACCGATCAAGGCATTCCGCGAGCGTTGTGCTCTCGGCCTCGCCGGCATCGCGCCAGACGCCCCGTTCGATTTCACTCTCCTGCTTACGCGCCCAGGCTTCGGCGTCTACCTGTGTACGAAACGTACGGGAAATCGGTGGGGCATCGCCTCGGCGAACCTTTGCCTGCCACCGTCCTGACTCGCGCTGCGTGATAGTTGCCATGGGCTCCAGAGTGTCCCCGAATTGTCCCCGATAGCTTAGTATTTCTGATTAAAATCAACAATAGCAACGCTTTAAAGGCACGTAATTTAGCATTCGTAATGCGTAGGTCGCAGGTTCGACTCCTGTTTCCGGCACCAGGCCACGACATGTAAAGCCCGCCCAAGCTGATGCTTCGGCGGGCTTTTTTGCGTGAATCCGGGTCGGGATGAAATGACGCCTGCAAACGGCGCGTCGACCCCACGTGGTGGCCTCTTTCTGTGATGAGTCACCCCTTTTGGCGAGTGAATTTTGCCGTTTATCAGGCAATTCCTGCCGCTTGTCGGGTTAAGGGTGGCATCGGTTGCCGGTATGCGTATGGTGGGGTTCAGGGGTATCCAGGAGAAGTTCATGCAGGTGTTGTCGCGTCCGCGAGTGGGCTCGTCGGTCGAGAAGTCGGGAAGTTGGCGCGCCATCGGTGCGGCGGCGATGCCGGGCGGTTGGCGGGATCAACGCGGCTTCACCCTGGTGGAGCTGATGATCACCCTGGCCGTGGCGGTGGTGTTGATCATGATTGCGGTACCCAGCTTCAGGGCGATAACCCTTTCCAGCAAGTTGACCACGACGGCCAACGACATGGTGGCCTCGTTGAACGTGGCGCGCATGGAGGCGATCAAGCGCAATGCCAACATCCAGTTTTGCAGCGATCTGGCGGCCAACAACACCAGCGATCCCCTAGGTACCCAGTGCGGTACGCAGGCGGGTGCCGTGGTTGCGGCGACAGGGCCTGATGTGCGGGCGGCCACCGTCGGTCTGTCCAGTCCGCTGAGACTCAATGGCAACATCGTCGCGATCCGTTACGGCGGTCAGGGGCTCGGGCATCGCGTCAACAGTACAAACCCGTACACGGGGACGGTCGCCGATATCTGCACCAGCGTGGTCAGCAGCGATAACCATCGCGTGATCAGCATGGTGGCCGGCTCGATTATCCAGACCACGACAAGTAGCGGAGCGTGCCCATGAGCCGTGGCTTTATGCCGTCGCACGAGACGTGCGCGCTGCCGGCGCTATCTGCTCGCGGTCCCTCACGACGGCTGCGTCGGGGCATGCACAAGCAATCCGGTGTGGGTCTTATCGAGGTGCTGGTGGCGGTGCTGGTGTTGTCGATCGGCTTTCTGGGCATTGCCGCGCTGCAAGTGATGTCGATGTCCACCAACAACAGTGCAATGGCGCGCAGCATGGCGACGGTGGCCAGCTATTCGATCCTCGATGCGATGCGGGCCGATATCGTCAACGCCAAGGGCGGCGCCTACAACACCGCGTCCAGCCTCAAGGCAGACGCCTGTCCGGCGGCCAGCGGGTCATTGGCCAACTATCAGCTCAATCAATGGTGCAATCAGCTTGGCCAGAGCCTTGGTCCCGTGGCCACGACGACCGGCCTGATCAACTGCACGGCGACGGGTGATTGCACCGTGACCATCAGTTTCGACGACAGTCGCGCTGGCGTGGGTGGCACCAGCAACCAGCAAGTCATCACCAAGGCCATGCTATGAGTTCGCATCGTTTCACGCGTCCCCAACCGGGCTGCTCTTCGCGTCAGCGGTCGCGGGGATTCACCCTGATCGAGCTGATGGTGGCGATGTTGCTGGGTCTGATCGTGATCGCCGGCGTGGTCAGTGTGTTTCTGGCCAACCAGCAGTCCTATCGCGCCAATCAGGCGATTGGCGATGTGCAGGACGGATCACGGCTCGCGTTCGAGATGATGGCGCGTGACATCCGTGATGCCGGGCTCAACGGTTGCGATAACAGCGGTCGTGTCGCGAACGTCCTCAACAATGGGCCGGCAGCCGGGGGCACGACGTGGTGGGCCGATTTCCACAACGCGGTTCATGGCTACGGCGCAGGCCAGACCGACCCGGGCGTCACCACCGGAACGGCGGCGACTGAACGCGTGGCGGGAACCGACTCGCTGCAGCTGATTGGTGCGGCTGATTCGGGCTTGAGTGTGGCTAGCAACAACGCGACATCAGCCAATTTCAAGCTCAACGAACCAACCTCGGACTTGCAGGTCGGCGACGCGATTATCGTATGCGATCCCGACCATACGGCGATTGCCCAGATCACCAATTACAACAGCAGCAATGTCACGCTGGTACACAACACCGGCCTCGGCAGTCCGGGAAATTGCTCCAAGGGACTGGGCTTTCCTGCTGTATGCACGACCAACGGCAACGGCTATACCTTTTCGCCCAACTCGCAAATTGCCAAGCTGACCGCAGCTGACTGGTATATCGGCAACAATCCGGTGAGCGGCCGATCGCTGTACCGCGACTACCTTGAAGTGGTCGGAGGCGTGCTCAAGCCGATGCCACAGGAAATGGTTCGTGATGTCACGAACATGCAGATCCTTTATCACCAGCCGCCCAACGGCAACTTTGTTGCGGCCGCTGCCGTGACCAACTGGAGCATCGTGGATGCGGTTCAGGTCACGCTGACGGTGCAGAGTACCGACAAGCGAGCGGGCACCGACATCCAGCCGATATCCCGCACCTTTACCAGCACAACCACCGTACGCAACCGGGTGCCGTGAAATGATTGATTCCCTCCGATCCCAGTCAAGGGACGCGCGCTGTCGCCAGCGAGGCAACACGATCGACGTTGTGGCACGAGCAGGTTTTTCGGCGAGCCGCCGTGTTGTGCGCCAGCGGTGCCAACCTCGCCTTGCAAACCACGCTGCTCAGCGCGGCATCGCATTGGTGGTGGCGTTGATCCTGCTGGTAGTGATCACCCTGGTGGGGCTGGCTGCCGTGCGCGGCACGATCATGCAGCAGAAAATGGCCTCCAATCTCTATGACCGGGAAGTCGGATTCCAGAGCGCCGAGGCCGCCATGCGGACGGCGACCGCGCTCATCACCAGCAACCCGGGGTTGGCCGCGCGCAATTGCCAGGCTGGCGGCGTGGTCTGCATGGCCAACCCCTTCACCGATCCGGGCTTGCCGGCCGGCAGCATCAAGGATGTTGCCACGGGCACTGCGACGGGCCAGTTCACCGCCAGCAGCGTTGCCCGCGGCCAACCCCAATACGTGGTGGAAAACATGGGGAATTGGCACGACCCCAACTCCAATACCGGCTTCAATCAAACCGCCAATTCGGCGCAATACGGTGCCCAGGGCACATCCACCACCGCGATCTATTACCGGGTCACTGCCCGTAGCGGAGATCCGGCGACGGTGGGTGATCGTGCCGTGGTGACCTTGCAGGCCATGATCAAGCAGGGTTGATCGTGCTGCCCGCCGCTACACGAGCTACCAGCTATTCCATGCGACATCATTGCAGAGTGGTACCGTCATGAATCTCACATTGTCCTCGCGCAGCAAGACCCGTGGTTTCCTGGGCAAGTTGCTGTATGCCAGTTTGTCCGTGTGGATGCTTGGCGTTGTTTACGCGCCCGCACAGGCGGCCGTCGCGATCGATCAGCAGCCATTGATCATCCAGCAGCCACTGCCCCCGAATATCACCTTGATGCTGGATGACTCGGGCTCGATGGCGTGGGATTTCATGCCCGATCTTGGTTATATCAATAATTCTTACAATCCATCCGCGATGATAGACTCCAGCAATAACGGAGTTTATTACAACCCCGCCATCGCTTATATTCCACCCGTCAAGGCGGATGGAACTTCGTACCCGAATGCGTCAGGTCTGACCTCAGCCTGGGTTGATGGCTTCAATACGTACCGTGGGAGTGCGGATCTTACTACCTATAATGGCTGGTCTGATACGGGTTGGGTGAGGTATTCGGCGTCCACGGGCGGAGGCGGGAAGAAGCTATACAAGAACGTTTCTTCAAGATATTTGTGTAGAACATATTATTACAGCCAGACACTGGGTGCTTACAAGTATTCCTATGACCATGGTGACGAAGAGTGCACCATTTATTACAGTGGGGGGTCGAATTTCTTCCAGTATTCGACCGGCCCTGCCGCGGGACCTTATACGGTGCACTACGTGGCGGACACCAATTGTGGCAGTCAGGCCAATTGCGTGCTGGCCTCTGATACCTCGGGAGTCGCTGCACCATCGGGTGTCGCCGCGGGTCAGAATGTCGCCAACTGGTTTTCCTATTATCACACGCGCATCTTGATGGCAAAAAGTGGTTTGATGGATTCGTTTGCCACCATCAGCCCCACCTTTCGCGTCGGCTTCGGTTCGATCAACGGCAGGAATAATTCGGCGTTGCCATCACCGACATCCGTCTACAATAACAAGACTATTGCAGCTGTTCAGCTCTTTGGCGACGGCACGCCCGGCACCCAGAAAGCCGAGTTCTGGAACTGGTTGGTGGGTGAGTTTCCCAGTGGCGGTACACCGTTGCGCGTGGCGCTGGATGCCGTGGGTCAATATTACCAATCATCGCAGCCCTGGCAGACGTCAAACACGGACCACACCGAAATTGCTTGCCGTCAGTCTAATACCATCCTGACCACCGATGGGTTCTGGAACGGATATCTGAACAATGGTCCCGGTAATGCGGATAATACGCCCGGACCGACGAATACCGACCCCAATAATGTCAGCTCAAGCTACGCGAATGTTGCGCCGTACGCGGATGGCTACAGCAACACGCTGGCCGACGTTGCGATGAAATATTGGAAAACCGACTTGCGCAATAGCGTACCCAACGAAGTGCCTACAAACCAGGATGACAAGGCGTTCTGGCAGCACATGACGACATTCACCCTCGGCCTGGGTTTTCCGCCGACCGGCATCCAGCCTGCCGGCACAAGCGTCAAGGATATCTTTGACTGGGCCAACGGGGTCAATGGGACGGGCCCGATCCCCGGATTCAGCTGGCCAGCGCCTTCCTCCAATTCGATCAACAATATCGCCGACCTCGTGCATGCGGCAGTCAATGGTCACGGCGGTTTCTATTCCGCAACCAGTCCGCAGACCTTTGTCAGCGGCTTGCGCGATGCGCTAAAGCGTGCGACCGATCGCACGGGTACCGGTGCCAGCCTGGCGGCCAACTCGACGCAGTTGAAAAGCGGCACAGTAGCTTATCAGGCGAATTACTACACGTTGAAATGGACAGGTGATCTCAAAGCCTTGCAGGTGGACCCGACCACCGGCGCCATCGCGGCCAAGGCAACATGGAGCGCGGCAGCTGCATTGCCGGCTGCTGCCAGCCGGAATATCTATACCTACAATCCGACCGCACTTCCCAACAAGCAGCTGGTGGCCTTTACGGCAGCGAACCTCAGCGGCTTGTCTGGCGCCGAGCAAGCGGCATTGGGAACGACTGCCAACGACCAGAAATCGATGATCGACTACCTGCGCGGCGACTCATCGAAGGAGCAGAAAAACACGGGTGGTGTCTACCGCAATCGGGATACGCCGTTTGGCGATGTGGTCAATTCGCAGCCGGTCTATGTGGGTGCGCCTGATCCGAATCGGTTCTACACCCAGTCGTTCACTGGATCGTCGACGTTCGGGGCGTACGCCAGCAGCAACGCCAGCCGTGCACCGCTGATGCTGGTAGCGGCCAATGACGGCATGTTGCACGTGTTGGATGCGGTTGCCGGCACGGAAACCTATGCCTATATTCCGTCGGCGGTGATTACGGACGGCTTGAGCCAACTGGCCAATCCCGATTACGGCACGAACGTGCCGCACCAGTTTTTCAACGATGGTGAGTTGACGGTGGCCGACGCCTACTTTGCCAGCGCCTGGCACACGGTCGCCGTGGGTACCACCGGCCGTGGTACCGCCAGGGCCATTTATGCACTGGACGTCACCGATCCGGCCAATATCAAGTTCTTGTGGGAGCGTTCTGCCGGCGATGGTCAACTCACCAGCAAGTTCATCGGTCAGATGAGCGGCAAGCCGGTGATCGCCCAGACGGCCGACGGTGTGTGGTCTGTATTGATAGGCAACGGCTACAACAGTACGGTGGGACGGGCAGCGTTGCTTCAATTCGATCTGCCGACCGGCTCACTCGACGTTCACCTGACCACCGACCTGACGCTGAACAATGGTCTGGCGGCACCGGCGGCCTGGCTGGACGACCCCTCCAATGGCGTAAGCTCAGTAGCCTACGCGGGTGATCTCCACGGGCACGTATGGTCGTTTACGCTCAACACCGGATCGGGCGTGCTTACCAGTACCCCGGTCAGCGTGGGTAATTTGTTGTTTACCGCCATCGACTCAGGCGGAAAGGTTCAATCCATTACCGGTGGCATGCTGGCGGGCAAGGACCCGCTGACCAGCAATGTATGGGTGTTTTTCGGCACCGGGCAGTACCTGAGTTCAGCCGATCTGAGCAATCGCGATGTGCAGTCCTGGTATGGCTTGATTGTCCAGTCCACCACGGCCAGCCTGGTCAGCAACCTCAGCACCGGACGGGCGGCACTCAACCAGCGACAGATCCTGGCGGAGACGCAGGGAAGCGCAGGCAGTCCGACGGCAACGCCGCCGGTGCTGCCGACCTCAGCGGCCCGTGTGGTGACGCCGACACCAGTGCCCTCCGACATGACCGGCAAGTCTGGCTGGTATTTCGATCTGGTCTCTCCCGTCAATGGCAAGGAAGGGGAGCGGATGATTACGCCCAACCAGTTCCAGGGCAACCTGTTGCTGGGTACCACACGGATTCCGCAGGCGACGGATGTCTGCAACCCTTCCGGGCGCGGCTGGATTATGGCCGTCAACCCGTTCACCGGCACCAACCCGTCGTCGAACTTCTTCGACCTCAATGGTGATGGTCGGATCAATGGCTCGGATACCGTCACGATCGGCGGCAAGTCCTATCCGGCTGCCGGCGTGGGGTTCAGTGCACTGCCCAACAACCCGATCTTTGTCGGCAGCACCATGCTGGTCAGTTTCGATAACGGAAGTACCGGCAGTTTCAAGACCTCCGGTACCAGCGGTGGAGTCAATCGTGTGTCCTGGCGAGAACTGATCAACCAGTAAGGAATGTAATGATGAAAGGGTTCTTGGCGATCGAGACTGGCCGATTCGGAATGGAGGCTCGTGACGGTAAGGCGATGAGCATGGTCCGCTGGGGGCGAAGCGCGGGTTTCACCCTGATCGAGCTGATGATCGTGGTAGCGATCGTGGCGATCCTGACCGCGATTGCCTATCCGGCGTATACCTCCTACATCACCAAGACGCATCGGGTGGCGGCGGAGGGATGCCTGTCGGAGTACGCCAATTACATGGAGCGTTACTACACCACCAATTTGCGTTACGACACGAGTTCGGCTTCGCCCACCGTCGCCAACCCGTTCCCGATGCTGGATTGCGCAATGCCGCAGCGGACCGGTGCCAACTACAGTTACAACGACGGTACGCCGGGCGTGTCTACATACACCGTTCAGGCGGTGCCGATCAACGCGCAGCTGACACGGGATACGAAGTGCGGGACGCTGTCGCTGAACCAGGCCGGAGTACGCACCGTGAGCGGCCCGGGTACCGTGGATCAGTGCTGGTAGGGCGACGGCCATGCGCGTCAGATGAAAGCTGGCGGGCGTTTCGGCGTGGATGCCGGAACGCCCGTTTCAGTGGTGGATCAGCCGTTCGGCCAACCCGGAATAGCGCCGGGTGCGTTGACGACTGGCAAGCTCGATCGACGCCAGGTTGCCGACCAGGCTGAACCGGTCCCGGGCACGGGTAATGGCGGTATACAGCAGTTCGCGGGTCAGCACGCTGCTTGCCTGGTCAGGCAGTACCAGCGCGGCGTGGGAAAACTCCGAGCCCTGCGACTTGTGCACGGTCATCGCAAACACCGTCGTTACATCGCCAAGGCGCGCGGGGGATACATGACGAATCCGCGTCCCGGCGGGTGAACCATGTGCCGCACCGGCCAGAAAGGCGACCGAAAGCCGCGACGTGCCGCCCGCGCCCGCGCTAGCGGTGCGCAGACAGATCCCGACGTCGCCGTTGGCCAGGCCAAGGCCGTAATCGTTGTGGTTCAACATCACCGGGCGACCTTCGTACCAGCCGTGGCTGGACTCGATCAGCCCGTGGGCATGCAGCAGGTCGGCAATGGCCTGGTTGAGTCCTTCCACACCTTGCGCACCACGGCGCAGCGCGCACAGCAGCTGGAAGCGGTTGAAGGCCTGCAACACCTGTTGCGCCCAGCGGTCATGTGCTGCCGCATCCGCCGTCGATGACGGACGTTCGCGGCGCAACACCTCGAGATAGTAGCGATAACCCGCCGTGCCATGGCGGTGGGCAGGGTTTGTCGCGTCGCCATCGTCCGCGGCTGGCCGGCTGTCCTGCGCATGGCGGCCGTCGATGACCAGCTCGCTGAATTGCGCCGGCGTGGTCGACGCCAGCCATGCCAGGTCGCCCGGCGGTTCGGCAAGAAGCTGGCGCACGGCGTTGCTGTCGCCGGTATTGACCGCATGCGCCAGTTGGCCGATGCCGCTGTGCCGGTCGAAACGGTGACTGTGCCGCAGCATGGTGACCTGCTGGTCGAGCGCTTGTGCGTCGTCATGCATGAAGGCGCGGATGTCGTCGCCCGTGGTCGACTGCAGCCATGCAGCGGTGCAGGCACTGTAATGACCGGCCTCGGCGCGGCGACAGATATCACCCAGCACGGCGCCGGCTTCCACCGAGGACAGCTGGTCCTTGTCGCCCAGCAGAATCAGCCTTGCCGTCGACGGCAAGGCGGCGAGCACGGCGGACATCATCTCCAGATCGATCATCGAGGCTTCGTCGATGACCAGCGCATCGAGGTGCAGCGGATTGCCGCGATCGTGACGAAAGTGCCGGGTGTCCGGCTGGGCGCCGAGCAAGCGGTGCAGGGTGACCACCTCGGAGGGAATCGCGGCACGGACCCGATCATCGACGTCGAGCCTGGCGATCTGGGCGGCGATGGAGGCGTTCAATCGTGCCGCCGCCTTGCCGGTGGGTGCGGCGAGACGGATACGCAACGGGCGTGTGTGCTCGCGCAGTTGCAGCGTCTGCAGCAGGCCGAGCAGACGCACCACCGTGGTGGTCTTGCCGGTGCCGGGGCCACCGGTGATGACAGTGAACGCGCTGCGCGCGGCCAGTGCACAGGCGATTCGCGGCCAGTCAGGCGCAACGGCTGCTGGCACGGTTGTCACCGGGGCGGTTTCGTCGCGGTCGGTAGGCGAACCCTCACCAACGGCCTCGCTGCCGCCGGAGCGCGGAAACAGACGCGCCAGCTCGTCGGCCAGTTGGGCCGGAACCTGTGGCGGTCGCGCCAGTCGCTCAAGGATCGCGGCGGCGACCTGGAACTCATGGTTCCAGTAGCGGCGCAGGTACAGGCGTTTGCCGTCGAGTACCAGCGGTGCATTGAGCGGCTGCCCGTCGCGGCCATCGGCCAGCAACGGCGAGGCGAGTGCCGAGGCGGCGGGTTGCGCATCCAGATCGCGCAGCAGGCGACGCCAGGGCGGCGGCCAGTCCTGTTCGTCGGCCAGTGCGCCGAGGGTGCCGAGATCCAGACACAGATGGCCATCGGCCAGCTGGCGGCTGAGCAAGGCGGCCAGCCAAAGCAGGGCAGGTGCTGCGGCGGAATCCCGTGCGGCCAGAAAACGGGCCAGCGCGACATCCAGCAGGCGCAGTCGCCGTTGCGCGATGTCGCAGGCGAACTGCTTGAACAGGGCGTCATGCGGCATCGGACGGTACTCCCTCGGCGAACAGGCGATCCATGGCCTCGATCAAGGCCAGCGGCAGCCGTTCGCGATGCACGCCGTGACCTTGGTCGTCGACGCCACGCAGATACAGATAAAGCACGCCGCCGAGGTGGTCGTCGAAACGGTAATCGGGCAGGCGCGCGCGCAGCAAGCGATGCAGGGCCAATGTGTAGATCGCGTACTGCAGGTCATACCGGCTGTGCCGCACGGACTCATCCATCGCCTCGATGGTATAGGCCGCGGTATCCGGGCCCAGCCAGTTGGACTTGTAATCGACGACGTAGAAACGCCCCTCGTGCTCGAACACCAGATCGATAAAACCCTTCAACATGCCATGGAGACGGTCCGCCAGCAGCGGCGGGCGTGGGCGGCCATCGAGCGTATGCGCGGTGACCAGCCGGTCGAGCGCCTGCGTGTCGACGCGTACGGCCTCGAACCAGAATTCCATCTCGGCGTGATACGCAGCGGTACCGGCGAGGGCGACGTGGCGGCCATCGGGCAGCGGCAATGGCGTGCGCAGGAACGTCGGCAGCCAGTGGCTCAGGCCGTCGGCATACGCCTGCCAGCCACGCTGCTGGCAGCGTCGGGTGATCAGCGAGCCGAGTGCTGCGGGTGCCTCCGCGCTGGCGACAAAACCCTCGTTCGCGACCCACTCCAGCAGGTCGTGTAGAAAGGTGCCGGGTTCGGCGCCGCGGGGGAATCCATGGATGCCTGGCGCTGTTGCGGGCACCGCCATGGCCTGCAGTTCGGTCTCGACGCTCATGGCCTCGGTCAGCACGTCCTGTTGGGCGGTTTCTGGCGCGCTGCGGCGTGGGCCAGGCTCTTCGCTGGCGACGCGCAAGGCGCTGTAGCTGGCGATCCACCATGGCTCGACCGGCGCGCCGTGATAGTCGCGTGCCGGTCGCTGCGGTATTTCCTCGCGGCGTGGCTGGCAGCGCCTTGTATCCGCGTGTTCGGGCAGCTTTTCGAGGTGGATCTCCGGGTGATCCTCGCCGATCGAATCCAATTGCGTGGCGAGCGCGCCGGTGGCGAAGGGTTCGCCACCGGCGAGCAGGTAGCCGAAGGCGGATTTGTGCAGCACCGAGCTGGCACTGCGGCCCTGCCTGAGGTCGGCGACACCCAGCCAGCAGGCATGCTGCGCCCGCGTCAGCGCCACGTAGAGCAGGCGCAGGTCCTCCTGCAGGCGTTCGTGGTCGGCGCGCTGGCGGGTTGCGTCCGAGGGCTGCAGGTCGAGCGTCGCGTCGCCGTCTTCGTCATGCAGCACGAAGTTGTCGGCGAGCCGGGTCTCGCGCATGACACACACGAAGGGCAGCAGTACCAGCGGATATTCCAGGCCCTTCGATTTGTGGATGGTAATCACCCGGATCAGGTCGGCCTCGCTCTCCAGTCGCACGATCTGCTCATCGGCGGCGTCGGTCTGCGCGCCGCTGGCCTGGGCGATTTGACTGCCGAGATGGCGCAGCAACGCGTGCTCGCCGTCCAGCGTGGCGGCAGCCTGTTGCAGCAGTTCGGCGAGGTGCAGCAGGTTGGTCAAGGCACGCTCGCCATGGTCCCTGCTCAGTAGCTGCGAGGGCAGGTCGAACAGGTGCAGCAGCTCGTGCAGCATGGCCAACACGCCTTGCCGCAACCAGCGCTCGTGCAGCAGGCGGAAGCGTTCGCCGAGCGCTTCCCAGTAGCCTTCGTCACGATTGAGTCGGTCGAGCGCGGCATAGTCCAGCCCCAGGGTGGCGGTAGCCAGCGCCGCCCGCATCGCGCGGTCGGAGCCCGGCTCGATGCACGCTTCCAGCCACAGCAGCAGGTCGCTGGCTTCAGGCGAGGCGTAGACGGAGTCGCGGTCTGAAAGGTAGACACTGGCCAGGCCGCGGGACTGCAACGCCTGGCGCACCAGGGTTGCCTCCTTGCCCTTGCGCACGAGGATCGCGATATCGCCGGGCATCAGCGGCCTGACGTCCCCGCCGTCGCTGGCAAAGCCGCACTCGCCGCGTTGCGCGGCGTCGAGCAGGGTTACCAGCCAGGCGGCGGCATGGCCGGCCATCTGCTCGCCGTAGGTGTTTTGGCTGAGCGTTTCCAGCGTGGCCGCACGCGCCAGTTGCATGGCCGGCAGCGGTGCGCCACGGAGTACCAGACGTTCGGCGCGCCCGTGCGCGCGCACGGGGTGGAACGGCAGCGCATCCTCGCCCCTGCCGAAGGCAAACGCGCCGGCGGGATGCTGCTCGGCACGCGCGAACAGATGGTTCACGGCACCTGTCAGCGCCTTGGTGGAGCGGTAGTTGGTGTCCAGCGTCCAGGTGGGTGGTGCCGCGCGGTGCCGCGCCTGCATATAGGTGTGGATATCGGCGCCGCGGAAGCTGTAAATCGCCTGCTTGGGGTCGCCGATGAGCAACAGGCCGGTTTCGGCACGGCCGGCATAGATGCGCTGGAAAATGCGCCATTGCAGCGGGTCGGTGTCCTGGAATTCGTCGATCAGCGCCAGCGGATACTGCGTGGCGATGGTCTGCGCCAGCCGTTCGCCACGGATCCCCTGCAGCGAGTGCTCGAGCCGCTTGAGCATGTCGTCATAGCCCATCTGGGCCAGCCGTTGCTTGGCCGCTTCCAGTCGTGCGGCAATCCATGGCAGGGCGTGAGCGAGGATCAGCGGCCGCAGGGGCGGGGTGCGATCCGTGGCATCGAGCAGGGCGTCCATCAGCTCGAAGGCCCGGTGGCGCGGTGTCACGCCGCCCTTGTTGGTGGCCTTGCCGAGTTTGGCGTGGCTGGCGCGCTCGATGACGGCACGCTCCGGTCGTGGCCCACCGTCGGCCCAGGTGTTCAGTTGGTCCAGGTCGTCGAGGAGTTTTTGCCGCGTATATGTCCTGCCATTGAGCGCCTTGGCTTCCAGCGCGTGGTGCAGCAAGCCGGCAAGCGTCGTCGTGTGCTCGCGCCAGTTTTGTCGCGCCACGCCTTCGGCGTCGCGCAGCGGTGCAAGCTGCTGATCGAGCATCTGAGCCAGGTCATCGATCCGTGGCAGTGGCCGGGTGTCCAGACGCCATTGCTGCGGGCCCTGCCGCAGCAAGCCGGCCAGTTGCCGCTGCAGTGCCGGTGGGTCCGGCCACAGGGCACTGATCTGCCCGGCATGTTCGCGATCGAGAGGGAAGAAATGGTGACGCCAGTAGTCGCGTACAGCCTCGCCCAGCAGGGTGCTCTCGTCGCTGCTGACGTTCTGCACGAACGGGTGGCCGCTGTCGAAGGCATGTTGCACCAGCATGCGCTGGCTCCAGCCATGGATGGTGTGTACCGCCGCTTCGTCCATCCATTGCGCGGCAAGTTCCAGCTGGCGGGCTGCCTGGGCACGCGAAGCCTGATCGGGGTATTCCCCGATCAGTGCACGCAGGTAGTCATCTGGTACGCCCCGACCGCGAAACGCTTCGGCGGCCTCGCCCAGCCGTATCCGGATGCGCTCGCGCAACTCGGCCGTGGCGGCCTTGGTGAAGGTCACCACCAGGATCTGTGGCGGCAGCAGAGGAGTGCCGCGCTGATGCCGGCCCAGCACCAGGCGCAGGTACAGCGCAGCGATGGTCCAGGTCTTGCCGGTGCCGGCACTGGCCTCGATCAGGTGGATGCCCTCAAGCGGCACCGTCAGCGGGTTGAGCGAGGCCGTGGCGGTCATGCAACATTCTCCGCCGGCAACAGGGTGGCGAGCAGTGCTTCGTAGGGCGACAGCCATCGCTCGAAGCCGGCGCGATGCATGCTGGCAAAGTCAGGCCAGGCGCGGGCGAGACAGGGGTCCTGGTCGCGCTCGCCCGAGGCATAATCGCCGCCTTCATAAACATGTCTTGCGGCCTCGAAGGGGTCCTTGCCGTCGGCGCTGGCCCGGATCCAGGCGAAGGCACTGCGTCGGGCGATCGGCGGCGGCGCATGCATGCCGGCATGCAGTGCATCGAGCAGCGCATCGAGTAGCACGACGGCCTGCTCGCGCGGCAGGGCCGCGAAGCCCGGTTGCGCATCGATAGCGATCAGCTGACTCTGCATGTTCAGCTCGCCGGCATTCGCCAGCAAGTGGACAACCCAGGCATGGGTAAGCTTGTCGTGGCGCAGCGTACCCGCTTTGTCGAGCAGGTTGCCGTGGACCAGTTCCAGCCGGCGGTGCCGACCTGTGGCGTCGTGACGCAGGTCGGTCAACCAGTCTTCCAGCAGCATCTCGCGGTGGGCATGGCGCAGTTCGAACTTCTGTTGGCCAGGACGCCAGCGTTCGCAGGCGTGTTGCCATGCCGTTGCCAGCTGCCGTGCCTGCGCGGTGACGGCCTCCTGCAGTGCCACACCGAAACCGCCCGGCGGCAACAGGCCCTCGTCGCAAAGCCGATCCACGGCGGCGGTGACGGCCTGTTCCAGCGGCATCCGGGTGTCGGTATCGAGGGCGGCATGCAGCACCCGACGCATGGCGTCGTGGCGCTGCAGCCCATCGAGGGCGAACGGTTCATCGTCCAGCGTGTCGCCCGCGCTTTCCGCGAAATGGACTTTGAGCCGCTGGTTGAAGAAATACGCCACCGGCCTGGCCAGGAAGCGTTGCAGCTGGCCGAGGCTCAGCGCCGTATCGGGCTGCCACGGTGGCAGCCCGCCGCTGACGGTCTGCCGTGTATTGGCGCGGTGCGCCTGTTGCCACTCGCGCGCATAGGTGAAAAGGTGCGGATCGTGATCGGCTGCGAAATAGCGCTGACTGAAAGGTTGCAGTGGATGGATGGTGGTCAACGCGTCCAGCAGGTGGTCGCCGGCGTGCGCCGCATCGCCGGCTTCGTCGGCGTGGTGCCAGCCGGCGGCGAGATAGTCGCGCAGCTGGCCGACCAGAACGGATGGCGGCAGCTCGCTGTTGTCGCGCGCGCTGCGGCCGACCCAGCTGACGTGCAAGGTGTCGCGCGCCGACAACAGTGCCTCGAGAAACAGGTAACGGTCATCCTCCCGGCGTGAACGGTCGCCGGGGCGACTGTACCCGGCCTGTGCCATCAGATCGAAGTCAGGCGCGGTCTGCCGGCGTGGGTAGTCGCCATCGTTCATGCCCAGCAGGCAGACCACGCGGAACGGGATGGCGCGCATCGGCATCAAGGTGCCGAAGCTCACCGCGCCACCCATGAAGCGCTGCGACAGCCGGTTTTCGTCGATCGCCTGCAGCCAGTGCTCGCGCACCACAGTCAGCGGGATGGGCTCGTGGAAGGCCGCTTCATTGCAGGCGTCCAGCCAGCCATCGAGTGCATCACGCAGGCGGTTCAGTCGTAGCGTGTCCTCGCTGTCGTCGCTGTCGAAAAAGCTGTCCAGCAAGGCTTGCAGGCGCTCGACCCAGGCAGTGGGCGTAGCCGGTGTGCCGAGCAACTGTGCATGGTATTGCAACTGATCCAGCAAGGCACTCAACGGGCCGATCAACGCGGCATCGAGTCCGCCGACCTCACCGTAGGGTGCGATCCCCTCCAGCGTTTCGCCGTCGCCCGTGGCGTAGCCGAGCAGCATGCGGTTCAGACCGAAACGCCAGCTGTTCTGTTCCAGCGCAGGCAGGTCGAGGTGGCGTTTCTGGGCACCGTCCAGACCCCAGCGGATACCGGCCCCCTCGATCCAGCGGCGCAGCAGGGGCAGGTCGCCCTCGGTGAGGCCAAAACGGCGACGCAGCGCCGGTACGTCGAGCAGGTCGAGCACGTCGCTCACCGTAAAGCGCGATTCCGGCAGTGCCAGCAGTTGAGTCAGTGCCACGATCAACGGTGCCGTGGCACGCGCCGACTGGTCGGCCACGCTGTAGGGAAGGTGGCGCGGGTCGTCGTGGGGCAATCGGCCGAATACGGCCTGCACATGTGGCGCATAGGTCTGGATCTCCGGCACCATCACGATCACGTCGCGCGGCGCCAGCGGATTGCCGTCGCGTGAGGCCTGTTCGAACAGGGCCAGAAGCTGGTCATGCAGCACTTCCACTTCGCGCTGCGCGCTATGTGTCAGGTGGAAGCGCAGCGACATGTCGCCTGGCTGCCAGGGCGTGCGCCGGGACATTTCGGCTGGCAGTGGCTGCAGGTCCAGCACGGCCTGCTGCAGCTGCTGCAAAAGACCGTCGCCGGTGACATCCTGGAACAGGTCGATACTGCGGCCGATCGCGGCAAACTGTCGGCGATAGCGCTCGGGCTGGTCGAAACTGTCGAGCAGGCGGATGTAGTCACGGCCCTGCTTGCCCCAGGCCGCCAGCAGCGGATTGGCATGCAGGTGCAGGTCCTCGTAGCGCGGTTGCACCGGCAGCCCGGGTTTGTTGGTCTGGCGCCGTTGCCCGGCGCGCAGCAGTTCGCGGTCCTCAATGATGTCGGCCCAGTAATGCCGGCACGGGTTGGCCACCACCAGCAGCACCTGGCTGAAGCGGGCCATTGCAGTCAGGGCCTCCAGGGTCTGCTGCGGCAGCGAGGAAATCCCGAACACCACGATGCGTCGTGGCAGCGCTGGCGGACGTTCGGCGAGTGCGGCGATGCGATCGACAAACGCACGATGCACGGCGGCGCGATGCATCGCCGCCTGGTCTGCGTCGATGTCTTGCAGCAACAGGCGCCATAACTGCGGCTGCCAGCGCTGGTGATCTTCGACTGGCCGGGTATCGCCGCGCAGGTCGTCACGCAGCACATCGCGACCGCGTTTCCAGTCATCCAGCCAGTCGGCGCGGTAGACCTGGTACTGATCGAACAGGTCGGCGATCTGCGTCGCGAGCTGGAAGGGTTTCAGCCCATCGGGGGGAGCGATGTCGTCGGAAGTCGTGCCGGCGTGCAGGAAGTCGCGCAGCGGCGCAAAGCCCGCATCATCGAGATGCTGCGGAAGCAGCCGCAGCAGCCGCCAGGTCAGTCGCGACTTGTCGAACGGAGAGGTCGCAGCCACCGCATCGCGCCCGAGTACCGCGCGATAGGCTGTCCACAGGAAGCGTCCCGGCAGCGCCACCTCGACCGCAGCGCTGATGCCCAGACCTCCCGTCGTCGGCGAGCGGGCCAGGGCCAGTTTCAGCCACTGCGCGATGCCGTTGCTCTGGACCAGCATCACTTCGTTTTCCAGCGGCTGCAACGGCGCCCTTGCCAGCCACGCGACCAGCAGGTCGCGCAAATCTTCCAGCCGGTTGCCATGCAGCATCATCAGGCCCGGCTCGATGGCCTGCGCACTGGTGGGAGGCGTCAGCGAGGTCACAGGGGCTTGGATTTGCAGGCGTTCATGCGCTGATTGTCTCTGAGTGTGCGGTAATTGTCGTCGCAGGCTCCCAGCAAGCGCTCTCAGGGGCTGCGACGCTGCCACTGGAAGGTGCCAGATGCTCCACCAGCGCTGCCGTTCAGGTACGCAGACTGCTGATCTGGCGAGGTTTTCATCCGCGAGGCGAGACCTGCCGCCGGGTTGTCGCATCGTCTGCGCTTGCACCACGGGATGCTTGATGGCATTCAGGGTGGGCAAATACCTTAACTTTCGGGGGTGGCGACCCAATCTGGCCGATCAGGAAAATCCGCGGTAGCGAAGCGTGCTCGCATCGGTATTGGATGCACCGCAAGCCTGGAGAGCGGTGGAGAAATTGAGGTGTTTCCGGTGTGGCGAAGCAACGGTTTGATCAGACGATTGACAAAATACGCAGGTCTCGACGACAGGCGGTCAGTTTTTGTGCGGCCCTGGATCGACCCGAAAACCTTGCTGCAGGCGGGCTTGAGGCGGGATGGATGCAATGGCGCGATAATTGCTTCACTTCTTTAGGGACGAAGCTCGGCCCCTGGTCGGCCCCTGGTCGGCCTGAACTCAGGTGAAGTTATTTTGCAGGATACCTGGTCGGCACTTTGTCGATTGCGATGAACGGATAGGCATTGGATAAGGCGTACCGAATGATATCGATCGTTGTAATCGCGTGAGAAGGTTTGTTTTTGCGGGCACTGGGCGCACTGGGCAAAGGGCGGGAGATGGAGAGTAAGGGACAACCGGGCAGCGAACTGCGCGAGCGCTTCTACCAGAGCGTGGCGGAAACGCTGACGTTGCTGCATGCGGCGCCCGGTCATGATCGCCGGCAGGCTCTGCGTGATGTTGCCAGTACGCTTGCCATCACCATGGATCTGCCGCTGGTCTGGATCGGGCGGCGGGATCTGGGTCATTCCCGCCTGGAGGTTATCCCCGCTGGCCCGGCCGCCGACTATGCATCGTCACTCCGGGTCAGCGACGATGAGCGCGAACCCAGTGGGCGTGGCCCGGTAGGTCTCGTACTGCGCGAGGGGCGTGCACGGGTGACCCGGGTGGAGGCCCCCGAGTATGCGCCGTGGCGGGAGGCGGCGCGTCGTTATGGCTTTGGCTCGAGTATAGTGGCAGCTTCCGGCACCAGCGACGGTGGGCAACTCGTGCTGGCGGTCTACTCGCATGAAGGCGGACCGGAACTGACTGACGAGTTGCTCGACTGGGCACAGCGCCTGGCCGATGAGTTGGCGCGCTTCTGGGACGACCAGGCATTGCTGGAGCGCAACCTGCATTTGGCTCGTTACCGCGATGCGCATCGCGCGCTCCAGCGGGCGATGCTTGATCAGCCTGAGCCGACCGAGATTTACCGGACCCTGGCAGAGATTCTCGTGGAGGTCGCCGCCGCTGCGGCGGTTGTGGTCTATGTGCCTGAGGGAGAGACGCTGCGACGGATCGCGCTGGTCGGCGCCGTTGCCGAAGCGATTGGCGCGCTGCCTGAGCCACCGACGCATGCTGACGGCCCGTCGGTTCTGACTCCCACGCTGACCTTCATGCAAGGTGTCCCGACGGTGCGGATCGGACCATCCACCCATCCCGATGTTTCCATTGCGTGGCGTACCGAGCCGCTGGCGCGGATGGCTGCGATTGGCTGCTGGCCGATTTTTTCGACATTGGCCACCGAACCGGCACCCGCGTCGGCACCCGCAGCAGTATTTCTTGTGGTCGCCGCGGAGGTGGAAGCGTTCGATGCCGACATGCGCGAGTTGCTCGACGAGATCGCGGACACCGCAGGCCTGGCATTGCGGCAGCACAAGCACCATCGTGCCCTGTTTGAAGAGCAAGAGCGCCAGACTTACCTGGCACTGCACGATGCGCTGACCGACCTGCCCAATCGCCGGGCACTTGATGAGCACCTTGAGCGCGCGCTGGTCAGGGCGGAGCGGCATCAACGACTGGTTGCAGTCGGTATGCTGGACCTGGACGATCTGAAGCCGATCAATGATCGGCATGGCCATGCGGTCGGTGACGGTGTGTTGATCGAGGTCGCTTCGCGATTGCACGCTGCGCTTCGTTCCGAGGATTATGTGGCTCGGCTCGGAGGCGACGAGTTTGTGCTGGTGTTCGAGGATCTGGCGAACGAAGACGATCTGGACGTTTTGCTGGATCGCCTATGGCAGTCCCTGCAACAGTCGATCGTTGTGGGCGAGGTGGTGATTCATATAACCGTCAGCCTGGGTATTGCGATCTATCCGACTCACGCCAAGGCACGTGGCGAGCAGTTGCTGCGCCTGGCCGATCAGGCGATGTACGTGGTCAAGTCCAACAAGCGGCAGCGATCCAACTGGTGGACATTGGCTTTTTCCGATGCGGTGGCCGGTTCGGTGGCAGAAGATGACCTGGTCGCCTCGGCTCCGCATGGAAAGCAAGCCGCCGTCCAGTTGCAGTCGTCTTTCAATGCATGGCAATTGCAGTTGCCCGTGTTGGTGGAGCACTTCTACACCGAAATGTCGGGTCACCCGGGCCTTGGAACACTGCTGGAAACGCTTCCACCGTCTGCCGTGCACGCCTTCAAGTCGCGCCTGTCACGACACCTGTGCACGCTGTTTTATCCCGCTCTTGACGCCGGCGACCAGCGCCTCGGCGCCATTCGCGCCGGCGTCTTTCATGCCGCCTCCGGGGTCGAGGATGTGTGGCTGCTGGAAGCGATGGAGCAATTGCGGGAGACCTTCGCCAGCGTGCTGGGCTCTGGTCTGCGTGCCGATCGGAAAGTATTGTCGATCCTGTTGCAGCGCCTAGGTTTGGAACAACAATGGCAGTTGGAAAGCATGCGCAGTTTGCAACGGCGGCGTGGTGTGCTGCTGGCTGCGGTCAACACGGTTGCCTGGGCAGCGGAAGGCTATCAGGCCCTTATGGAAGGTGTGGTGCGCGCTCTGGCATCCCACGAGGAAATTGTGGCGTGTGCGGCAGGCCGCCCCGACCACTCCGGTCGACTGGTCTATGAGACAGTCGCGGGCAGGGTTCCGGCCGAATACCTGCGGGTGATGAACAGTGGTATGGCACCGCTGTTCAGGATCGAAGCGGGCGTTCCGGAAGGTGATGGGCCGGCTGGGTGCGCCTGGCGAACCGCGGAGATTCATCGAAGCGTGCATCACGGCAGCGATCCGGCCATGATGCCATGGCGCGATGCAGCGATGCGTCACGGGGTAGTTTCCCATGTTGCCGTACCACTTGGTCCGTTACCACAAAAGCCATTGCTGGTGCTGATCCTCTACAGCTCCTATGCGGGAGGATTCCGCAGTGAAAACCAGCAGGCATTTGTCGAACAGATCAAGAGCGTGCTGGATCTGGCCCTGACGCGTCTGAGGCCTTCGTGGCGCGGTGCCGTACCGCTACCCTTTTTCGTTCGCGACCGATGGCGCGCGATGATCGCGACCGATGCCCTGCAGATGCACTATCAGCCTATGGTCAGGCTTGTCGACGGACGGGTTGCAGGACTCGAGGCTTTGGCGCGATTGCGTGACGAAGTGGGAACCCTGCTGTTGCCGGCGATGTTTCTTCCGGCCCTCGGCAGCGATGACCTCATGCTGCTGTTTCGCAGCGGTCTCGCCCAGGCACTGTCGTTTCGTCAGTCCCTGGCGGAAGTGGGTTCGCTGCTGAGTATCTCGGTCAACGTACCATCGGCGGCACTGCAGGATCCGCGTTACGCGCAGACCGCCGAGGCTGCCCTTCAGGCCGGTAGCCATCCGGCGGAAGCCCTGCTGTTCGAGGTGCTGGAGTCACCCGTGGGGGCGGGCCACTGGGAGCTTGTCACCGGGTCGGGTGCGGAGTCTCTGAAGGCACTCGGCGTGGGTTTGGTTGAGAACGATCTGGATGGCAGGCCGCGGTCTTTGTTGCAGCTGCGCAGGTCGCCATTTGATCGGATCAAGATCGATCAGACCGTGATCACGCGGATCAAGCAGGATCCGCTGGGCACGTTGCGCAACATGCGTCAGCTGATTCATGTCGGCCACGAGCTTGGCCTGGAGGTGGTTGTCGAGGGGATCGAGTCGCCCGACATGATCGAGGCTGCTTCAATCCTGGGCGCGGATTTCGGACAAGGCTATGCACTTGGCCGCCCGATGCCGCCGGAGGCGCTGTCTGGCTGGCTGGCCAGTTTTCAGCCCGGCGGTCCGGCCGCCTGTCCGACCACTGGCCTCGGGGCACTGGCCGGAGCGTTGCTCTGGGACGAGCAGTTCGCCAGCTTGCCGGATGAGCAGGATTTTCGCCGCAGGCACGCGCAATCAAGCTGTATCGCGGGTGCGTACATGCGCCATGCAAGGGGCGTCTCGTCCGCCCTGCGTTCGAGCCACGAAGCCATGCACAAAGCCGCGATGGGAGGCCCGCTGGATGCGGACTATCGCCGGCAGCGGGACATGTTTTTTTCGTTGCTGGTCGAGCACGCACTCGACCAGCAACAACATCACGCCGGCAATGTCGGAGAGACCCGATGAGCTAGTGCGGTGGTGAGTGCGAAACAAACCCCCGGCTGAGTATCTGCATGGTATGCAAACGGCGACCATCGCGAGGAGATGGCTGCCGAGCCATTGCCTGTCATGGTGGTTGATTATGCGCGATGCCCATGGTGGCATGGAGCGACCAGCAGCCAAGGTGCTGTACGCGCCAGCCTCGCGCCACTGGCTCGGGGAGCGAATGCTCGCGTTGGCGAAGCTTGTTGACGATCCATCGGGAGGGGCAGGGGAAAGCCATGTCGAATCAGCAACGCACACCCGGTGAACATCGCGAACGCTTTTACCAGAGCGTGGCGGAGACGTTGGCGTTGCTGCACACCTCGCCGGGCTATGACCGCAAGCTTGCGCTGGCTGAAGTTGCCAAAATTCTCGAGTCCAGCATGGATCTTCCGTTGGTCTGGATCGGCCGACGGGAACCGGAAATGCCTGATGTGGTCGTGGTCGCCGCGGCGGGGCCAGCCGCTGCCTATGCTACGTCGTTGCATCTCAGCGTCGACGAACACCGACCGGGTGGAGGCGGACCTGTGGCCATTGCGCTACGTGAACGCCAGGCGAAGGCGACCTCGATCGAGGCACCGGAATTCGCACCGTGGAGGGAGCGGGCGCGGCGCTACGGGCTTGGCTCATGCATTGTTGCGACATCCGCCACGCGCGACGGTGGGCAACTGGTGCTGGCGGCGTATGCCCGGCACGGCGCGCAACTGCTGGATGACGATCTGCTGGACTGGGCGCAGCGGTTGGCCGATGAGCTGGTGCGCTTCTGGGATCACCAGGCGCTGCTTGAGCGCAGTGTTCGGATGAACCGCTATCGCGATGCGCAGCGGACGATTCAGCGTGCACTTCTCGATCAACCTGATCCCGAGGCGGTCTACCGTACGTTGGCACGCGCCTTGGCGGAGATCGCAGGTGCGGCCGCGGTCGACGTGCACGTAGTCGATGATTCAGTGGGTGCGGAGCCAGGGATGCTGCGCCGTGTCGCCCTTGTCGGTCCACTGGCGGCGGCGGTGCGTGAGTTGCCGATGCCGCCGCAGCACAGTGAAGAACGACGCGTTTTGACGCCGACGCTGGTTTTCATGCGGGGGACGCCGGTGGTTCGCCTCCATCCTGCCACGCATCCGGAGACCTCAGAGGCCTGGCACAGTGGACCGCTGTCCCGAACGGGAGCGATCGGCTGCTGGCCACTTTTCGAAGTGACCGAGAAAGAGGCCGGTCCCGATCGCAAGCCTGCGGGCGTCTTCGTTATCGCGACGCTGGAGGCCGATGCCTTCGATGCTGAAATGTGCCGTCTTCTCGACGAGATTGCCGAAGCGACGGGATTGGCCTTGCGCCAACATCGGCAGCGTCAGGCCCTGAGCCTGGAGCAGGAACGCCAGACCTATCTGGCGCTGCATGACGATTTGACGGATCTGCCCAACCGTCGCGCGCTTGACCACTATCTCGAAGGGGTGCTGCTGCGTGCCCAGCGGCACGATCGGATGGTCGCGGTAGGGCTACTGGATCTGGACGACCTCAAACCGGTCAATGACCGCCATGGCCACGCTGCCGGCGATCATGTCCTGGTCACGGTCGCCGAGCGTCTTTGCAGCGGGCTTCGATCGACCGACTACGTGGCGCGGCTCGGTGGCGATGAATTCGTATTGGTGCTGGAGGAGCTCGACAGCGAGGATGATCTCGACTTCCTGCTGGACCGGGTGCGGCATGCACTGCAACAGCCGATGGAAGTGGCTGGCGATACCTTGCAGATATCGGCCAGCCTTGGCATTGCCATGTTTCCCCGTCATGCAGAGGCCAGTGGCGAACAGTTGCTGAGGCGAGCCGACCAGGCCATGTATGAGGTCAAATCACGAAAGCGGGGGAGGTCACGCTGGTGGTCGTTTCCTGCACAACAGGCGCCAGCGGACGACCCTCCTGTGGCGTCGGAAAATTCGGTGCCGCCACCGTACGGCGCCTCGGCTTCCGCGCACCTCGCGGCATGTTTTTTCGCGCGCGAGTCCGTGCTGCCGGCACTGCTGGATGGCTTTTACGCCGAGTTGCTGGCACACGAGGGTACCGCGCAATTGCTCGGCATGCTTCCGGCAGATGATTTGGAGGCCTTCAGGCAGCGGATGTACTGGCACCTGGAGACCTTGGTGCAACCTGATCTCGAGCTGGCCACCCATCGTACGATGGCGAGGAAATACGGCTTTTTCCATGCAGCGTGCGGCGTCGAGGAAGTTTGGCTGCTGGATGTCATGGAGCGGCTTCGCGATCTTTTTTCGATCGGCATGGGCGCCACGGCAAACGTCTGCCGGAGCAGGTGGCCGCTGAGCATCGTATTGCAGCGCTTGGCATTGGATCGGCAGTGGCAGCTCGAAAGCATGCGCGAACTGCAACGCCGGCGCGTGGCCGTTCTTGCTCAGCTCAATGCGCTGGCCTGGTCGGCAGAAGGCTATCTTGCGCTGATCCAGGGCGTTGTCGATACCCTGGTCAATCACGATGAGGTGATTGCGGTTGCCGTCGGACGCCCCGACGTATCCGGCGAGCTGACCTATGAAGCGGTGGCCGGCGAAGCAATCGCCGGTTATCTGCGGGCACTCGGACGTCGCGAGGTAGCGGCCATCCGCGTCACTCAGGACAGCACGGAAGGGGGCGGCCCCAGCGGACGGGCATGGCGAACAGCGACCATCCAGCGCTGCGTGCACTATGGCCATGATCCGGCCATGGCCAGTTGGAGCGAGCTGGCCATGCGTCTTGGCGTGGTTTCGAATATCGCCATTCCGCTGTGCCCGTCACCGAGCATGCCTGCCGCGGTATTGACCATCTACAGCCCGTACCCCGGTGGCTTGCAGGGTGAAGACCAGCGCGCTTTCGTGGAACAAATCAAGACCGTACTGGACCTTGCGCTGGCAAGGATGGCGCCCTCACGGCCTGGCACCGAACTACTGCCGTTCTTCACGCGTGAGCGGTGGCGGGCGATGATCGTGACGGATGCGCTGCAAATGCACTATCAACCGGTGGTCAGGTTGCACGATGGCCGCGTCACCGAGCTGGAGGCGCTGGCGCGTTTGTGCGAAGGCGACGGAACCCTGGTACCGCCTGGCAGGTTTTTGCAGGTGCTGCTGGAGGATGATCTGATTCTCTTGTTTCGTCAGGGACTGCAGCAGGCCGTTGCATGTCGCGAGATGCTGACCGCCGCAGGCTATGCACTGGACATGTCGGTCAATGCTCCGGCTGTCGCCCTGCAGGATCATCGTTACGCCGCGGTTGCAGCCGAGGTGCTCGCCGGTGGAAACTGCCCCGCTGCCGGGCTGCTTTTCGAAATCCTCGAGTCTCCGATCGGCACGGAGCATTCGGAGCCACTCGCCGATACCGGCATGCAGGCGCTCAAGGCGCTTGGCGTACGGCTGGTCGAGGACGATCTGGGCGCAGGTTACAGCTCGTTGATTCGACTTCGTCACTGGCCCTTTGATCGCGTGAAAATCGACCAGGCTCTGGTCAGGCAGGTCGTTGAGGATCCACTGCGTACCCTGCGTTTCATCCGTCAGCTGATACGGCTCGGCCACGACCTGGGTCTGGAGGTTGTGGTTGAGGGCCTGGAGACTGCCGGCTTGATCGAGGCGGCGCTTATTCTCGGGGCCGATCTTGGTCAGGGCTACGCGCTGGCACGCCCGATGTCGCAGGTTTTCTTGCTGCCGTGGCTTGCAGCGTTTCACGTCGAGCTTGATGCGATGCACCCCCGGACCGCACTGGGCGCCCTGGCGGGCGCCCTGCGGTGGGAAGAACAATTTGCGGCGCTACCAGCGGATCGGATCTTCTGGCAGCAGCATGCCCGGCAAGACTGTGCCACGGGCAGTTATCTGGCGTGGAGCAACCAGGTTTCCCCGGAACTGTTGCGTCACCATGCCGCCATGCATGAGGCCTCGGTCGCCGGCCCGATGGACCCGTTATACCGCCATCAGCGCGAAGCATTTGTCTCGCAGATGATCGAGCACGTGTTGTTGGCGGAACGTGTTCAGGATCGGCACGGCCCGGTGGTTGCCTGAAACGACGCGAGCAACCGCTATTAGGTGGAAAAGGAACGGCAAGGCCGCCTGACCTACCCGAGAATCGACTTGTTCTTTTATAGCTACACCGTGCCACGTAGCCGCGAAACGACTCTCGTTGGGCACGTTTTCCAGGCGTTCAAAATGTGCTGGCAGAAGGAACCACGCGAACTGGAGCGCGAGCTTGAACGGATACTCATTTCGTCGCGCTGTACGACGCCTGCGTGTTATATCCGGCGCCGTTGCGTGACTTGTTGATGCACCTGGCTGTGAGCGACCTGTTCTGCGCACGCTGGACGGCGCGTATCCATGATGAATGGATACGCAACCTGCTGGTAAAACGCGCCGACCTGACGCATGAGCAGTTGGAACGTACCCGCGAGCTGATGGACGCCAGCGTCCCGGATTGCCTCGTTACCGGCTATGAAGGACTGGAGGAGCAACTACCCCGCCGCCGTGATTGCAGCGGTACGTGACCACCGCGCTTCGCTCACGCGCCCGGCGAAAAGCGTCGATGAGTTGTTGGACTGCAACCTGAAACAGAGACTGGTCACAACGGTTGGACTGTTGCGACCCCATGCCGCTTATCTCTGACCGGCTTTCGTGGGCGCGTAGATTGCCGGATAGTCTGCTTGTGGTTTGTGATTGCTGCGCTCGCAACCAAGGGAGGGGCCGGAGGAAGGCGCCGCCAGCTACCTGCGTTACGACGGGATCACGAGTAGCTCGCGCCGCGCGAGATTGCGCGGGGCCGCAACCTCATAAAATAGCCAGTTCAGGCCATATGTAGGCAACGAACACACAAACGCCACCGTGAAGGTGGCGTCAGTGATTGAATCTAGTGGTGGGCGGTACAAGGATCGAACTTGTGACACCTGCCGTGTGAAGGCAGATTTTAGGGGTATCCAGAAGTCTCAAGTTGTTGAAAACCTTGATTTGACGCTATCCACGAACCCCTAGTAATCCCCCCATGTTTTCCGTACTCTTTCCGTACTGGCGGTTTTGAGGGTGAATCATGGAACTGGGCACGGTCCGAAGTCGCGAAAAACTCAAGCCACAACGTGAGCCGTACTGGCAGAAATTGGCGGTGGGTCAGCACCTGGGCTTTCGTCCGTCGAGTGCCGGCGGTGGCGGTACGTGGATCGCCCGCTTCTATGATCCCGACACCGGCAAGAAGCCCTTGCAGTCGCTGGGCGCTTTCGATCATCTGCCGGCATCGGAGCGGTTCACTGCCGCGTCCAAGGCGGCGCGGGAATGGTTCAAGCACCTGTCCAGCGGTGGCGCGCACGAAACCATCACTGTTGGCCAAGCCTGTGAGCGGTACGTGGAGCACTTGAGCCGCGACAAGGGCGAGGTGAAAGCCAATGAAGCCCGCGCCCGGTTCCGGCGCTTTGTCGACGCCGACCCGATCGCATCCATTGAGCTGCCGAAGTTGAAGAAGGTGCATCTGCTGGAGTGGCGTCGACGGCTCACTGCCGCCCCGGCTGTCATTGCCAATCGCAAGGGTGGCAAGCCGACCCGCAAGCGGTCGCCGGCCACCATCAACCGCGATATGGTGCCAGTACGCGCGGCGCTGAATCTGGCGCTGGCGGACGGCTATGCACTATCGGCCCTGGCATGGCGTGCGGCACTGAAACCGCTGGAATCTAGCGGGAGGCGCACCGTGTACCTTGATCGTGTCCAACGCCGTGCCCTGCTGGACAAGCTGCCGGAGGATGTCGCCACGTTCATCACGGCACTGTGTCTGCTGCCGATCCGTCCTGGTGCGCTGGCTGGTCTGACCGTGCGCGACTTCGATGCCCGGCAAAAGACCCTGCGAATTCATCACGACAAAGCCGGCGGTGGACGCACCATCCTGCTGCCTGACGCGACCGCCAAGCATCTGCGCGCATCTGCACGCGGCAAGCTGCCGACCGCACCCTTGTTCGCCCGATGGGACGGCAAGGCATGGGACAAGGAAATGTGGAAGAAGCCGATCAAGGAAGCCATGGCGGCGGCCGAGCTGCCGGAGTCCGCCAGCGCGTACACGCTACGTCATAGCGTCATCACCGATCTGGTCACCGAAGGTTTGGACTTGTTCACCGTGGCGCAAATCAGCGGTACGTCCGTCGCCATGATCGAAAAGCATTACGGCCACCTGCAACGCGACCGCGCTGCCAAGGCGCTGGCCGGGCTGGCGCTGTGAGTTGCACAGCACGCAACGCCAGCACGAAGAATCGGGCCTGGCCCGGTAAGCGGCGGCACCGGGTGTAAGTGGCACCCGGTCCGCCTTCCACAACCGTTCGATAGGAGAACGATCAATGGCAACTGAAAGCGTAACGGATCAGACGAAAACGTGCGGTGATGAACGCATATACGAGCAGATGCAGTGCCAGCTGATGGCCGAGCTGCGCAAGCGGTGGCCCGAAGATTACGGGACAAGACCCAAGCTGACCCTCATTCAAGGAGGGCGCGCGTCATGTGCGAACTGAGGCGCGCCCAGCTCCGGGCACTACTGAACGAGATGTGGGGAAAGGTTGAAACCGCAAAGCCGAAGCTGACGGTCGTCGGCAAGCCGCTGCCACCGCCCACCCCAGCCGAAACCTTCCACAACGCGTCCGCGTCCATCGGCGACTTCACGACGCGTTTGTGCGATGGCACTGCCACCCTGTCGGAAATCGAGGACGCCGATATCCTGCTGCTGGGCATGCGTCGATTGCTGAAGGAGAAAATGCAGGCGCTGGAGGTGCAGTCATGAGCGCCGTGATGCTGGAGTTTCCCCACAAGGTGCAGCGGCTGCACAAGCACCGAATGAACCGCGCGGAACTGGATGCTCGCCATAGCTGGATGATGGAAAACCGCGACAAGTGGGAGAACGAGGAAATAGATGGCGAGTATCACGAAACGAACATCATGGTCATCCAGCTAAAAGCCCTTGTTCGCCAGAAGATGCCCGATCGATTTCCAACGATCTCTATGGAGAAGATGCGTCGGGATATCGCCGACGGGCGCAAGCTGATCGAGAAACGCAATCGCGTGAAGGCATGGATGCGGACTATGGACGCTGACCTGGACGCCATCACAACGCCCGAGCAGGCGCTGTTCTTCGTGTTCGATCGCCTGCACGCCCGCAAGCCGCCGACCGAATCATGACCCACCACCGCGCCAGCTCGCCCGGCTGGCGCGGCACATCTTGGAGGGCGCGGAGGTGTGCGAGATGAGTAAAGCAGGTCTGACGTTTCGCGGCGCAGGTGGAGTTAGCCGGATGGATCCAGTACGGCTTGAAGCTGCGGACGAATTGGGTCGAAAAATGGTGCAGGGCACCGCATCGATAGAAGTACGCAACGAATTAAGGAAGTTCAACGCCACAGGCAACGGCGTTCACGCATGGCGCGCGTATGCGCTTGCCCGCAGTGCAGGCCTGCCGATTCATCCCGATGTGCTCGCCTACCTTGATGAGTGCGCTTCTGCAGCAACGCAAGGCAGCAGCCCGATGACGGTGGTCTCGATGATGCGGCTATCAAATGTACGCGGCGGTGCTCGCGTACAACGTGCCGCCTGCATAACGGATCACCAGCACATGCAATTACTGTCCCTGGCGATGGCGTACCTGCACTGTCCCAAAGGGGGAAAAAAGGCAGCGAGGATCCGTGTCGCGGAACAGTACGGCACGACGGAAGGTTCGCTGTACCAGCTATGGAGGAGGGCAACCAAAGCCGGACCGCTGTAGCTGTACCCGGGGACGTTTCCGTACAGCGACGTTCATGTCATGAAATGCCCATCAACCCCGGTACATCGCTGGGGATTGATGGAGCAATCACAATGCACGCTTTCGCACTTGCACACCCTGGCCATCTGGCCCTGTTGGACTTCGCGGCGATCCGCGAACGTAGCGGAATCAGCCACGCCGAATGGTACCGGCACATGGCACGCGGCACCGCGCCGCGCCCGGTGAAGATCGGCACCGCCAGCCGCTGGCCTGCCCATGAAATAGATGCACTGATTGCCGCGCGTATCGCCGGCAAGACCGATGCTGAGCTGGTCGAGCTGGTCAAGGCCATGCATGCCGCACGTACCGCCTCATCGGAGGTGGCAGCATGAACGCCGGCACCGTCACTGTGATGGCGAAACCCCACGCACTCCGTCAAGAGCTGGTGCAGGCGCAGTTTCCTGCCGGCCAGACGCTGGCGCAGATGCTTGGCGAGGATGCCGACGAACTGCTGCGGGTGACAATCAACAGCGTCGACGTACCCCGCAAGGTCTGGGGTCACCTGAAACCGCGTGCCGGGTCGACCGTGCATGTCCGCATGGGCATTCAGGGCGGAAACGGTGGCAAGGTGCTGCGCACGGTGGCGCTCGTGGCCCTTGCGGCGGCAGCGATGTACATCACCATGGGCGGCGCAGCGGGTGCTTATGGCACGTCCGCAACATGGTTTGCGCAAGGCTCCCTTTCCGCTTCCATCTTGTCGGTTGGCGTGACCATGGTCGGGTCCATGGATGGCGGCTCACTGACGGCACAAGGGGGTGCGGCATGAGCACCCTTAACGCCTATGTCGGTGACCACCACGCCCTGCTGGCCGTTGATACCTTCGTACAGAAAAACGGCGGCGTGCTGGTTCATGGTCCGAAGCTGTTCCCGATACCGCACGCCAAGGTTGTGGTCGGGGTACGCGGTGACCTGATTTTCGGCATGCAGGTGTCGAACCACCTGCACCTGGGGCCGGTGGCTGACTTCGACGATGCAGTTACCACGATGCCGGCGATTCTGGACCGCGTAACCGCCGACTATTTCCAGCAGCGCAAGGAGCACGGCGACGTGCCATGGGCTGGGGTCGAAATCGCGCTGGTTGGATGGTCGAAGCGCGCCGGGCGGATGCAGGGCATTCGTTGGGAAAGTTGGCCCGGTGACAAGCTGTTCAAGACCACCCCGATTGAACCGTGGAGCCTTTCGCCGAACGCCGACTGGCGCGAGATACCCAAGGCACCGGACAGTGCCGAGAAGATGGAAGCCCTGGCGCGGGATCAGGTCAAGTTCATTCGCACACACCTCCCCGGTGCCGTGATTGGGGGTCACCTGCTGCTGGCTGAGATCACCCGCGAGGCAATGACCATCAAATGCATTGCCGATCTGGAGGCCAACCCATGAACAGGCCCCAGACACGACAAACCCAGCCGGGCAAGGGCTGGGTTCAAGATCGCACACACAACAACTCCAGCGCCAAAGTTACCACCATCGGCACCCCTTTGCAGCTGCTGTTGCCGAGGCTTGAAGGGGTCGTCACGACCGGCAAGGGCTGGCGTGCACGCTGTCCGAACTGCGGCGGTAAGGGTCACAAGCTGGCCATCGTCGAAGGCGACAACGGTACGTTGCTGGTGACTTGTTTCAGCTGTCACGACACGGGTGCAGTACTTGCCGCAGTCGGCTTGCAGATGGGTGACCTGTTTCAGCGTCGCCACTATCGAAACATGACCCCAGCCGAACGCAGTCAGCTCCGGCAGGCGGCATTGATTCCTCGTTGGCGTGCTGCCCTGGAGGTACTGAGCCACGAGGCCACCGTGCTGCTGATTGCCGCCAACAAGCTTGGAGATGGTGACCAGTTGGATGATGCCGAGCTGACCCGTATGCGGGTGGCTGCCCTGAAGCTGTTCGATGCACAGGAGGTGCTCAATGCACGCTGAGCCAGAGACCTACAGCGCCAGCATCGATGATCTGGCTGCACGCGAGGAAGCGGCAACATCGATGCCAGAGCGCATCACCTTGTTCGACGACAACGGTCAGCGCAAGGCGCAATCCACGGTCCTTACCGAGATCGGTCAGCAACACCATCTGTTCCACAATCCCGACAGCGAGGCATTCGCCCGGGTTACGGTGGCCAACCATGCCGAGGTGTTCCGCGTCGCCGGTAGCGAGTACCGCGACCTGTTGGGCCGCACGTACTACCTGTTGTCAGGCAGTGGCGCGAATCGCAATGCGATTACCGATGCCGTGGCGACGCTCACGGCCACCGCGCGCTATGCCGGCCCGGAGGAACCCGTGCACCTGCGCGTCGGTGCTACCGATAGCGGCATTGTGATGGATACCGGTGCCAGCGATTGGGCGGTGATTGAGGTCGACACTTCCGGCTGGCGAATCGTGCGCCAGCATGCTGTGAACTTTCGTCGCACGACGAAGGCGACGGCATTGCCTGTAGCCGGTCACGCGGACTTCGGCTTGATCTGGAAATACATCAACGTGGAAGTGGCCGACCGCGTACTGGTGGCGGCTTGGCTTCTGGCAGCACTGCGGCCGCATGGACCGTTTCCGATCCTGCTTCTGTTGGGCGAACAGGGCACCGGCAAGTCCAATTCCAGCCGCACCCTGAAGTCGCTCACCGACCCGTCCGGCGTGCCATTGCGACCGCCGCCGCGTGATGACCGTGATCTGCTGGTGGCCGCGCTCAATTCATGGGTGCTGGCGCTGGACAACTTGAGCGGCGCGACGCCGCAACTGTCCGACGCCCTTTGCCGACTCGCTACCGGAGGTGCCCTGGCCGGGCGCAAGCTGTACACCGACAGCGAGGAATCTGCGCACAACATCCAGCGTCCGGTCATCTTGAACGGGATCGACGACCTGGCCTCACGTCCTGACCTTGCCGAGCGTTGCATCCACCTGACCCTGCCGACGCTCACCACACGCACCACTGAGGCGGAGTTGGCGGGGCAGTTCAAGGTGGACGCGCCCAAGATCATGGCGGCCTTGCTGGACGGCGTGGTGCTGGCCCTGCGCGACGTGGCTACCGTCAACATCGGGGTATTGCCGCGCATGGCCGATTTCGCCAAGTGGGCAGCGGCTGGCGTGCCGGCGCTGGGCTTCACGGCTGAAGCGTTCATCACGGCATATCGGCGCAATCAGGCTGATGCGGTGGCGCTGGGGCTGGAATCGTCCACCGTGGCCTGCACCATCCGCAGTTTCGCCGAGCGTCACGGGCGCTGGAAAGGCACCGCCCGGGAGCTGCTGTCACGGCTGAATCAGGAAGCCGAGGCCGACCGGAATATGCCCGGCTGGCCACATTCGCCGAAGGGTTTACAGACGATCTTGCGGCGGCTGGCACCGTCGCTGCGCAGCATTGGCATCCACGTCGAGCGTGACCGCAATGCCGAAGGTCGATATCTGACCCTATCGTGCCAACCCCGTGGGCAAGTGTCACAAGTGTCACAACTGACACCAGCGCCGGTATCGAATGACGGAATGACACATATGACACTTCCCCGCGAACCTAGCACGGTCGCCCCCACCCCGGAGGCTTTCGACCTATGAGCGCTATTCAACTGATCCGCGAATGCCGGGACGCTGGCATCCGTCTACAAGCACACGGTGACCGCCTTCACGTCGAAGCACCAGCGGGCAGTATCACCCCGGAACTACGGCAGGCATTGGCCGAGCACAAGGCCGATCTGCTGGCGCTGCATGCGATCCGCGCCAGTCTGCTGGCCTTGGCCGTCAGGATGGGCATACCCCGTTGCGTAGTGGATGAACTGCCGGTGGAGGAACTCGAAGCCACAGCACAGCAGACCGCGTTGTGCGACGACCACACCGACGCCAATGGCGACCCGCTACCGCACGCACTGCTGGTGTTCTACCTGCGCACCCTGGCTGATCGCATGGACGCGTCACAGGGCAGCCCTGCGCCGTCTGGTGGAGGCTCGTCGAATGGGTAGGGGTAGGGGGGGCAAATCTCTAGGTTGAACGTCCTGAAAACCGCGCACGCCCCTTCGTTTTCGTAACCCGCAACAATTTTCGGAAAGCCGTGACCATGAAAACCGCACCTGTAGCCCAATGGCGCATACCCCGATGCAAGCACTGCGGCCAACCGCTGGGGGTGTTCAGTCTGCGCAAGACGTGCTCCGACCGATGTCGCCAGGCGCTGAGCCGCGCGACACGTCGGGGGTCTACCGCAGCCTCAACCAGTCGCAGCGGGCGCTTCAAGATGACGACAGGAACGAGAGAAGTTTCTCATCGTTAACTATCTTGCCTACTAGGTTGGATAGCGCACCGTTGATGTACTGACTGTTTTGCCCAGCAGTCGGAACCCAGAATTTCGACTGCTTAGAATCTACGCGGTAAAAGTTTTCGTAGGTGTGCGTGCCATTGGTCGCGATGCCTTCTGCCGCGGCATTCGCCTCTTGGTGGCCCGTCCAGAATCCAGCGTGCAACTCCGTTTTAAGCGCACGTAGCTGTATGGTTAGCGTTGCATGTGGAGCGGCGGTTGATCCAACGACTTTGAATCCGCGGTGAGTAAGCCCTTTGCCGATGGCCTGCTTGATGACCGCTGCGACGTCAGAGTTCGTTGTAATGGTTGCCGCGGAGATGGCGCCATTACCTCGGTGCCCTAAATCCCTCGTTGGCCTTTGGTCCTGCACTACGATGGCTACAGGCAGCTCATGGCCATCGTTGCTGTCAACGTATTGGACTTGTGGTTGAAGCCGTACGTTCTGTGCGTGGAACGCACACCCGCTGAGCACTACGGCGCCGGCAACAGCCAAGTACGCGATCTTTGTGAACTTCATCAGCTTTATTCCCCTTAAATGTGGCTCACTTCAGAATTGAACTCGCCCCAATGCCATCTATAAATTTCACACGCGGCAGCGTCGCCTCGACGTGGCCGTCCAACGCTTGGTAGACCCCGTACTCGGATGTATTGCTGGATGTTCGGGTATGGCGGCAAGTGCGTCAATCAGGGATTGCCTACACGGATTCGGCGCGGCCAAGGCCATCAAGAAAAAAACCGCCTTTTGAGGGGCGGTTTTCCGTATTCTTTCCGTACTGGCAACTTCGCAGGTAGTGAAATCGCCGGTAAGTCTTTGAAATTATTGGTGGGCGGTGCAAGGATCGAACTTGCGACACCTGCCGTGTGAAGGCAGTGCTCTACCGCTGAGCTAACCGCCCGCCGGAAGCGCGCAATCTTAGGTGCAGTCCTCCTGCGGGTCAATGCCCCGGGTTGAATTTCGGGCGATATGTGGGACTTGGGTTGCTAGACTTGCGCACCTTTCATCACCGAATCACCGCGATGGACATTGTGAATACCCAGCTGGCTTCCATCCTGCACGCGCTCCAGCAATTTCAACTCACATCCTGGAAAATGGTGGGCTATACGGGGACGCTGCTGTTCACCAGCCGCTGGTTCGTGCAGCTCTACTACACCCGCAAGTACAAGCGCGTGGTGATGCCGCTGGCGTTCTGGTGGTTGTCGGTATTCGGCAGCGCCTTGTTGCTGGCGTACTTTGTCCTCGGCAAGAACGATTCAGTGGGCATTCTTTCCAACTTTTTTCCGGTCTTCGTTTCAGTCTACAACCTGGTTGTTCATCTTCGACATCGCCGGAACAGCATCACCGGGGACGCCACGGCGTGACCGGCGACGCGGCGCCTAATCCGGGTCGTAGTCGAGGTTGGAGGCGAGCCAGCGCTCGGCTTCGGCGAGTGTCCATCCCTTGCGTTTGGCGTAGTCTTCGATCTGTTCGCGGGTAAGGCGGCCGACCACGAAATACTGGCTGTCAGGATGTGCGTAATACCAGCCGGAGACGGCTGCCGTCGGATACATGGCGAAGCCTTCGGTCAGCTCGATGCCGGTGTTGGCGGTGACATCGAGCAGTTCGAACAAGGTGGTCTTCTCGGTATGGTCAGGGCAGGCCGGGTAGCCCGGAGCAGGGCGGATGCCACGATATTTCTCGGCAATCAGCGCCTCGTTGTCGAGTGATTGCTCCTGCTCGAAGCCCCAGAACTCGCGACGAACCCGTTCGTGCAGGTGCTCGGCAAAGGCCTCGGCAAGACGGTCGGCCAGTGCCTTGAGGGTAATCGAGGCATAGTCGTCGTGGTCGGCCTCGAAGCGCGCCAGATGAGGCTCGATGCCGATACCCGCGGTGACCGCGAAGCCACCGATCCAGTCGCGCTTGCCGGATTTCCTCGGCGCGATGAAGTCGGCCAGGCAGAGGTTGGGCCGCTCGACCGGCTTGTCGGCTTGCTGGCGCAGGCTGTGCAATGTGGCCAGCAGTGTTCCCTCTTCCCCCGGCGGCGGGTGCCCCGAAGGGGCGGGTGAGGGAGGGGCGTAAACCTCGACGTCATCGCCGACGTTGGCCGCTGGCCAGAGGCCGATTACCGCGCGGGCAGTCAGCCATTTTTCGGCGATGATCCGATCCAGCATCGCCTGCGCGTCCTGGAACAGCTCACTGGCCTGCGTTCCCACTACCGCGTCGGTGAGAATGGCCGGGTAGTGGCCGGCCAGTTCCCACGCCTGGAAGAACGGCGTCCAGTCGATGTAGCGGCGGAGGGTTGCCAGGTCGTAGTCGTCGAAAACAGTGATGCCGGGGCTCGCCGGCTGTGGTGGCTCGTAGTTTGCCCAGTCGCCGCGGAAGCGCTGTGCGCGTGCTTTTTCCAGCGAAACGAGCTGCTTGCCCGGGCCCCGGTTGCGGTGCCGTTCGCGTACGTCGGCGTAGTCGCTGCGAACCTTGGCGAGAAAGTCGGCGACCAGCTCCTTGCTGACCAGCGACTGTGCCACGCCGACGGCGCGCGAAGCATCTTTCACCCATACCGTGCCGGCCTTGTAGTGCGGCTCTATTTTCAACGCCGTGTGGGCGCGTGAGGTGGTGGCGCCGCCGATCATCAGCGGAATCTGGAAGTCCTGCCGCTGCATCTCGCGGGCCACCTGGCTCATTTCCTCCAGCGACGGGGTGATCAGGCCGGAGAGACCGATGATGTCGGCCTTCTCGGCGATCGCGGTTTCCAGAATTTTCTGCGTCGGTACCATTACGCCAAGGTCGATCACCTCGAAGTTGTTGCATCGGAGCACCACGCCAACGATGTTCTTGCCGATGTCGTGCACGTCACCCTTGACTGTGGCCATCACGATCTTGCCATTGTTCTTGGCGGTATCGCCGGTGCGCAGCTTTTCCTCTTCGATGTACGGCAACAGGTAGGCCACCGCCTTCTTCATCACACGGGCGGATTTCACCACTTGCGGCAGAAACATCTTGCCGGCGCCGAACAGGTCGCCGACCACGTTCATGCCATCCATCAACGGACCCTCGATCACGTCGAGCGGGCGCGTGGACATCTGCCTGGCCTCCTCGGTGTCCTCGACCACGTACTGATCGATGCCATGCACCAGCGCATGACTGATCCGCTCGCGTACCGGTTTTTCGCGCCAGGCGAGTGTTTCGACCACGGCTTCGCCGCGCTTTCCCTTGTAGTTGTCGGCGATCTCCAGCAGGCGCTCGGTCGCGTCGTCGCGGCGGTTGAGCACCACGTCCTCGACGCGTTCGCACAGCGGCGGATCGATGTCGTCCATGATCGTCAGCGCGCCGGCATTGACGATGCCCATGTCCATGCCGGCCTTGATCGCGTGGTAGAGGAACACCGAATGGATTGCTTCGCGCACGGTGTTGTTGCCGCGGAACGAGAACGATACGTTGGAGACGCCGCCGGAAATATGGCAGTCGGGAAAGCGCTTTTTCAGTTCGCGGGTGGCTTCGATGAAATCCACCGCGTAGTTGTTGTGTTCCTCGATGCCGGTGGCGATAGCGAAGATGTTCGGGTCGAAGATGATGTCCTCGGGTGCAAAATCGAGCTCCCGGGTGAGCAGCTCGTGGGCGCGCGAACAGATCTCGACCTTGCGCGCGCAGGTGTCGGCCTGACCCTGTTCGTCGAACGCCATCACCACGGCTGCAGCACCGTACTGCTGCACCTTTCGTGCGTGTTCCAGGAAGGCTTCCTCGCCTTCCTTCATCGAGATCGAGTTGACGATGCCCTTGCCTTGCAGGCAGCGCAGGCCGGCCTCGATCACCGTCCACTTGGACGAGTCGATCATGAACGGTACGCGGGCGATATCCGGTTCGGAGGCGATCAGGTTGATGAAACGGGTCATCGCCGCTTCCGAATCGATCAGCCCCTCGTCCATGTTGATGTCGATGATTTGCGCACCGTTGGCGACTTGCTGGCGTGCGACCTCGACCGCTTCGTCGTAGCGATCCTCCTTGATCAGCTTCTTGAATTGCGCCGAGCCGGTCACATTGGTGCGCTCGCCGACGTTGATGAACAGCAGGTCGGGGGTGATGATCAGCGGTTCGAGCCCGGACAGCCGGGTGTGACGGGTAATCATGGGGATGGGCTTCTTGCGTTGGCATCCTCTCCCCTGCGGGGAAAGGAATGAGGTGAGGGGTAGGTGCTTGCCATGAGCATGCACTTTGCATCGGCTTCCTCTCCCTTCTGGGGAGAGGATTGAAGTGAGGGGCGCGTGATCGCCATGAGCATGCCCTTTGCCTTTGCCTTTGCCTTTGCCTTTGCATCCTCTCCCCTGCGGGGAGAGGATTGAGGTGAGGGGTGGGTGCTCGCGGGATAGCTCAACGAAGCCTGCTTCGACAAAACTTCATCGCCAGCGCAGCCCCTCACCCCAACCCAGGGCAGAGGGAGCAGGGCAGCGGTGCTCATGCCGCCTCCGCAGCAAGCGATGGCAATGCGCGTGGCGCAAAGTCGCGTACCGCCTCGGCAATTGCGGTGATATGGGCCGGCGTGGTGCCACAGCAGCCGCCGACCATGTTGAGCAGGCCGTCGCGCGCGAAGCCGCCAATGATGCCGGCCATGTGTTCGGGGGTCTCGTCGTACTCGCCGAACGCATTCGGCAGGCCGGCATTCGGGTGGGTGCTGACATGACATTCGGCAATGCCTGCCAGGGTCTGGATATGCGGACGCAGATCGTCGGCACCGAGCGCGCAGTTGAAGCCCACCGACATCGGTCGTGCATGGCACACCGAGTAGTAGAACGCTTCGGCGGTCTGACCGGAAAGCGTGCGACCGGAGCGGTCGGTGATGGTGCCGGAGATCATCACCGGCATCCGCGCCCTACGCTGATGGAACAGCTCGCTGAGCGCGAACAGCGCGGCCTTGGCATTGAGCGTGTCGAAGATGGTTTCGACCATGATCACGTCGGCGCCACCATCGATCAGTCCGTTGGCAGACTCGGTGTAGTTCTCGGCCAGTTCCTCGAAGGTGACGTTGCGGAAGCCAGGATCATTGACGTCCGGCGACAGCGACGCAGTGCGACTGGTAGGGCCGAGCACGCCGATTACGAAGCGCGGCCGATCCGGTGTTTTTGCCGTCATCGCGTCGCAGGCCGCACGCGCGATACGAGCCCCCTCGAGATTCAATTCGGCGGCAAGGTGCTGCATCTGGTAATCGGCCTGGCTGATCCGGGTCGAGTTGAAGGTGTTGGTTTCGACCAGGTCGGCGCCAGCCGCGAGATAGGCATCGTGCACGCCGCGGATGATCTCGGGCCTGGTCAGTGTCAGCAGGTCGTTGTTGCCCTTGAGATCACAGGCGCCGGGATGGTCATGGCCATGATGCCCGGCGTGGCCGTCATGGCCGTGTTCGAAGCGGTCGCCACGGAAGCCCAGTTCGTCCAGCCCGTGTGCCTGCAGCATGGTGCCCATGGCGCCGTCGAGAATCAGGATGCGCTGTCGTAGTGCCCGCTCCAGCAGGGCAACGCGTTCGGGGTGGAGCCAGGGTAGGGTACTCATGGAATGTCCTCGAGTCAGTGGTCTGTGGCGGCTCAGTGCGGCTTGCTGGCCAGCAGACTGATCACCTCGAAATGGGGTGCCTTGCGTTCGCGACTGAGCCGATTGCAACTGATCACTTCCAGGGCGGCGGCGCGAGCGAAGCCGTCGAGCTGCTCGCTGCGGAAACCGAGGTTGCGGTGATCGAACGGCTCGACGGCGGCGCGATGGTCGTGCTGGCCGAGAGTTACCGCGAGCAGGCGGCCACCGGGTCGCAGCACGGCGGCGGCTTCGGCCACTGCTTGTGCCGGCTGTTCGGCGTAGGTCAGCGCATGCAGCATCAACACCAGGTCGAAGCGTTGCTCCCCCAGTGCCAGGGCATGCATGTCGCCCTGGCGTACCTGCACGTTATCGAAGGGTTTCAGGCGCCTGGCAGCGGCTTCGACCACCCGCTCGCTGCTGTCCACGCAGACGATCGAATGTGCATGTGGCGCCAGCAGTTCGGCGGTGATGCCGTCTCCGGAGGCGATATCGAGCACGTCGCCGGTGCCCAGCAGTTGCAGCAGCGACCGGGCCAGGGTTTCCCACGTGCGGCCCGGGGAGTAGTGGCGCTCCATGTCGCCGGCCACGGTATCGGCCCAACCCTCCTCGCGGGCCCGGTTGGCGAGCACCGCGGGCAGGCGGGCACCGTCTTCGCGCAGCAGGGCGTCGTCGATGCTCTGGCGCAGCGAATGCAACAATTGATGCTGGGTCTCGTCGCCCTCATTGTTGGCACGGTAGTACGCCGAGACCCCGGCACGGCGGTCTCTGACCAGGCCGGCGTCCTTCAATTTCGCCAGATGGGTGGATACGCGTGGCTGCGCCAGATGGAGTACGGCAGCCAGTTCGGCGACGGTAAGCTCCTCGTGCTCGAGCAATGCAAGCAAGCGCACGCGGGTCGGGTCGGCCAGCAGGCGAAGGATCCCGGAGGCGGCGGCCAGATCCATCAGGGGCTAATCCCGTCGTGGCGCAACATGCTCAGAAACATGGTCTGTCATCCTTGTATCGCGATAAAGAGATGACAAGGCTAGGCGCGGTTTGCCGGGGCGTCAAGCGGTGCGCGCACGACGGTGGGAGCGAGGGTCGCTACAATACGCGGCTGGCCTGTGGCCTGGCGTTTCCGTCTTGACCAGCCGCCGTGGGCGGTTTCATGGAGAATTTCATGGATTTCCGTTTTACCGAAGATCAATTGTCGATCCAGTCGATTGCCCGTGATTTCGCGCAAAAGCGCATCGTGCCAGTGGCCGCGGAACTGGACGCCAAGGGCGAGTTTCCGCTGGACAATATCCGCGAGATGGGACAACTCGGACTGATGGGGATCGAAGTGCCCGTCGAGTATGGCGGCGCCGGCATGGACCCGATCGCCTATGTGCTGGCGATGATCGAGATCGCGGCGGCCGATGCCGCCACCTCGACCATCATGTCGGTGAACAATTCACTGTTCTGCAACGGCATCCTCAAGCACGGCACCGAGGAACAGAAGCAGAAGTACGTGCGCGCGATCGCGCAGGGCGAGGCGATTGGCGCGTATGCGCTGACCGAACCGCAGTCCGGTTCCGACGCGTCGGCGATGCACACCCGGGCGACCAGGAATGCCGACGGCGACTGGATCATCAACGGCAAGAAAAGCTGGATCACCTCCGGCCCGGTGGCGCGCTATATCGTGTTGTTCGCGATTTCCACGCCGGGTATCGGTGCCAAGGGCGTTTCGGCGTTCATCATCGATACCCAGTTGCCGGGTTTTCACGCCGGCAAGAGCGAGCCCAAGCTGGGTATCCGTGCCTCGGCCACCTGCGAGATCGAGTTCAACGATTACGTGTGCCCGAAGGAGAACCTGCTGGGTGAGGCCGGCAAGGGTTTCGCGATGGCTATGGGCGTACTCGATGCCGGTCGCATCGGGATCGCATCCCAGGCGGTAGGCATCGCGCGCGCAGCCTATGAGGCCACGCTGCAATGGTCGCGTGAGCGCAAGGCGTTCGGCCACCCCATAGGCACGTTCCAGATGACCCAGTCGAAGATTGCAGACATGAGGTGCAAGCTCGACACCGCGACCCTGCTGACTCTGCGCGCCGCATGGCTGAAGGGCGAAACCGAAAAGAACGGCGGCCGTTTCGGTACCGAGGCGGCGATCGCCAAGCTCACCGCGTCCGAGGCGGCGATGTGGATCACCCACCAGGCGGTGCAGATCCACGGCGGCATGGGCTATTCGAAGGAGATGCCGCTGGAGCGCTACTTCCGCGACGCCAAGATCACCGAAATCTACGAGGGCACCAGCGAGATCCAGCGGATGGTGATTGCCCGCGCCGAGACGGGATTACGCTGATATGGTAGGAGCGCACCCTGTGCGCGAATGCTCTTTCGTCTGATCGAAGAACATTCGCGCACAGGGTGCGCTCCTACGCGATGATGCCGCATCACACGCCGCGTTTCGGATCCGAATCGAACGACTGCATACCATTTTGGGTGCTCGGTGGCGGTGGCATGTCGCCGTCCATCTTGTCGCCGAGCAAGCGCCTTATCACCACGTAGAACACCGGAATCAGCAGCACCCCGAACACGGTGGCGAACGTCATGCCGCCGATCACCCCGGTGCCGATCGCATGACGTGCATTGGCGCCAGCGCCGCTGGAGATGAACAACGGGAAGACACCCAGGATGAAGGCGAACGAGGTCATCAGGATCGGGCGCAGCCGCAATCGTGCCGCCTCGACCACCCCTTCGCGCAGGGTCTTGCCGTGTTTCTGCTGTTCCACCGCGAATTCCACGATAAGGATCGCGTTCTTCGCCGCCAGGCCGATCACGGTGATCAGGCCGATCTTGAAATAGATGTCGTCGGAAAGGCCTCGAAGCAGGGTGAAGACCACCGCCCCGAGCAGGCCCAGCGGAACCACCAGCAGAACCGCGATCGGAATCGACCAGCTCTCGTAGAGTGCGGCCAGGGCCAGAAACACGATCAGGATAGACAGCACCATCAGCAGGGTGGCTGCGTTGCCCGAGAGAAGCTCCTGATAGGACTGGCCGGTCCAGTCGTACCCGAAGCTCCTGGGGAGATCCTTGTGGACGATCTGCTCCATCGCGCTCATGGCCTGACCGGAGGCATATCCGGGGGCTGGCGAGCCGACGATCTCTACCGCTGGGTAGCCGTTGTAGCGGGTCAGCGACGGCGAAGCATTGATCCATTTTTCCTTGATCACGCTGGCTACCGGAATCATCGCCGGGGTGCCGTTGGCATTGGTCTGCGTGCTGCTCGGAGTGTAAATGTGTTGCAGCGCATCCGGGCCTTTGCGGTAGGCAGCGTCAGCTTGCATGATGACCCGTTTGACGCGGCCACCGTAGGTGAAATCGTTGACATATACGGGGGCCAGCATCAGTTGCACGGCATTGTAGACGTCACCCACCGACAGCCCCATCGACTGCGCCTGCACGCGGTCGACATCCAGCTTCAACTGCGGCGAGGCCTCCAGTTCATTGGGCCGGACTCCGGTCAATACAGGGTCTTGAGCGGCCTTGGCCAACAACTCGTTGCGCGCCTTGATCAGGGCCGGGCGACCCGCGCCGCCACGATCCTGCAAGTACATGTCGAAGCCACCGAATCGCCCCAGTCCCCGTACGGTCGGCAGATTGACCACAAAAACCCGGGCATCGCGGACTTGCTGCACGGCGCCGTTGGTGCGCTGGATGAATTGTTCGGCGGTAATGCTGCGTTTTGACCAGGGTTTGAGCCGGATGAAGACCATGCCGACATTTTCGCCCGACCCGACGAAACTGAAACCGCTGATCTGCATCATGCCCTCGACAGCAGGATTCTTGCGGATGATCGTGCGCAGCTGATCCATCACCTTCTCGGTGCGCTCGATGGTGGCGCCAGGCGGCAGCTGCACCACGGCCAGCGCGTAGCCCTGGTCTTCCTCGGGCAGGAAACTGCCGGGCAGCCGGGTGTACAGGAAGCCGCCGAGCACGGCGACCAGCACGAATACGAACATCCATCGTGGCGCGTGCTTGATCGCGCTGGCGACATGGCCGGTGTAGGTGCGCGTGGTCCAGTCGAAAAGCTTATTGAAGCCACGAAACAGGGCATTTTTCGGCTGGTCGTGAACCGGCTTCAGGAAGCTTGCGCACAATGCCGGGGTAAACGACAGTGCCAGGAACGCGGAGAAGCCCATCGAGGCGGCAATGGTCAACGCGAACTGCTTGTAGATGATGCCGGTGGCACCGGGCTGCAACGCCGAGGGCACGAACACGGCGGCCAGCACCACGGTAATCGCCACCACCGCGCCGGTGATCTGGCCCATCGCCTTGTGCGTGGCGTCGCGCGGCGAGAGGTTTTCCTCGGTCATGATGCGTTCGACGTTCTCGATCACCACGATCGCGTCGTCGACCACGATACCGATCGCCAGCACCATGCCGAACAAGGTCAGCTGGTTGATGCTGAAGCCGAACACCAGCATGCCCATGAAGGTGCCGAGCAGGGCGACCGGAATCACCAGCGTCGGGATGATGGTGGCACGGAGGTTCTGCAGGAACAGCAGCATCACCAGGAACACCAGCACGATCGCCTCGATCAGGGTCTGCACCACCTCGTCGATCGAGATCTTCACGAAACTGGTGGTGTCATAGGGGCTGAACCAGCTCACGCCCTGCGGAAAGCTCGATGACAGCTCGTCCATCTTGCTGCGCACTGCGGTTGCCACATTCAGCGCGTTGGCGCCGGGCAGCAACTGCACCGCAAATGCTGCCACCGGTGTACCGTTGTAGCGGGTATTGAATCCATAGCTGGCGGGGCCGAAGGCAACCCGTGCGACGTCACCCAGGGTGACGGTACTGCCGTCGGGGTTGGCACGCAGGATGATGCCGCGGAACTGCGCGGGCGTGGAGAAGCGTCCTTCGGCCGTCACGCTGGCGGTGAAACCCTGGTCCGCCGGGGCGGGGTCGGCACCGATCGAGCCGGCCGCGAATTGCACGTTCTGCGCGCGAATCGCGCTGAGCACCTGGGTTGCCGACAGGCCGTAACCCTGCAGTTTGTCCGGGTTCAGCCAGATCCGCATGGCATATTCGGAGCCGAACATCCGGGTGTTGCCGACGCCGGGGAGCCTGGCAATCTGGTCGAGCACCTGCGAGGCAACAATATCGGCAAGGTGATCACGACTGATCGCCGGATTCTTCGAACGCAAGGCCACCACCATCAGGAAGTCGGGGTTCGACTTGGCGACCACGACGCCTTGCTGTACCACTTCCGAAGGCAGCCGCGGCGTGGCCAGGGCAACCTTGTTTTGCACCTGTACCTGGGCGATGTCCGGGTCGGTGCCGCTTTGGAAGGTCAGGGTGATGTTGGCGCTGCCGTTGGCGCTGGAGGATGAGCTGAAATAGAGCAGGTGATCGATGCCGGTCAGCTGCTGCTCGATAACCTGGGTCACCGATTTTTCAGTGGTCGCTGCGCTGGCACCCGGGTAGTTGGCGCTTACCGTGACCTGCGGCGGGGCAATCGAGGGATAGGACTCCACGCCCAGGTTGAGGATGGACAGCACGCCACCCAGCGAAATCAGGATCGCTACCACCCAGGCAAAGATCGGGCGGTCGATGAAGAAACTCGGCATGATCGGACTCCGTTACCTGGTGCGCTTGGTGGCGTGCGGAGCCAGGGCGGATGATGCGCCTGTGGGTGCGTCGGGATGCCAGGGGCTGGCCTTGGCCGGTGCGCCTGGCTTGACCTTCTGCACCCCCGATACCACCACTTGATCACCCGCCTGCAGGCCGCTGGTAATCACCCAGTCGCCACCGCGCATGTCGATCGCGTTGACGTCCTTGCGCACCACCTTGCCGTCCCGGCCGACCACCAGCACATAGGCGCCGCCGGTATCACGCAGCACCGCCTGCTGAGGTATCAGGAAGACCTTGTGCTGTTCGCCGAGGTTGGCTTTTACGCTGACATACATGCCCGGCAGCAGGCGGTACTTCGGGTTGGCAATTTTCGCACGCAGATTGACCGAGCCGGTGGCCGGGTCGACCGTGCTGCTGGAGAAATCGACCAGTCCGCTTTCGGCATACGGGCTGCCATCGGGCAGGGTGATCTGCACACTGGCCTTGTTCGCTTGCGCCAGGGTCACGCCACCACGGCTTTGCGCCTGCTGCATCTGCTCCATCGACGAAGCGCTCATGGCGAAGTTCACGTACAGTGGATTGATCTGGTCGACCGTGGTCAGCAAGGTTGCGCTGCCGTTGCCAACCAGTGCGCCCTCAGTGACCTGTTGCTGGCCGGCGCGGCCGGCAATGGGTGATCGCACCGAGGCGTAACCCAGGTTGATGCGGGCCGATGCCACATTGGCGCGTGCCGCCTGCACTGCGGCAGCGGCGGTGCGTTCGGCAGCTTCGGCCGTGTCCAGGGCAGATTTGGAGATGTAACCCTTCGGTGCCAGTTGCCGCGCGCGTTGGGCGGCGATCTTGTTGTTGGTGAAGGTGGCCTGGGCCTGGGCCAGTGACGCCAGGCTGGCATTCAGCGCAGCCTTCAGCGGCGCGGGGTCGATCTGGAACAGCAACTGGCCCTTGCGGACGTCGGTACCCTCGGCATAGTCCCGGCTCAGCAGCACCCCGGGCACGCGGGCGCGGACGTCGGCGCTTCGATACGCCGAAAGCCGGCCCACCAGTGCCTTGGTCAGCGGCGAACTCTGCGCTTGCGCTTTCAGCACGCCGACCACCGGTGTCGGCATCTTGTGCGGCTGCTGGTCTTTGCCCTTGCCGCCGCAGGCGCTCAGCGCGAGCAAGCCGAGGCACAGCAGGAGGGTGCGATGAAACGAGGACTTCATGAGTGCTCCGGAACGTACGTGTTCAGATAAGTGCGCGGTGAGACGGATGCCCGACCGGGTCAATTGGTGCCAAGCGGCTGGATACAGCAACCCGCTGTTTTTGTCGTGTGTCATTGGTTGGCAGGATAGCCGGAGCGTCCGTCATGCCGCGGTTGTCCGGAAAACCTCGTGAGTCATGGGAAGCCGCTTTCGATGAAAGACTATACCGACCAGTTTACAATTTATCCGGGATCTAAATCCAGCCTTTCAGCGGATGGGAGAATGCCTGTCGGCACCCCCTCGACGTCCTCGGCCACCTGCGCAAGGGCGGCGGTAGCATGCTGAGTATTTGCTCAGCATCGCCCTGGTGGCCGGCCTGCAGTCTGAATGCCTGTTCGCTGAAGGTCCGCTGGCTTTATCGGCACCTGCCATGGAACCGATGCGCCAGGTCGCCTGTCGGCATCTACGTGTCCGCTGAACGGTGTGCTGCAAGAAGGCACCCGGTGGATCGGCCTGCGGTGGATTCGCCTTGGTGCCAAGCGTATCCTTCCCGGGGTTTTAACCTCTCCCCGCCTTCGCTTGCCACTGACGATTAGATGCCATGAATGCAATCCCCGCGATCCATGCTCTCTCCTTGCAGTCCGATGTGTTCAATGCGCTGAAAAAAGCTGGCATGTCACCTTCTCAGCTGGAGCAGGCGGATACTTTTTGCCGTCTTTTCTTCGAGCGCGTTGCCGCCAGTGACGTCGAACTGCACACGGTGGCGCAGTGGGCGGGAGTGATCACCGGCTTGCTGGATTTCATGCGGCAGCGTGGCACGGGCCAGACCAGCGTGCGGATACTGAATCCTGACCAGGCCGCGGGGGGGCGCAGCCTGCTGCAAGTGGTGACCGACGACATGCCGTTCCTGGTGGATACGGTCAGCATGATGGTGGCGGCAAACCTGCAGATTCATGCGGTAATCCATCCGGTGCTGACCGTCAGCCGCGATGCTGCTGGCGGCCTGCAACGCATCGACGAGGCTGATGCGCAGGGGGTCTCTGAGTCGGTGATGCATTTCGAGATAGATCGCGTTGCCGATGATGGTGAGCTGCAACAGCTCAAGGACAAGGTTCAGGCCGCGCTCGACGACGTGCGTGTGGCGGTCAGGGACTGGGCGACGATACGCGAGCGTGCGCTGGCGATCGCCGATGAACTGCCGCAGCGGAAGTCGGTCGCGGACGCCGCGGTGATGCAGGAAGCCGGCGATTTCATGCGCTGGGTGGCGGAAGACAACTTCACCTTTCTGGGCTACCGGGAGTACGAGGTTGCCAGTGCCGATAGGGAGCAGGTCTTGCGTGCGCTGGAGTCTTCGGGACTGGGCATACTCCACGAAACCGAGCGCTCGCTGGCCCCGCGCTCGTTGCGTTCGCTGGGTGCCAGCGGAAAGGCACGCTCCGGTGACCCGATCATTCTCACCAAGACCAACGCGCGTTCGCATGTGCATCGCCCCGGGCATATGGACTATATCGGTGTGCTGCGGTTCGATGACGCCGGCAAGCCGATTGCCGAGCAGCGGTTCCTGGGGATGTTTTCAGCCAACGCGTACATGGCCCGGCCCCAGGACGTGCCGCTGGTGAGAAAGAAAGTCGAGTCGGTGCTGCGTGGCTCGGCGCTGAAGCGCGATTCCTACTCCGGCAAGTCGCTGCGCCATATCCTGGAGACCCTGCCGCGCGATGAGCTGTTCCAGAGCAGCGAAGACGAGTTGTTCGATACCAGCATGGGGATCCTCGATCTTCGGCAGCGGGCTCGCACGCGCTTGTTCATGCGCCGGGATCGTTACGACCGTTTCTACACCTGCATGGTGTTCGTGCCGTGCGAGCGTTTCAATACCACGGTGCGCGAGCGCATCGAGCAATTGCTGAGCGATGCGTTGCACGGCGAGCAGGTCGATTCGGCGGTGATGATGGGCGAAGCCGCGTTGGCGCGCCTGCACGTGGTGGTCCGACCCAAGATCGGCGACCGTGCCAACTACGACGTTGCCTTGCTGGAGCAGGGCGTGGAAGACATCGTGCGCAACTGGCACGACATGGTGCGCGACGCATTGCGCAATCTACGTGGTGAGCACGAGGGCATCGTGCTGGCGAACCGCTACAGCAAGCTGCTGCCGGCCGGCTACGTCGACGAGGTGTCCCCGGATGTGGCAGCCGAGGATATCTATCAGCTGTCCTTGCTGCAGGGTGACGACGCCGTGCGGATGTCGTTTTACCATCCACCGCAACAGCCTGATCAGCTGCGTTTCAAGATCTATCGCAGCGGTCGCGACATCGCCTTGTCCGAGGTGCTGCCGCAGCTGGAAAACCTGGGCCTGCGGGTACTGACTGAACACGTATACGACGCACTCAGCGACGGCACACCGCTGTTCATCCAGGACTTCGAGATTCAGCCGGTGGGCCAGCTGACTTTCAGCGTGGAGCAGGTGGGTTCGCTGTTCGAGGATGCTTTCGAACAGATCTGGCGTGGCAATGCCGAGAACGACGGCTTCAACCGGCTGGTACTCGGGGCCAAGCTGAGCTGGCGCCACATAGCCATGCTGCGGGGGTACTGCAAATACCTGCTGCGGGCTGGCGTGGCGTTCTCGCAGAGCTATATGGAAGATGCCTTGAATCGCTATCCGGCGATTGCAGGCCTGCTGGTCGAGTTGTTCCTGGCCCGTTTCGATCCGCGCCGCGAGAGCCTTTCCGCCGACGAGCTGAAAGCCGCCGGTGCCACCCTGGTTGCCGAAATGCAGGCGTTGATTCCTGCGTCGGTGCAGCGCGCCCAGCCGGGTTTGATCGATGATCTCGGCGCCGCGTTGTCACGGCCGCGCGATGAGCAGATCGATACGGTCGAGGAGGCGATCGGGTTGTTGCTGGAAAATGTCTCCAGCCTCGATGAAGACCGCATCCTGCGCAGTTTCAAGGCGGTGATCCACGCTACCTTGCGTACCAGTTTTTTCCAGCAGTGGGGGGGGGACTACCGCGACTACATCAGCTTCAAGTTCGACTCGCACGGTGTGCCTGAGCTACCCAAGCCGGTGCCGTTCCGCGAGATTTTCGTCAGCGCGCCGCGGGTCGAGGGCATACACCTGCGTTTCGGCGCGGTGGCGCGTGGTGGCTTGCGCTGGTCGGATCGTCGCGAGGATTTTCGCACCGAGGTGCTGGGCCTGGTCAAGGCGCAGATGGTGAAGAACACGGTGATCGTGCCGGTCGGTTCCAAGGGCGGTTTCTTCGTCAAGCGCCCGCCAGTCGGCGGCGACCGAGATGCCCAACTGGCCGAAGGTATTGCGTGCTACAAGATGTTCATTGCCGGCCTGCTGGATATCACCGACAACCTGGTCGATGGCGAGGTGGTTCCGCCGCATGACGTGGTGCGCCATGACCTGGACGACCCTTATCTGGTGGTGGCGGCCGACAAGGGTACCGCCACGTTCTCGGACATTGCCAATGGCATCGCCATCGAGCACGGCTACTGGCTGGGTGACGCGTTTGCGTCCGGTGGCTCCAACGGCTACGACCACAAGGGCATGGGGATTACCGCCAAGGGTGCCTGGGAGTCGGTAAAACGTCATTTTCGCGCGCTCGGTCGCGACAGTCAGACGCAGGATTTCACCTGCGTTGGCGTGGGCGACATGTCCGGCGACGTGTTCGGCAACGGCATGCTGTTGTCGCGCCACATCCGCTTGCTGGCGGCTTTCGATCATCGTCATGTCTTTTTCGATCCGAATCCGGACGCGGAACGCTCCTATCTCGAGCGCGAGCGGATGTTCAAGCTGCCGCGTTCGAGCTGGGAGAACTATGACACCTCGCTGATCTCGGCCGGTGGCGGTATCTACCCGCGCAGTGCGAAGTCGATTCCGGTGTCAGCCGAAGTGCGCGCGATGCTCGGGCTGAAGGCCGAGGTCACCCAGTTGCCGCCGAGCGAGCTGCTCAGTGCGATTCTCAAGGCACCGGTGGATCTGTTGTGGAACGGTGGCATTGGCACCTACGTCAAGGCCTCCAGCGAAACCCACGCCGATGTCGGCGATCGCGCCAACAACGCCTTGCGCGTCAACGGCGCGGAGTTGCGCTGCAAGGTTGTGGGAGAAGGCGGCAACCTGGGGATGACCCAGAAGGGGCGCATTGAAGCCGCCCAGCATGGCGTGCTGCTGAATACCGACTTCATCGACAACTCCGCGGGCGTGGATACCTCCGACCACGAGGTGAATATCAAGATCCTGCTCAACGATGCGGTGCTGCGCGGCGAGCTCGACGCCGATGCGCGCAACAAGCAGCTGGCGGTAATGACCGATGAGGTGGGCCAGCTGGTCCTGTGGGACAACTACCGGCAGAATCAGGCAATCACCTTGATGGAACATCAGTCGATCAAGCGACTGGGGGCGATGACGCACTTCATCCGTACCCTGGAGTCCGAGGGCTTGCTCGACCGCCAGGTCGAAAACCTGCCTACCGACGCCGAACTGGCCGAGCGCAAGAGCAAGGGACTGGGGCTGACCCGGCCGGAACTGTCGGTGTTGCTGTCGTATGACAAGATCAAGCTGTTCCAGCAATTGCTCGATTCGGACGTGCCGGAGGATCCGTACCTGTCCAAGGAACTGGTTCGCTACTTCCCCAAGCCGTTGCACAAGCCCTATGCCGAGCACATGCAGCGGCATCGGCTGAAGCGCGAGATCATCGCCACGGCGGTCACCAACTCCACCATCAACCGTATGGGTGCCACCTTCATGCTGCGCATGCAGGAGGACACCGGGCAGGGGCCGGCGGCGATCGCCAAGGCGTATACCGCTGCGCGTGAAATTCTCGATGCCCGCACGTTGTGGGCGCAGATCGAGGCGATGGACAGCCTGGTGGCCGAAGATACCCAGCTGGATGCGGTAATGCAGATCTGGACCCTGCTGCGGCACATGACGCGCTGGCTGTTGAACCGTCCTGGCGGCAGCCTGGATATTGCTGCCAATGTGGAGCGCTATCACGCCCATGTCAGCGAATTGCGCTTGAGCTTGCCGGCTGCATTGACGCCCACCGGGCGCGGCGATTTCGACTCCAGCCAGGAGAAATGGGTAGGCCTCGGTCTGCCGGCCGAACTCGCCACGCGGCTGGCGCGCTTGTCGGAATTGCGTGCAGCCCTGGATATGGTCGAGGTGGCGCAGCAGAGTGGTCATCCCATCGAGACGGTGGCCCGCGTGTTCTTCGAGCTGGGTGAGGTACTGGATCTGGAATGGTTGCGCGATCAGATCGAGGCGCTGCCGGTCGAAGGTCACTGGCATGCGCAGGCGCGCGGTTCGCTGCTCGACGAGCTGAATCATCAGCATCGCGCACTGGCCCGCCAGGTGCTGACGCTGGCTGGAGGCAGCAAGGATGTCTCACCGGTACAGGCCTGGTTGCAGCGTGACGACGCTACGCTCAACTACACCCGCCGCATGTTGGCGGAGATACTCACGCAGAATGCCGATTATCCGATCGCTTCGGTAGCAGTGCGCAGGTTGGCGCAGCTGGCGCAGGTGCCGGTGGACTGACAGGCTGAGAAAAGTCGTCCACCTGCTGCGATCGGCGTCAAACGCTCGTGCCGGCGGTGCGCTGCGGATTGATTCGGGGCATTGGGCCGACCGAACTCCCGTAGTGCCCACCGCGCAGCATGTCACGAAGGTGTGGCGACGCCCTCGCTACGGCGTTCGATATTTTTCCAGGCTCTGAGTGGACAGCGCTGCTCGCCGGCTGCTCCAGTTGATCGTGCCGGCGATGGTCTTGCCTGTTCAGGCTGTGTACTCTGGTCCGACCCAGTTGCCGGATGGTCACGCATGCGCTTTGCCTTTGTCGCCAGCAATACCCGCGTTGCCGAACAGGCGCGATGCAAACTGGTGGAACGCTACGGTGATACGCCGGCCGAACAGGCCGAACTGATCGTGGCACTCGGTGGCGACGGCTTCATGCTGCGCACCCTGCATGCGCATCGTGAACTGGAAGTGCCGGTATACGGGATGAAGCTGGGGCAGGTCGGATTCCTGATGAACAAGTATCAGCTGGACGCCTTGCCGGAACGCATCGACCGCGCCCACGTGGCTTCGCTGTTTCCGTTGCAGATGGAGGTAACCGACGCCGCTGGCGCCCAGCACGTGGCGCTGGCCTTCAACGAGGTCTCGCTGCTGCGCCAGAGCAACCAGGCGGCGCATCTGGAAGTCCAGCTCAATGACACCGTCAAGCTGGCCAACCTGGTCTGTGATGGCCTCATGGTGGCCACCCCCGCTGGATCGACCGCCTACAATCTGTCCGCACACGGCCCGATCCTGCCGCTGGACGCGAACGTGCTGGCGTTGACGCCGATCAGCCCGTTCCGGCCGCGTCGATGGCGCGGGGCCATTCTCCCGCACCGCACCGAAGTCATCCTGCGCGTACTCGATCCGGGCAAGCGGCCGGTCAGCGCCACCGCGGATTTCCATGAAGTGCGCGATGTGCGCACCGTGGCGATCTGCCAATCCGGCGCGCACGGTATACGCCTGCTGTTCGATCCGGAGCACAACCTGGAGCAGCGCATCCTGGACGAGCAGTTCGCGGCGGAATGATCACCTGGCGACATCGTCCGTCGATCGGATGGCCGGTGGCGCTGCCCCCGCGCGCAGGGGAGGTAATACGATCATAACCCCGCGTTCGTCTTTTCTTGGTCGTGGCGCGCGGCCTCTTTTTCGCCGCAAGTGAGTCGTATGCTTCTTCCCGTATTGGCGATACTTTTTCTTGCCACCTTTGTCCGTTCGGCCTTCGGGTTCGGCGAGGCGCTGGTAGCGGTGCCATTGCTGGCTTTCGTGATGCCGGTGGAGCTCGCCGCGCCGCTGGCCGTACTGGTTTCGATCACCGTGGCGATGGTGGCGATTGCCCAGGACTGGCGTCATATCCATGTCCGCAGTGCGGGATGGCTGGTACTGTCCACCCTTGTCGGAACACCGCTCGGTCTCCTTGCGCTGCACCGGATGGATGCTCGCATCGTCAAGGCGATCCTTGCCGTGGTCATCATGGGTTTTTCGGGATATGCACTGCTCGGCCGCCGGCGAGCGATACTGCCCGACGACAGGCGGGCCTGGATTTTCGGGTTCGCCGCGGGTGTGCTTGGCGGTGCGTACGGCATGAATGGACCGCCGCTGGTCATGTATGGCTCACTGCGCGGATGGTCGCCGCAACATTTTCGGGCAACCCTGCAGGGATATTTCCTGCCAGCCAGCCTGGTCGCCTTTGCGGGATACGGACTGACCGGCCTATGGACTGTTACGGTGAACCGCTACTACCTGCTGGCGTTGCCGGTGATCGTGTTGGCGATCTTTCTTGGGCGTGCGGTCAACAGGCGCATGAACGCACGCATGTTCGTATGCTATGTGCACGGCGGGCTGGTGATCGTGGGTACGCTGCTGCTGTTCCAATCCGTCGCAGGAGCGAGGTTCGGATAGGCGACCGGCGTCCGGTCACCGCATAATGTGCCGGTGGCGCAACCTTTGGCCATGTCGGGCAGCAGTTTTACATCTTTGGCAGATCTCCCACTTCCGATTCTTCCGCGCATGACCCAGTCCAGCCACGACGCCCACGATCCATCCGCCATCGGCGACAACCGTCTGGTGGTGGCGATCTCCTCGCGCGCGCTGTTCGACCTTGGCGACAGCCACGCCCTGTTCGAGCGCGACGGACTCGATGCGTATCGCAGCTTCCAGATCGACCACGAGAACGAGATCCTCAAGCCCGGGGTGGCCTTTCCACTGGTGCAGAAGCTGCTGGGTCTCAATGCGCTGGCCGGTGACGTGCCGCCGGTCGAGGTGATTCTGCTGTCACGCAATTCGGGCGATACCGGGCTGCGCATCTTCAACGCGATCCAGCACTACGGCCTGAAGATCAGTCGTGCCGCGTTCACCAGCGGCGCGCCGACCTCGGATTACATTGCCCCGTTCCGTGCCGATCTGTTTCTCTCGGCCAATGCCGAGGACGTCGGCCGCGCCCTGGCGGCCGGGGTGGCGGCAGCGACGATCCTACCGAGTACGGCGCCGCCGCGCGCCGGTGAGCAACTGCGGATCGCCTTCGATGGCGACGCGGTGCTGTTCGGTGACGAGGGCGAGCGGGTCTCGCGCGAGGAAGGTCTCGAAGCGTTCCATCGCAGCGAGACCGAACATGCTGCCGAACCGTTGTCGGTCGGCCCGTTCCGCGGCTTCCTCACCGCGTTGCATCGGCTGCAGACCGCCTTTCCGGCGGAGGATTCGCCGATTCGCACTGCCCTGGTTACCGCACGTTCGGCACCGGCGCACAAGCGGGTGATCCTTACCTTGCGCCGCTGGGGTGTGCGGATCGACGAGGCCTTGTTCCTCGGTGGCCGCGACAAGGGGCCGTTTCTGGATGCATTCGGTGCCGACATCTTCTTTGACGACTCCCCGGCCAACGTGGAGTCCGCGCGCATGCACGTGGCCACCGGGCACGTGCCGCATGGGGTGAGCAATCGCCCCTAGGAGCGTGGGCCGTAGAAATCTTCGGGCTGCGATTGTGCCCGCCTTCCGATAGAGGCGCCCTGTGGCGACAGCATCGTCTCGCTCTCCAAAGTTTTTATGGCCCAAGTTCCTAGCTCGAGGCAGCACCCCGGGGCAATTTCACTACTTGGCCACGGTTCCTTCAGTAGCGTCGAGCCTCCCGAGCGGATTTCGACATGGCGACGACGAAGAAAGGCCGTAAAACTTCCACGATCGCGACGGTGCGCAGACAGCGAGAAGTTCAGTCGCGCCGCGATCGCGAGGATGAAAAAGAGAAATCTTCCAGGCAGGCTGCGGGTCGCGGCGCCGGTTCGCGCAAGCGTTCGGAGGATGCTTTGCCGCCACAACACCTGGTCAAGCCCGGACTGGAAAGCGAGCTTGATCCCCGGCCACAATTCCTTGCCCCGACGTATGCCGGCAGTGGCAAGTTGCAGGGCATGACCGCCTTGATCACCGGCGGCGATTCGGGTATCGGTCGTGCCGTTGCCGTGTTGTTCGCCCGTGAGGGTGCCGACGTGGCTATCGTTTACCTCAGCGAGGACAGTGATGCCCAGGAGACAAAGGACTACGTCGAGGCCGAAGGGCGGCGCTGCGTGCTCATTCGCGGTGACGTAACGGAATCGGAGTTTTGCCGTAACGCGGTCGAACAAACCATCGAGCAACTGGGCAAGCTGTCTGTCCTGGTCAACAACGCCGCATTCCAGGAGCACGCGGCGTCGATCGAAGACATCACCGAAGATCATTTCGATCTGACCTTGCGCACCAACCTGTATGGCTACTTTCATATGGCAAAGGCAGCCTCGCCTCATCTCGGCAGCGGTGACTCGATTATCAATACCGGCTCGGAAACCGGCTTATTCGGCAATGACAGGCTGCTGGATTACTCGATGACCAAGGGCGGGATTCATGCCTTCACCATGGCCCTGGCGGCCAATCTGGTTAAACGTGGCATCAGGGTGAACGCGGTGGCACCGGGCCCGGTCTGGACCCCGCTGAATCCCGCTGACCAGTCGCCGGAACGGGTCAGTAAATTCGGCCAGTCCAGCGCCATGGGGCGACCTGCCCAGCCGGAGGAGATTGCGCCGGCCTATGTGTTTCTGGCCGCCCCATGCTGCTCCAGCTACATTTCAGGTGCCATCCTGCCGGTACTCGGCGGACCCACCGGCTAGGAGCGTGGGCCGTAGAAATCTTCGGGCTGCGATTGTGCTCTCATCCATAGGCTGAGTCTCTCGTCAGATTTGCATAGAACCACTATGCGCTCCTTCCGATAGGCCCACTCTATGGCGATAGCGCAATCTCGCTATCCAAAGGTTCTACGGCCCAAGCTCCTAGCGGCACGCACCGATGCCAAAGATACCGTCGCCATGCCACGAAAACGAATGTACGCGTTGTACCTGCTGATCGCCGCACTGATCGTAATCATCGCTATTGGCTTCTATATGAGCGTGACACATACGGATACGCATGGGCGGGAAGGCAGCGTGCCCGGCAACGCGACGCCGCGCAATACGTGAGATTTTTTCACGCTTTATGACTTACTCCCAAGCTTTCATCTCGGAAAATTTCCATGCCTGATGCAGCGACCTCCTCATCCCCCCGCAACGCGGGCGCACCGCACGCAAATGCTTCGGCGGAGCCCCCGGTGAGTCCGCCGGCACCGAAGCCTTCGCCGCCGCTACCTTCACCGCCGGCACCTTCACCGCAGCCGGTGCCATCGCCTCCCGTTCCGGGGCCCGCGCCAGCGCCGCCTCCGGGGCGCGGGCCCGAGTCGCCGCCGCTGACCGACCCGGAGCCGCCGCCGAACCCGATGGGCGATCCTCCGATACCCACGGTAACCTCCTGAAAAGTGCCGCGATGCGGCCGCAACGTCCGTGACCTCAGCGTGGCAGACCGAAATGGGAAAGCGCTTGCTGAAGCATTCGACGACCTCCGTCAGGGCACCGGATGCCCCTTGCTGGCGGCCCAGATCGCGTACCAGTCTTCGGCATCAAGCACGACGTCGAGCGCGGCCCTCGCCTCGCGCAGGCCTTCGATGCGACGGGTGCCGGTGATCGGGTGGGGACGCGACGGATGGCGCAGAATCCACGCATAGGCGAGTGTGGCCACGCTGATGTCCAGGCGTGCGGCGATGGCGGTCATTTCCGCCCGCAGCCGCAGTGCCTGTGCATCGTCGCCGCTGAACAGCCGGCCGCCGCCCAGGGGCGACCAGATCATCGGCCGCAGCCCGAGCTGCTGCGCCTGGTCGAGGCTGCCATCGTCCAGCGCGTCCATCATCAAGGGCGAGAGTTCAAGCTGGTTGGTGGCCAGCGGGTAGTGCTGGTGCAACAGGGCGAACTGGCCCGGACGATGGTTGGAGACTCCCCAGTGCGCCACCTTGCCTTCGCGAGTCAACGTGCTGAAGGTCTCCGCCAGTGCGGCGGCATCCAGCAGGTAGTCGGGGCGGTGGATCAGCACCAGATCCAGGCGCTCGGTGTGCAGCTTGGTCAGGGATTGTTCCACCTGGGAGCGCACGTAGGCCGCCGTGGTGTCGTAGTAGTTGACCCGGTATGGGCGCTCGGCCGAACGCAGCCGGATCCCGCACTTGGTCACCAGCTGCATCTTCTCGCGCAGTGCCGGGGCCGCCTTGAGGGCTTCGCCAAACAGCGTCTCGGCGCGGTAGTCGCCATAGATGTCCGCATGGTCGAAGCTGCTGATGCCAAGCTCCAGCGCCTGCTCGATCCAGCGTACCCGGGCGGGCACATCAAGATTCCATGTGGTCAGACGCCACAGACCCGCGATCACGGGGGAGAGAGTGATGGGCGCGGGAGGCGCAAGCTGCGACATGGTAGTTCCGGGTGGGGTGATCGGGGACACGCGCATCGCGCGCGTGGCGTCGTGGTTGGGGACGAAGCGCTCGGTCGGAAGTTTACCGCGGCGTGGCGAATGACGGTCATGGAGGTGCATGCCGTCGTCTAGACTGGCGGGCATGAGTACTGCCATCGTGCTGTTTCGTCGCGACCTGCGACTCGCCGACAACCCTGCACTCACTGCCGCGTGCAACGCGCACGACCGGGTTGTACTGCTATATATCCATGACCTTCACGGCGACGGTGGCTGGCAGCCTGGCGCCGCCAGTCGCTGGTGGCTGAACCATGCCCTGGCGGCGCTGCAGCTTTCGCTGCATCAGCGTCAGGCAAATCTGCAGCTACGCCAGGGCGACAGTCTGCAGATCCTGCGCGACACGGTGCGGGAGACGGATGCGAGCGCAGTCTACTGGAATCGATTGTACGAACCGGCGGCGATCGCGCGCGATACCGTGATCAAGGCCGCGTTGCGTGAGCAAGGTGTCGCGGTGCACAGCAGCAACGCGGCGCTGTGGTGCGAGCCATGGCAGATCGCGACCGGGCAGGGAGCGCCCTACCGGGTGTTCACCCCCTACTGGCGCAAGCTGCGGGCACAGCTTGATGCGGCCGCGCCGTTGCCGGTGCCGTCGGCCTTGCGCGGTGCCTGGGCCGGGCCGGACTTGCCGTTGCAGGACCTGGACTTGTTGCCACGCATTGGCTGGGACCAGGGGCTGCGCCAGGGCTGGACACCGGGTGAGCTGGGTGCGCAGGAGATGCTGGAGATCTTCGCCGACGACGCCCTGGGGGACTACCTCCATGCGCGTGACATGCCGGCACGTCACGGTACCTCGCGACTGTCACCGCACCTGCATTTCGGCGAAATCTCACCGCGACAGATTCATTATCAGTTGCTGGCACGGGCACAGGCGCAGGCAGTGGATGCAAGGCGACGCCCGGATATCGAACCCTGCTTGCGCGAACTGGGCTGGCGCGAGTTTGCCCATCATCTGCTGTATCACTTTCCGCAAACGCCGACCGAAAACTTCAATCCGCGTTTCGACGGGTTTCGCTGGGCCGAGGTCGATGAGATACGGCTCGACGCCTGGCGGCACGGGCGAACCGGGATTCCACTGGTCGATGCCGGCATGCGCGAGTTATGGCATACCGGCTGGATGCACAACCGCGTGCGCATGGTGGTGGCCAGTTTTCTGACCAAGAACCTGCGCCAGCACTGGCGTCACGGCGCGTACTGGTTCTGGGACACGCTGGTGGATGCCGACCTGGCCAACAACACGCTGGGCTGGCAATGGGTCGCCGGCTGCGGAGCCGACGCGGCACCGTACTTCAGGGTCTTCAATCCGCTGACCCAGGCGAAGAGATTCGATCCGCAGGGTGACTACCTGCGGCGCTGGTTGCCCGAATTGGCCCACGCCCCCTCGCCCTTGCTGCATGAGCCGTGGAAAGACAGCGGATTGATGCGACGCAGCGGCTACCCGGTAGCGCTGGTCGATCTGGCCGAATCGCGGCGGCAGGCGCTGTGTGCTTACCAGCAGTTGCGCGACGGCTGAATGCCGGCGGCGCCAACTGCCACGATCGATGATTACTCCGGTAATCGGGGCGCTTCGGCCGCGATGGCATCGCGCTTCAGCAACCACGCCAGCACCGGTGGCGTCACCATCGCGGTGAGCAGCGACATCGCCACAATGATCGCGTAGATACGTTCATTGAAGACCCCCGCTGCCAATCCGAGACTGGCAATCACCACGCCCACTTCACCGCGCGGCACCATGCCGAAGCCGACGATACTGGCGCTGCGGCCACCGAGCGACAGCGCACCGAGAAAGCCCCCGGCCAGTTTTGAGACGATTGCGATGACCGTGACCACGGCGAGCATCAGCAACGCGTCCATGCTGGCCAACTCGGAGAGATTGACCTTGGCGCCGGTAACCACGAAAAAGAACGGCGTCAGGAAGGACAACAGCGGCAGGGTCTGGTGTTCAAGCTCATCACGCTGGCGCGTTTCGGACGCGATCATGCCGGCGAGGAAGGCGCCGATGATCGCCGCCAGACCGAAGCGGGTCGACAGCCAGGCCAGCCCAAGGCAGATCGCCAGCACCACAGTCAGTGCCGAATGCGGACTGATTGGCGCCTCCAGCCAGTTCGACCGTCGGCGCATCACATGGGTGCCACCCCAGCCGATGACGGCGACGAAACCGATCGCGCCGCCCAGCGTCAGCAGCAGCGATTGCAGGTTCAGCGAGCCACCGCCCTGCAGCGAGGAAACAATACCGAGCAGCAGCATGGCGAGGATGTCGTCGATCACGGCCGCGCCGAGTATCACCCGGCTCTCGGTTCGCTGTAGCACGCCAAGCTCCTGCAGCACGCGGGCGGTGATGCCGGCCGAGGTGGCGACGAAGGCCGCAGCGACAAACAACGACTTGACCCACTCGAAGCCTTCGCCATGCGCCCACAGGGCGCCGGCCGCGAACGGCAGGATGACACCGAGCACGCCTACCAGAAAAGCGCTCTTGCCGACCTTCTTCAAGTCTTCCAGCCGGGTTTCCAGCCCGACCGAAAACAGCAGCAGGATCACGCCGATCTCGGCCAGCACGTCCAGCGGCGTGCCCGGCATGATTTGCGCGGGGGTGAGCCAGCCCAGCAACGAGGGACCGACCACGCAGCCGGCGGCGATCTCCCCGACGACCCCGGGCAGCTTCAGCCGTTGCGCGACTTCCGCGCCAATCTGGGCGGCGACGAAGATGATGAAGATGGTGAGCAGAATGTCGCTGGCATGGTGCATCTGCGGGGCTTCCTTCCAGGAGGGGTAACCGGTGCGGCGGCGAGCGGGGCTCAGTGGCCGCCGAACAGGTGGGCGTTCATCCACATGTGCAACGCGATGCTGGCGACATAGCCCAGCGCAATCGCCCAGGTCCAGCGCAGGTGGCTCATGAAGGTGTATTGCCCGCGCGAAGCGCCCATCAGTGCCACCCCCGCCGCGGAGCCGACGGACAACAGGCTGCCGCCGACGCCGGCGGTAAGCGTGATCAGCAGCCACTGGCCGTGGTCCATCGCCGGGCTCATCTTCAGCACCGCGAACATGATCGGGATATTGTCCACGATCGCTGAGAGCACACCCATGATCGAATTGGCGATGGTGAACCCGAGGTTGCCGTACAGGTGCACCGATGCCAACTCCAGGTAGCCCAGTGCCGCAAGGCCGCCGACGCAGGCAAATACGCCGTAGAAGAACAGCAAGGTATCCCACTCCGCATTGGCGATGATGCGGAAGATCGAATAGGTCTGCGGCTCGATGTTCTGCGCCAGCGCATAACGGCGCTGGCGATAGTCGATGCGGGTGGCGAGGATGTTCAGCAGGGCCAGCCCGGTGAGCATGCCGTAGGCGGCAGGCATCCCCAGCCACTGGCGACCGACCACGGTGATTGCGATGGTCAGCCCGAAGGTCAGGCAGATACTGATGCCGCCATGCTTGATCGGGCTGCTGCCTTCGGCGGGCTCCGGGCGACCTTTCGGCACCGCCAGGAACATCGCTACCGCCGGTATCAACCAGTTGACCAGCGACGGCAGGAAGATGTGGAAGAAGTCGAAGAACTGCGCCTTGTTGGCCTGCCATACCATCAGGGTGGTGATGTCACCGAAGGCGCTCCAGGCACCGCCGGCGTTGGCGGCCACCACCAGGTTGATCAGCGCCAGCGTGGTGAAGCGCGCATTGCCTGCACCGACCGCCAGGATCACCGCCGACATCACCAGCGCGGTGGTCAGGTTGTCCAGCACCGGCGACAGGAAAAACGCCAGCAGCCCGGTAATCCAGAACAGCGAGCGGTAACTGAAATTGCGCTTGGTCAGCTGGGTGCGCAACGCCTCGAACACGCCCCGTTCCCCCATCGCGGTGACATAGGTCATCGCCACCACCAGGAAGAAGAAAATTTCCGCGTATTCCAGGAACATCGCCTCGAAGGCATGCTTCGCCTGCTGGGCGCCGTCACCACCGGTTTTCCAGGCAATCAGCCCCCAGATCAAGGCCGCGGCCAGCATCACCGGCTTGGACTTGGCGATATGGATCCGTTCTTCCAGGATCACCCCGACATAGGCCAGCACGAACAACGCCAGCGCGATCCAGCCAACCGGATCGGCGACCAGGTGAAAGTTGACGTCGGCGTCGGACGCAGACGCAAGGGCAGGGGTACTGGCCAGCAGTGCGACCAGTGCGGTGATCCATCGCATCGGAAATCCTCGGGGCGAAATCGCCTGGTTGATCGCCGTACAGGGTACCAGCTCAACCCGCTCGCGCCCGCCTGCCCGGCGGGGTCCCGCCCAGCGCCCTGGCTAGCATCGGTACCGCGGTGTTGACGATGGTCCAGGCCAGCGCCTGCATGAAAAGCGATGCAGCCACCAGCCAGACCAAGCCGCGAACGCGCGGGCGGGTGGAAACGTCATCGCGCATCGTCACCGTTGCATCGGTTGTCGGGGCGGGGCGGGCGGCGGTGTCGTCGGATCTGGCCGGTGGCGATACCTGCTGTGACAAGTTGTTTTCCGCGCAACGACGCTGCACGGTCATCACTGTTTCAGCACCTGTCGCGATGTATGGTGGCGGCCGACAAGTCTTCGATCACGCGCGCCGGAGCGGTTTCGTTCCGGCGTGTGCTTTTGTGCGGCTGGAGCCGCCCGTACACAGGAACGCATGCATGAGCAGCAAACCCCCAATCACGGTTTCCCGCGTCGATATCGACCGCATCGAAGCCTTGCTGGAGCACCTGCCCGCCGCCGATGCCGGCAAGTTCGAAGCGCTGCGCGCCGAACTCGACCGTGCCGAGGTGGTCGAGCCGTCGGCGGTGCCGAATCACATCGTGACGATGAATTCCACCATCACGTTCGAGGAAGAGGGCAACAGTGACAAGCTTACCCTGACCCTGGTGTATCCGGCGGCGGCCGGAGCTCCCGGTACCGTATCGATCCTGGCGCCGGTGGGCAGCGCGCTGCTCGGTTTGTCGCGTGGCCAGGAGATCGACTGGCCGATGCCCGACGGGCGTAAACGCCGGGTCCGCGTACTGGAGATTCGCTACCAGCCGGAAGCGGGGGGGGCGCCACGTCGCTGAGCGGGATTCAAGGCGTGAAGTGGTGTACGTAGCCCACACTGAAGCCGCCGGGCAGCCAGCCGACCAGCAGCGATGATTGCCGGTGCGCGGCCCAGATGCCGACACCGGTGCCGATCAGCGCGCCGGCCAGTACATCGCTTTGCCAGTGGCCATGGGTTTTCATGCGGGCCACGGCGTCGTAGGCGGGCAGCAGCGCCAGGGCATAGACCGCCGGATGACTGCCACCGTAGTTGACGATGAATGGCGTGACCGCGGCGGAGATCGCCGCGACCTCGCCGCTGGGGAAGCTCTGGGCGTGGGTGCCCTGAAAAAACAGGTTGGGATCGGCGGTTTGCGAGGGACGCTCGCGTTGGAAGGTGTACTTCAGCGCCGTGGTACCCAGGCTGGTCACCACCATGGCATCGACCGAGCGCCAGAAGGTGTCGCCGAGCTTGTTGTGGTCGCCGAGCGCGATGGCACCGGCGCCCACGGTGAGGATGGTGCCGTACATCAGGTCGAGCTGGGTACTGCGCTTCCAGATGCCGCTGTTGTCGTAGTGCAGGCGATGATCGATGCCGAGTGGGCCGCCGCCGGCCTGGGCCGTGGCGGAAACGGTCAACGCGACCGTCAGCAGGAGCCATTGGGGTGCGCGCATGGGAAGCTTCCCCGGCGGCCGGGTGCCGCCATGTGGAACGCGCAGACTACAACCGGTGTCTTTCAGACGGCTTACCGCGGATGGCACGGTTGTATCGCCGAACCGCTAAACTTGATGCATGAGGATGCCCGCATGACCCCCGTTCCCGCTCCGGTCGAGGCGCGCGCTGCCGAGCTGCGCCGGCGTATCGAGCATGCCAACCACCGTTACCACGTCCTCGACGATCCGGATATCAGTGATGCCGAGTACGACCGGCTGATGCGTGAACTGGAACGTCTGGAGGCCGGCTACCCGGCGCTGGCCACGATGGATTCGCCGACCCGTCGCGTCGGCGCCCGCGCCAGCGGCGGTTTCGCCGAAGTCCGTCACGCGCTGCCGATGCTTTCGCTGGGCAATGCGTTTGCCCAGGACGGGGCCGACGACGGCGAGCGCTTCCGCGACGTGGCCGAGTTCGAGCGCCGCATCGAACAGACCCTGGGCCAGCACGAGCCGATATTTTCAGTCGAGCCCAAGCTGGACGGCCTGGCGATCAGCTTGCGTTACGAGCGCGGCGTATTCGTGCGCGGCGCCACCCGTGGCGATGGCGAAACCGGCGAGGATGTCAGCGCCAACCTGCGCACGATACGGGCGATTCCGCTGCGTCTGCGGGGGGCGGGCTGGCCGGCGCTGTTGGAGGTGCGTGGTGAAGTGGTGATGCTGCGCAAGGATTTCGAGGCGTTCAATGCCGACGCCCGCGCCCATGACGAGAAGCCACTGGCGAACCCGCGCAACGGGGCGGCGGGTTCGTTGCGCCAGCTCGACCCGGCAATTACCGCGAAACGACGCCTGAGCTTCTTCGCCTACGCGGTGGGGGTGGTCGAGGGGGGCACGTTGCCGCCGACGCATTCGCAGACCTTGCAGCAATTGCGCGACTGGGGTTTTCCGGTCTCGCCGGAGGTGGACGTGGCGCGTGGCTTCGACGGCCTGATCGCCTACTACCAGCGTATCGGCGCCAAGCGCGACAGCCTGCCGTACGACATCGACGGCGTGGTCTACAAGCTGGACGACTATGCCGGCCAGCGCACGATGGGTTTCGTCGCGCGTGCGCCGCGCTGGGCGATTGCGCACAAGTTTCCGGCACAGGAGGAAATGACCCGCCTGCTCGACATCGAGGTGCAGATCGGGCGTACCGGTGCGGCGACCCCGCGGGCACGGATGGCACCGGTGCAGGTAGCCGGCGTGACGGTGACCTACGCCACCTTGCATAACGCCGACCAGATCGCGCGACTGGACGTGCGTGTCGGCGATACGGTGATTGTGCGGCGTGCCGGCGACGTGATTCCCGAGGTGGTGCGGGTGGTCGAGGAGCGCCGACCCGCCGGGGCTGTGCCATGGGAAATGCCTGCCCATTGCCCGGTCTGTGGCTCGGCCTTGCTGCGCGAGGACGGTGCGGCGGCGTGGCGCTGTTCCGGCGGCCTGGTGTGCGCGGCGCAGCGCAAGGAGGCCTTGATCCACTTCGCGTCGCGCCGGGCGATGGATATCGACGGGCTTGGCGAGCGCTATGTCGACGCGCTGGTCGAGCTTGAGATCGTGCACACGCCGGCCGACCTGTACGGACTGGGTGTGGATGATTTCGTCGACATGAAACGGCGCATCGACGAACGTGACGGCACCACGCCGGAAACGGTCAAGGCGGGCAAGGTGGCGACCAAATGGGCCGAAAACCTTGTCGCCGCCATCGAGGCCAGCAAGCACACCACGCTGGCGCGATTCCTGTTTGCGCTCGGCATCATGCATATCGGCGAAAGCACGGCCAAGACACTGGCTGCTTGGCTTGGCCGGCTCGAGTTTGTCCGTAGCATGCCGGCTGCGGTCTTGCGTGTGCTGCCGGACATCGGCGCCGAGGTGGCGACCTCGATCGCCGGCTTCTTCGCCCAGCCGGGCAACCAGCAGGTGGTCGATGCGCTGCTCGCTGCCGGTATTTCGTTCGGCGACGAGGCCGGTCCGTCGCCCAGATTGCGCGAACAGCTGGATCTGGCCACCTTGCTCAATCAGGCCGCCATTGCGAACCTGGGGCCCAAGAGCGCGAAATTGATCGCTCTTCAGTTCAGTTCTGCCGAGGCGCTCAAGAATGCGGGCGCCTCGCACTGGTCAATCGCCGGATTGCCCAAGGCCGCCAGCGCGAATCTCGAAGCCTTTCTTTCCGATAGCGAGAACTTTGCGAATCTGAAGGCCGCCGAGGCAGCGATACACCGCCTTCTGGAGGCGATCCCGGCCGAGGCAGCGTGGAACGCGACGCCACTGGCAGGTCAGACGATTGTGCTCACCGGCACCTTGCAGGCACTCAGCCGAGAGCAGGCGAAAGATCGGCTCGAGACGCTCGGTGCCAAAGTATCCGGCTCGGTGTCGAAAAAGACCACGTTCGTGGTCGCTGGGGAGGCAGCCGGTTCCAAGCTGGACAAGGCACGGGAGCTTGGTGTGGCGATATGGGACGAAGCGCAGTTGCAGGCGCTGTTGGCGGAACATGAAAAGTAGCGAACCTTCCCTGGTGCCGATTCTCTCCTGCGGTGAGGGCGGTGCAACTGGTGGCGGTGAAGGCGCGTCTTTTGCGATCCAGCAACCTGGGTCACTGCAACAATCCCTGCGCCTTCGCGCGCATCTCTATCAGTTGATTCGCCAGTTCTTCGCCGAGCGCCAGGTGCTGGAGGTGGAAACCCCGATCCTGTCCGCCGCCGGCAATACCGATCCGAACATCGCGAGTTTCCGCACCGCGTTCAGTGGCCACGTGGATGCCGGGGCGCGTGAGCGCTGGTTGCGTACCTCGCCGGAGTTTCCGCTGAAGCGTCTGCTGGCGGCCGGCGTGGGCGATTGCTACGAGCTGGGGCGGGTATTTCGCAATGGCGAAGCCGGCAGCCGGCACAATCCCGAGTTCTCGATGTTGGAGTGGTATCGCGTGGGCTGGGATCACCGGGCCCTGATGGCGGAGGCCATCGCCCTGGCCGAGGCGGCGCTGGCAATGGTGGAGCGGCGCGCCGAGGTGGTGATCGTCAGCTATCGCCAGCTGTTTCTCGACGAGCTGGGTATCGACCCGATCACCGCGCCGGAGCAGGCGCTGATCGCGCCGCTGGTCACCTGGGGCATCGATCCGGCGGGGTTGAACCGTGACGATTGGCTCGATCTGCTGATTACCCACCGCTTGCAGCCGGCTTTTCCGTGCAGTCGCATCACCGTGATTCACGACTACCCGGCCAGCCAGTGTGCGCTGGCCAAGGTCCGCCCGGGCGAACCGCCGCTGGCCGAACGTTTCGAGCTCTACCTGGGTTGCCACGAACTGGCCAACGGATATCACGAGCTGAACGATGCGGCCGAGCAAAGGCGCCGGTTCGAGCGTGACAACCGCATCCGGCGGACTCGTGGCTTGCGTGAGGTGCCGCTGGACGAAAACCTGCTGGCGGTACTTGGCGCGATGCCGGACTGCGCCGGGGTGGCGCTTGGCATCGAGCGCCTGCTGATGTGCCTGGCCGGTACCGACGCGATCGCCGAGGTACTGACATTTCCATTTTCGGAGGCATGAAATGACCGCTGCAAGGCCTTTGTTGCCGGCGATTCACCACGTTGCGTTGATCTGTTCGGACTACAGCCGTTCGAAGGCGTTCTACAGCGAGACGCTTGGCCTGCGCATTGTTCATGAGGCATACCGTCGTGAACGCGATTCATGGAAGCTCGATCTGGAAATATCGCCCGGTGTGCAACTGGAGCTGTTTTCGTTTCCGCATGCGCCGCCGCGTCCCTCGAAACCCGAAGCCCAGGGGCTTCGGCACCTGGCTTTCGCCGTGCCGTCAGTGGCGGCGACCGTGGCTGAATTGCGGCACCGTGGTGTCGCCTGTGAAGCGATCCGGACGGACGAGTACACCGGTCGCTGTTTCACTTTCTTCGCCGATCCCGATGGCCTGCCGATCGAATTGTACGAGATGACCCCAGCGGCATCGAGCTGACGTCGCCGCGCTGTATTGACGTGTGCCTGGCTGTCTTGCCCGTGTTGCGCCACACTCGTGGGAAGGCTAAAAATCGAGTTCCTGCGCGGCGCATAGGTAGTCGACCAGGGGTGCGGCCTGCCTGAAGGTTGTGACGACCGCGCGTAGCAAATCGTCGGAGCAGGCCAGGTCCTCGTTGAAGCCGGCCGAGGCAACGAAGTCCTTGCGTTTGAGGTCGTCGATCAATTCATGCGAAGGGTCGTAGCCGCGTGGCGGACGGATCAGCGACTCGCCACCCATCGTCAGGTGCTTGCGAAAGGCTGTGCTGCGGGTGGCGCGTTGCCACGCTGCGGGATTGTCGACCAGAAACTCACGGATGTGCTTCAGCGCCTCGGTGTCCGGATGCCACATGCCGCCACCCGCAAAGCAGTCCCCTGGCTGGATGTGCACGTAAAAGGAGGGTGCCGGGATCTCATGCCGCCGCTGGTGGAAAAAGCGTGCGCCTTGCCACGGCTTGTAGGGCAATTTGTTGTGGGAGAAGCGGGTGTCCCGATGAATGCGAAACAGCGAGCCGCCCTGCTTGCGCGTGTCGGCGCGGTAGTGGGTGCTGATCTTGGCCAGCGGCGCCTGCAAGTCGCCAATCAGCTGCAGGAAGGGCTCTCGGACGTGGCGCTCGTAATCCGCTTTGTGGGCATGGAACCACTCGCGGCTGTTGTGAGCGTCCAGGGCGCGCAGGAAGCGGAAGGTTGCGGGGCTGAAATAAGTCTGGGGCATGCTGGTCCATCATGGGAAACGAAGCGGGGTACGTTGCGCCAGCGTGATGCGAGGCGTTTGCTCAGTGGACGTCGATGCTGGCCGCAAGCTCCTCACCCCAGGCCTGGAGCTGGTCGAGCAGCGGCAGCCTGTGCTGTGTTCGTGGGTCGGCGCGCAGTTCGGTCAGGCGGGCGAAGTAGTCGTCCAGAGCCAGGCCGGTCAACGGGGTGTGGCGGGTCAGGCGGGCCTCGCGGAAGGCTTCCCAGCGCAGCTGTTCGTCGGCATCCAGTGTTTCGGGCCAGTTGCGCGCACGGTAGCGGAACAGCAGCTCGGCATAGCGTGGGTCACGAAACGGAAACGCGTGCGTAGCGAGCTGCGACGGCGGCGTGGCGCGTACTTGTGCCAGCAATGCCTTGTCGGCGTCGGGGAGGAATCCGCCACCGTACAGCGCCAGCTCGGGGTCTTCCGGTGGCGGCAAGTCGGCGGCGCGTTGAAAAACCCGGCGCAGTTTTTCAGCCAGTCCATCGACCGCCTGCAAGACGTCGCGGTGCGCCAGGCAGCGGGGCAGATCCAGTTGCAAGCGCTGCGTGTCGGCGCCACGCAGGGTCGACAGCGGGGCCAGTGCTGGCGCGCGATTGGTTCGCACGGTACGCAACGGAATGCGTTCGATCCCTTCGGGCAGGTCGGCGCGGGCGGTAAAGATGCGGTCGGCGATCTCGTCCTCGTCCAGCGCCAGCCAGGCGGTGGGGTCGGTCGCCAGGTCGTAGACGATCACTTCGCCACTGCGACTCGGGTGGGGCGCAAGCGGGGCGATCACGGCGAGGCAGTGCCGACTTGCGGGATAGCGTGATGACACATGCACCACTGGCGTCATGTGGATTACGTCGAGCAGCTCGAACGCTTTCTGCTTGCGCCGCAGGTTGTAGTACCACTGCCATAGACGCGGCTGGCGCACGCGGATGAGCCGTGCCAGGTCGATCAGTGCGTGGACGTCCGACAAGGCGTCATGCGCGCGCTCCTGGGTGAGCTGGTTGGCCTGGGCAAGGTGTTCCAGCTTGAAGCTGGGCGAGCCGTCTTCGCGCCGGGGCCAGTGGATGCCTTCCGGGCGTAGCGCCTGGCACAGGCGCACCAGGTCGATCAGGTCCCAGCGTGAATTGCCGTTTTGCCACTCGCGGCCGTAGGGCTCGAAAAAGTTGCGGTAAAGCATCTGCCGGGTGAACTCGTCATCGAAGCGCAGCGAGTTGTAGCCGACGCTGCAGGTGCCCGGAGCTGCCAGTTGTTCATGCACGCGTGCGGCAAATTCGGCCTCGTTGACGCCTTCGCGCTCGGCCAGTTGCGGGGTGATGCCGGTAATCAGGCAGGCATCGGGGTGCGGCGGCATTTCCCGTGGTGGCTTGCCATAGAACATCACCGGTTCGCCGACAATTTCCAGTTCCAGGGTGGTGCGGATGCCGGCGAACTGCACCGGGCGGTCGCGCCGCGGGTCGGCGCCGAAGGTCTCGTAGTCGTGCCAGAAGAAAGTCTGCATGCTCTAGCCGGGAGGGAAATTCCGGTCGATCATCGCATGCGCAAAAGGCAATGCGGCAACACTGGTAAACTGGCCTGCCGAAGGAGCGCTCATGAGCCAAGCCAACGATGAAAATCTGATCTGGATCGATCTGGAGATGACCGGCCTCGATACGGACAACGACTCGATCCTCGAGATCGCCACGGTGGTCACCGACAAGCAGCTGAATGTCTTGGCGGAAGGCCCGGTATTTGCGATTCGCCACGAGATCGACCGGCTGGAGGCGATGGATAGCTGGAACAGCAATCAGCATCACAAGTCCGGTTTGTGGCGGCAGGTGCTGATATCCGGGACCGATCACGAGATGGCCGAGCAGGCCACGGTCGAATTTCTGCGCGCATGGGTAGCGCCGGGCAAGTCGCCGATGTGCGGCAATTCGATCTGTCAGGATCGACGCTTCATGCATCGCCAGATGCCGCGGCTGGAGCGCTATTTCCATTACCGCAATCTGGACGTGTCGACGCTCAAGGAGCTGGCCCGGCGCTGGGCGCCAGCCGTCGCCAGGAGTTTCGGCAAGGAATCAGCGCATACGGCATTGTCGGATATTCGCGACTCCATTGACGAGTTGCGCCATTACCGCCGTTACATGGGTGAGCTGGGTGGCATGGCTGATGCTGATGTGTGATATGGGTGGCCGGTCGATGACCGGCCGGGATGTTGCCGCAGGGAGGTTTTGAACATGTCGATCGATCTGTTGGCGCCGGTGCTGGATTGTGCGGGACGCCCGCTTCGGCTGGATCGCCCGCGCGTGGTCGGCATTCTCAATCTCACCCCTGATTCGTTTTCCGACGATGGCCATCACCACTCGGTGGACGAGGCGGTGGCGCATGGCTTGCGGATGGCGGAGGAGGGCGCCGATATGCTCGACGTCGGCGGGGAGTCGACCCGGCCCGGTGCCGACGAAGTCCTTGCGGAAGAGGAGATGCGGCGGATACTCCCGGTGATCGAGCAGTTGATCGCGCGTACCACGCTGCCGATCGCCGTCGATACCTCCAAGCCCGAGGTAATGCGCGCCGCAGTGGCCGCTGGTGCCGGCATGATCAACGATGTGTGGGCGCTGCGCCGCGACGGTGCGATGGATGCCGCGGCCGAACTGGGTGTACCGGTATGCCTCATGCACATGCAGGGCGAGCCGGGCAGCATGCAGGGCGAACCGCACTATGAGGACGTGGTGGGGGAAGTTCATCGCTTTCTCACCCACCGGCTGTTCGCCTGCGAACTGGCCGGTATCGACAAGCGCCAGGTGATGCTGGATCCGGGTTTCGGCTTTGGCAAGACGCTGGAACATAACCTGGCGCTGCTGTCCGCGCTGGAGCGCTTTGACAATCTCGGCAGTGGCATCTACGCCGGTTTGTCGCGCAAGTCGATGATCGGCACACTGACCGGCAAGTCGGTGCCGGCCGAGCGGGCTGCCGGATCGGCCGCCGCGGCGCTGATTGCAGCGCAGCGCGGGGCACGCATGGTCCGTGTTCACGACGTCGCGGCGACGGTCGATGCGCTTGCGGTCTGGCGCGCGGTCCACGCGCTGGACATCGTGCCGCGGCGCGAGGCGGGTCCATCGATGCCGCGCTGGCCGGACGACGACTGAACGCTTCATCGGGGGGCGACCCGCAGCCATGTTGGGTCGCAATACCAGGGACATCCTACGCGACGGCAGGACACCATGACGCAACGCAAATATTTCGGTACCGACGGCATCCGTGGCATGGTCGGGGAGTGGCCTATAAGCGCGGATTTCATGTTGCGGCTGGGCCGTGCCGTGGGCGCTGTGCTGACTCGGGAAACCGGGCGCAAGCCGCTGGTGCTGATCGGCAAGGACACCCGGGTGTCCGGTTACATGTTCGAGTCGGCGCTGGAGGCAGGCCTGGTCGCGGCAGGGGTCGATGTGGGCTTGCTCGGCCCGATGCCGACGCCGGCGGTGGCTTTTCTCACCCGGTCGCTGCGTGCCGCCGCAGGCATCGTCATCAGCGCCTCGCACAACCCGCACCATGACAATGGGATCAAGTTTTTTTCTGCCCAGGGCGAAAAGCTTTCAGATGACATCGAGCTGGCCATCGAGCGGGAGCTGGATGCCGACTTCGTCACCGTGCCGTCCGAACAGCTCGGCAAGGCCACGCGCATCGGCGACGCGGTGGCGCGTTATGCCGAGTTCTGCAAGGCCACCGTGGCGGAGGATTTCAGCCTGCGCGGACTCAAGCTGGTGCTCGACTGCGCCAACGGCGCGACCTATCAGGTAGCCCCCAAAGTATTCACCGAACTGGGTGCCGAGGTAAGCGCCATCGGCGACAAGCCGGACGGGTTCAACATCAATCGCGAGGTCGGCTCCACCCATCCACGGGCTTTGCAGGACGCGGTTCTGGCGCAGGGCGCGGATATCGGTATCGCGTTCGACGGCGACGGTGACCGCGTCTTGCTGGTGGACAGCCAGGGCGGGCTCGCCGATGGCGACGACATCCTCTATGTGCTGGCCTGTCGGCTTCAGGCCACGGGTGAGTTGAAAGGGCCGGTGGTCGGAACCTTGATGAGCAATTTCGGCCTGGAACAGGCGCTGGCCAAGATCGGCGTGGCGCTGATTCGTGCCAATGTGGGCGATCGCTTCGTGTTGCAGCAGCTCAAGCAGCACGGCGGCCAGCTGGGTGGTGAAACCTCGGGGCATATCCTGTGTCTGGATCGGGCCACGACCGGTGACGGTATCGTGGCGGCATTGGCCGTGCTGGAAGCGCTGGGCCAGACCGGGCTAGGTCTGTTGACGGCACGGCAAGGCTTGCACAAATTGCCGCAGGTGATGCTCAACGTGCGCGTCGAAAGTGCGCGCGATGTGCTCGGCACGGCGGCGGTCCAGGCGGCCTTGGCCGAGACCCAGGCCGGGCTCGAGGGTCGGGGCAGGGTGTTCTTGCGTGCGTCGGGTACCGAGCCACTGATACGGGTTACCGTCGAAGCGGAAGATGCCGATGAGGTGCAGCAGGTGGCCAGTCAACTGGCCGAGGTCGTAAAATCGTCCGCCTTGCGTTCGTGAGCCTGTCGTTGCATTGATTTAGCCGGGTCGCCATGGAATGGCCCGACGTGCTTCGCCCCGAAGGGCGGAGGAGTGGGATTGCACGCCAACGGGACCTGAGATGAAAAACGTACCTACGCTCGATATTCGTCGTTACGACACGGACCGCCAGGCTTTCGTGGCCGAGATCGGCGCGGCTTATCGCGAATTCGGTTTTTGCTGTATCGGCGGTCACGGCATTTCACGGCAGCTGATCGATGGATCGTACGAGGTGTTCCAGCGCTTTTTCGCGTTGCCGAACGAGACCAAGCTGAAGTATCACCTGCACGGTGCCGGCGGAGCACGCGGCTATACACCGTTCAAGGTGGAGACGGCCAAGGACAGCCAGTACGCCGACTTGAAGGAGTTCTGGCACATCGGCCGCGAGATTCCGCGCGACTCGAAGTTCGCTGCGCTGATGCCACCGAACCTGTGGCCGGATGAGGTGCCGGAATTCCAGCGTTATGGCTATGGCCTGTATCAGGCCCTGGATCAGCTTGGTACTCGCGTGCTGCGTGCGCTGGCCTTGCATATCGACCTGCCGGAGAACTTCTTCGAGGACAAGACGGACCAGGGCAACTCGATCCTGCGGCCGATCCACTATCCGCCGATCACGGCGGATGGTGTGCCCAACGTGCGTGCGGGGGCGCACGAGGACATCAACTTCATCACCTTGCTGGTCGGCGCCAGCGCCGAGGGGCTGGAGGTGTGCAGCGATGGCCACTGGTTGCCGATTACCACCGCGGGTGACGCGATCGTGGTGAACATTGGCGACATGTTGCAGCGCCTCAGCAATCAGGTGTATCCCTCCACCACCCATCGGGTGGTCAATCCGCAGAACGAGAATGCGCGCAAGCCGCGCTATTCGGTGCCGTTCTTCCTGCATCCAAACCCCGACGTGGTGCTTGATCCGGTGCCCGAATGCGTCACGCCGGACAACCCGAGCCGCTATCCGACCTCGATCAATTCGCACGACTATCTGCTGCAGCGACTGCGTGAGATCAGGCTGATATAAGCCGTCCTGATTACCCGTCGGCTGCATCCCCGTTTGAACTATGGCTGATGCCTCAGGAGGCACGTTTCCCGCCGCCGCGCAGGGCGGACACCGTCCCCCGTTCTTCGTCACGACGCTCCGTGGCAGGGTCGGCGGACCGTGTCCGCCTTACACCGAGGCATGGGCTGCAATGGAAGTCCGGTCACCGTCGGCTGTATTCTCGTTTCGCGTCGGGCGATGCGACGAGCCCGGATCTCCGATGGCGCATTACAGCTTGGTGTTGCGATAGCGTTTTGCCTGCCGCGCCGAAAGCGCCAGCGCCAGGCGATCGGGCATCAGCTGGATCAGGGCCTTGATGGTGCGGTTGACTCGTCCTGGAACGTGCATCGCATCGCCCCGTTCCACGGCCTCGATACCCTGGCGGGCCACCTCGTCCGCACTCAACCACATGAACCCCGGCAGCCGGTCCATCTTGTCGCGGGTGCCGGTGACATCGTGAAACTCGGACCAGGTGAAACCCGGGCACAGCGCGCACACGTGCACTCCGGAAGCCCGGTTCTCCAGGGCCAGCGACTGCGAAAAACGGATCAGGTAGCTCTTCGAGGCGGCATACAGCGTATGTCCGGGCGGGGCCGGTACCAGTCCTGCAAGGGAGGCAATATTGATGATACGGCCATAGCCGCGCTCGCGCATACCCGGCAGCAGGCGCCATGCCAGCTCCGTAGGCGCGGTCAGCAACACCTGGAGAAATTCGGCATGGGTGTGCCAGTCGTTTTCTGCAAACGTTCCCGGCACACCGTATCCGGCATTGTTGACAAGCCAGTCGATTTGCACGCCCTGGCTCGCCAGTGCATCGCACAGCAAGCGTGGGGTGGCTGGGTCGGCCAGGTCGAAAGGCAGTACCGTGACCTCGATCCCGCTGCGCTCGCGTAATACGATAGCCAACGCCTCCAGCCGCTGCGTGCGCCGGGCGGTCAACACCAGGTCGTGCCCCCGATCGGCCAGGCGGTGGCAGAATGCACGACCGATGCCGGACGAGGCGCCGGTGATCAGGCTGCGCGGGCGGGGTGCTGGCATCAGGGGAATCCTTGGCATGGGAGAGGAAAGGCTGATTCTGGCAGCCGAAGGCCGTGAATAGGACTTGTGTCATCGGTAGTTTGCCGATGCCGGGGGCGCTCGGTAAGCTGTCCACTTGATCGCAACGGAAGCTGACCATGCGCAAGAAACTCGTCGCCGGCAACTGGAAAATGCATGGCAGCCGGTCCATGGCCCGTGCCTTGACACGTGATCTGATCGCGGCGCGTTCCAATGCGGTCGACATGGTCGTGTTTCCCCCTTTTCCGTACCTTGCCGGGCTGGCTTCAGCATGTGCCGGGTCGGGTATCGGCGTGGGTGCCCAGGATGTGAGCGAACATCCGGGGCAGGGAGCCTATACCGGCGAGGTATCGGCTGCCATGCTGGCGGATGTTGGCGCGCAGTGGGTGCTGACCGGGCACTCTGAACGGCGCCACTATCACAGCGAAAGCAATGAGCAGGTCGCGTCCAAATTTGCGGCCGCCTGTGCCGGCGGGCTTACCCCGATACTTTGTGTGGGCGAAACCCTTGAGCAGCGGGAGTCCGGTGATACCGAAGTGGTCATCGAGCGGCAATTGCAGGCGGTACTGGCCCAGGTGGGCATCGTCTGCTTCGATACAGCGGTCATCGCGTACGAGCCGGTATGGGCCATCGGTACGGGTCGTACTGCCACACCGGAGCAGGTACAGCGGGTACACGCGTTCATTCGTAGCCAACTTGAAAAAGAAGATGTTACAATTGCCCGTCTGACCCGACTGCTTTACGGTGGTAGTGTCAAGGCGGCCAATGCTGCCGAATTGTTCGCGCAAGCGGATGTTGACGGAGGATTGATAGGGGGTGCCGCTCTGGTGGCTTCCGAATTCCTCGAAATCTGCGCTGCGGCGCACTAAGCGCTACAGGCCCGAAAAGAAATCATGTTCGTCATTTTCAGCGTGTTTTACATCCTGATCGCAGCGGCGATGATCGTGCTGATCCTGCTGCAGAACGGCGCCGGTGCCGACGCCGGGTCGGGTTTTGGCGGCGGTGGATCGGCGACGGTTTTTGGTGCTCGCGGTTCGGCCACCTTCCTTACCCGCGCTACGGGCGTACTGGCGGCGCTGTTCTTTCTGCTCAGTCTCGGCATGGGGATATACCTCAACGGCAGCGGTCAGGTGCACAGTAACGGCGGCGATCTCGGTGTAATGGCCGGGATGGCCAACAAGGCGGCGGCCGAAAAGCCTTCGCCAGCTTCAGCGCCTGCGGCGACGGAAGTGCCATCCGTGACCCCGGCTGCTGCCAACGCCGTGCCGGCGGCGTCCTCTACGCCACCGAAGCCGTCCGGTGAAGTTCCCGCCGTCAAGCAGCCAGGCGGAAAGCAATAAACGACACACCTGCCCAGGTGGCGGAACTGGTAGACGCACTACCTTGAGGTGGTAGCGACGCAAGTCGTAGGGGTTCGAGTCCCCTCTTGGGCACCAATTGATAGTTTCGAACTGTCCATAACGGTCCGAAATTGTCCAGAAGTACAGATAACCCCGCGTAACTGCGGGGTTTTTTGTTTGTGTGGTGTCCAGAGTAGTCTGAGGGTATCCGAGGGGGTCTAGGGCTTTTGGGTAGAATTTTGGGTATGATTCTCCCATTCATACCCAAATTGGTCCCTAGATATGCCTCGCCTGGCAACCCCCTTGGCTGAGCTTCAGATCCGCAAGGCCAAACCGGCCGATAAGGCGTACTTCCTGCCGGATGGCAATGGGCTGGTGCTGTCAATCAGTCCCGCGGGCCGCAAGTCATGGCTGGTGCGTTACCGCCTGCCTGATGGTTCGCGTCCGGCACCGGCCACCATTGGTCATTACCCGACCATGTCCCTGGCCGAAGCTCGCGTCAAAGCTGTGGAAGTGCAGCGCGATGCCAAAGAGGGCAACTCCACTGCAGGAATACGCAAGGCCCAGCGGGGAGTCGCTGCTGCCGAAGGCGCGGAGCAAGGGGCTCTAGCGCAGGCGCAGGCGGAGACCGAGCAAGCCTCGTTTCGCGCTGTCTCTGGTCGATGGATGGCCGAGAAGCGGCCAACTTGGGCCACAGAAACCTACCGCAAGGCTAGCCTAGTGATTGATTCGTACCTGGTTCCCAAGCTGGGCGATCTGGACATGCGCAATCTGGAGACGAAGGACGTTCGACCAGCGCTGGTGGAGATGGCCAAGGACACCCCACAACTAGCCCGTAAGGCACGCCAATACGTCGCCAGCATTGTTGACCATGCCATCAACGAAGGGTTGCGACCCGATGAAAGCAGGCTAAGGCTGGATCGCGTGCTTCCATCTTTCCGCAGCGGTCACATGCCCGCCGTCACGGAAGACGACAGCAAGCTAGGTGATGTCATGCGTGCCATCGACGCTTATCCTAACCGTGTAGTGCGGGCGGCGCTGATCTTGGCCGCGTTGACCGCTATGCGCTCTGGTGTAGTGGCCAGCGCCCGATGGGCGGAAATCGACCTGACAACGGGTGAGTGGAGAATTCCGGGCATGAATCCAGATGGTACCAATCGGATGAAAACCGGACAGAATTTCAGTACCTCGTTGCCAGAGCAGGCACTCGTCGTGCTGAAGGAGATGCACGAGCGGAACATGGGTGGCGAATGCGTATTTCCACCTCAAGGGCGGCAGAATTCAATGCATCTCAGCCGGGATTCGCTGAGCAAGGCCTTGCGTGACATGGGGTTCCAAGGCGAGCACACCACGCATGGCTTCCGGGCTTCCTTGCGTACTCTTGGTCGCGAGCGGCTGGGCATTGATGTGGACGTCTTGGAGGCCCAGCTTGCCCATGCGCCGAAGGATGAGGTCGAGGCAGCGTATGCCCGTGTGAAGTTCCGCGAGAAACGCCGCGAGGTCATGCAGGAGTGGGCGGATTATCTGGACATGCTCAAAGCAGGGGGCAACGTGGTGCCATTGCGGCGCAAAGCCGAGTAGCGTCTCGGTCAGCGGTCTGATTGGTGGGCAATTGACCGTTCCCCGTTCCCCGTTCCCCGTTCCCCGGCCACCACCGAGCCGGCACGCCTCGCCGCCGAGATGGTCAAGCGCCACGACGCCCAGCACATGAGCTTGGTGTTTTCCACCTACCACTCCATCGACGTCATCGGCCAAGCCCAGCACGACCACAGCCTGTACCGACCCGGTACAGGTCGGTGAACTGATGCGCGTGATCGACGGCTTCACAGGCACCTTCATGGTGGCCTGCGCATTGAAGCTGGCGCCGTTGTGGTTTTGCCGGCCGGGGGAAATTCGCCAGCAGAGTGGGTGCAATTCGATCTGGACGGCGAACAGCCCTCGTATTCCCTGCCGCCGATCATCCGCAAGCTGCGCAAGGCCGAGAAGGAAAATCCACAAACCTTGCCCCACATCGTGCCGTTGTCCACCCAGGCGAGAGCCATCCTGCGCGAGCTGCGCCCCGTGACGGGGCGTGGCCGCTTTTTATTCCCTGGCGCACGTAGCGTCAGCCGAAATATGTCCGATGGTGCAGTGAATGCCGCCTTGGCTCGTATCGGATACAAGGGAATCCTCACCGGCCATGGCTTCCGCCACATGGCTCGCACCATGCTGGGCGAACTTGGTTGGAACCCCGAGGCGCTGGAACGTCAGCTGTCGCACAAGGAGCCGGGTGTGTCAGGCGTCTACAACAAGGCGCAGCAACTTCCTGAACGTCGGAAGATCATGCAAGACTGGGCGGACTATCTGGATGGACTGCGATCGAGTGACGAGGTGGTCCCTTTCAAGCGAAAAACCAACTGAGTTCGTTGCCTAACTCAATGGCCGCATTGTCCTGCTAACCATCAGATGGCATGGGCTTTCCCGGAATTGTCCGCGTCCGGTCAACGAGGTAGAACCCGGGGTAGAACCCGTCTATCGTGACAGGTCATTTCGCTAAGGCGTGACCGCCTGTCCTGTGGTGATGCTGGCCTGAGTTGGAAAGGTACGATGTGTTTGCACGACAAGTTGATCGTGCTGATGCGTATGAGGAGTTAGAGTTCGATCGATGCGATGCTACCGAGCAGGAGGTCGTTACCGAGACCGGATCCTACTCGAGCTGGGAATAAGTCTCTTCGGGAACCTTCATGACAAAGCGCTGTACCTCACTCATTGTTGAAGTCGATCCCCAGACGCTCTCGGGGGAGGTTGCCTGCCTTAGTGTGCACTTGAATGCGTTTTTTGACGACGAAGCCCGGCCAGACGCCGCTTACGCTTTTTATCAGAAGGTGGTGATTTGCGCACTCAATCCGAACGACCAGGACGCAAGGGATTGGCTGATAGATCATCATCCGACAGGCTGGCTCTCGAATGAGCGTCAGCGCACCCTTTATGTCGATGCGTGGATTGAGCTTGCCAGTGCGGAGCAAGCTCTAGCTGTACGCGACGAAGGCGCTGCGAGGCGCTATGTCGCTGCCGTTCGCACAAGTATCGACGCGGCAAAAATTGACTACGAGGCGACGACAATTCCAGAGCAGGATCGTTATAAGCGTGCCAAAGGCGGACTCACCACGCATGCGAACCTCCTTCAAGTTCAGACGAAGGCGGCAGCCTTCGTGCGGGATCTTGCCCCTCTTGAAGGGTGGAAGTCATACGAAAAATGCGCGGAAGCTGTAGCGCTGCACCTTAACGAAATTGTTGGGAGACTTAACAAGGATGATAAAACGAGAGTGCAGATCGGTTCCTATACTGATGGCTGGATAAAGAGGCAGCTCGCGAAGGAAGGCCCCATGCGCGAGGCCTACTTGGCAACATCAAGGAAAACTTACTCCTTGCGTCCTTCGCAGTGATGGTGGGTTCGCCGGCCGAAGCGCGGATCCCGCATCACTTTCCAATTGGATGCCAAACATTGTCCGAAGGGCTAATCCGGATTTGCCAGCAACCAAGCTTCGACCTCGGCCTCTATGAAAAATCGACGTCCGCCACATTTCCGCTTTTTAGGGAAGGTTGGGTCGAAGCGCTTGGAGCCTTCTCGCGTCATCTCGCAAAACGTCGATTTTGATACTCCCGCGCGCTGGTAGGTCGTGGCGATTGAAATCCGGCGTGTTGGTTGCAAAGTTTTCTCGTTCATGTGCTCAGTCCAAGGGAGCGGAATCTCCGCGGTGGACACGGAGATTAGGCGCACTTTTCGTCCGAGTCGTCCACTCCACTGGACGAAAAAAATAACCGTCAGTAGCGTGCGCTGGGGCCAGGCCATGAAGTCTCCGGAGCCCGTGTGCACGTCGCTTAGAGTGGCCGCAGGGGTGTCGCCGCGTCGTTCCTGGGCTGTGTGGTGAAGCTTACAACTCCCTCTCGCAATCATCAGTGCACAGCCAGGTTGTGCAAGGGCGCCTTGCCGGATGTACGCAGGCGACAGGTTCTCGAGCTCACACAATCCGTATGGGGATTTCACGGACATAGGTGTGGATGTTGAAAGCAGGCTGCTCCATACGGTGACGACGACGGAAGCCAACGTGGCGCATACCAAAGAAGTCGGCAACCTGCTTCACGGTAAGGAGAAAAGCCGTATACACCGATGCGGGCTACACCGGCGCCCCCCGAGAAACGCGAAGGCATGACCAAGCGTGGCCGCACTCAGTACAGCGCTGCCAAGCGCGGCAGCATCAAGACGATGCCCGAGGTTGAGCTGAAGGACGCAACGGTGTGTTGGACTTTTCTCACGGCCGTCTGAAAGGGGAAGCACGTCCGTTAAGGGGGGCACCCCCGAAGGGCGCCAGAAGCGCCCTACCGGGGCGCTACAGCGGCACATTCCGCCCGAATTTTGAGGTTTTAGCGCCAGTTCTTTAAAAAATCACTTGGAAGGGGATCCGGTAATGGCTTGTTCAGACAATCCTTAACACCCGGAGATGCTAGCGGGCGATACTTCCGTGGCCTTCCAGGAGCACGACGTGGCTTCGGAGGGAGGCCCCCTGGCTGGTAGATGCGGCCCTTGGAGATCACCCGAATGTAATAATCCGACATCGTCAGCCGAGGAATCACGATCTCCTTCAGGGCCTTGATCTTCTCAGTCTCCCAACGGTTTATGAGTCCGATCCCTGTTTGCTGGTGCCCGCCAGCATTGCAGTTGTTGAAGCTCCCCTCACCGCCGGTGATGTCGTTGACCCAGTGCTGGCCGATCTCGTTGCCCACCACGTAGCCGGACACCGGGACGTCACCAGCGAAAAACAGGAGTAGGCGGTATTGATAAGAAGTGCATCTCCCTCGTTCCTTCTTCCAGGCATACATCAGCAACGGCAGCGGGTATTTGCGCTTTAGGAAGCGGATGAATGCCTCGCGATGCGCTCGCGATTGCTCGTTGCTGATGAGGTTCGTTGGATCCTTGACCGAAAACCTGCTAGGCCTCCATTTATCGATGCGGTACGAGAGATCCAGTCTCACCACCAGCGAACTTCCACACCGATGGAATACTTCATCGGTGATCTTTCGTAGCCCTTTAGTCGCATCACGAATTGACGCAAGGCGCTTGTCCCGCCTGTTTTGGAAAGCCTTGTCGCGGCCCTCCCTCCGCATCTTTTCAACAAGCCGATTCAGGTGATTAAAGTCACCTTTCAAGCAAGAAGTTGCGTTCCAGTGCAGCTCCACCGAGTAGTCCCCAAAAAGCTTCACGAGCGGATGAAAGTCACGCTCTGGAAATTCGATCTTGAGCGCATCGATGTTCATCGGAAGCTGATCCATCAATGCCTTGCCGAGGGTTACAGGTTTGATCCGGCCATCGCCCCACTGGACAGGTAATGACTTCTTCGGATGTTCGTGCCAGCGAAACAAGGGAGCCTTGGAGGGGATAATCCGCTCCATCACGCGGTGGATACCGATCAAGTTCTTGACCAGATCATAGTCCTCGTGAAACCGGATCTCCTTGCCATCCTGATGAAGGGCCACGGCGTAGTAGGTCGCGTCGCGTACAGCCGCCTCATCTTTTTTATTCAGGGCCATTCCCTATCGCCTCTGCACTGACACACTGCCCCGAGAAGAGCCTCTTCCGGTTGCCTTCGATGGTTCATCCGTCGTGGTTAGAACGCCACGGGGCAAGCCCGTTCACAGGTTAAAAGACGGGAACACAATTGAAAAGAAGCAAAACCTTGGGTGACGAAAATCCTTGCTACCCGATCACCCGCTCCAACAAAACTTGTCAGAAAATTTGCGCTGCGGGCGTCGCTTTGTCGATTCCAACCATGAACGATTTTCAATGTGTACGATACCATACGCATTCGAATGGTGGCATCCAGCCCCAGACCGTCCCTGAGAAACGGGCGGCGCATGGGCCATGAACAACGTCAAAAGCGACCCGTGAACGCCAAAGAAACTTAGCGCCGGAAATACTGGCATACAAGCCATCGCAAGCCATTCAGCACAAGAAACTCGCGTGCCGCGGCGTATCGTGAAAGGTCTAAGAGCCTATGTTGAGCCGCGGAATTCGGCGCGTTGTCCCTTGGACAACACACTCGTCTCGCAAACTCAGGGCCGAATCAACCGGTCCAAGATCGGATCGCAAGGGCCTGGCAGCACCTTCAAGACTTTCCGGGTCTATATCCACGCCGATCTGCACCTGTTGGCGTGCAGCCAGCGCGGCAGGACTAGCGAGGTCGAAGCGCCGTGGAGCGGCAAGGGGTCCGGCTTTTCGCTGACGATAGAGGCGTTCATCGTCACCCCTGTGCCGGGAGATTCCGGCGCGGGCCGTGCCCCCGCTGCTGGATGTCTCCGATGGTGGCTCCTGGCGGGTTCTGGAGCGTCAGGTGCAGGCGGCCCGCGCCCAAGCCGATCAGACTGAAATCGGGCGGATCGTGGTGGACGAGCGCAGTGCCCGCTGCGACCAGCGCTTCCTGTCCCTGTTCCATGACGCCGATCAGCGCCGGCTGCTGTTTGCCACCCCGGACCGCGAGCCAGGACCTTTGCAACCTCTGTCGCCGATCTCACCGCGTGCGGTAGTGACGGAGAACACGAGCTGTCCGCATCGCTTTTAAACACTGCCTCTGCGCCACGGCTCGGACCAGTAATGTGGGCCCGGCCTCGCGTCCACAGTTGTCTCAGTGGCTGCAAGATAGGTTCTCATTCCCATGCCTGAGGCGGGTAAAATTACGGGTGGAAAATCTACCAAAGACCGTTGCTGTGCGGTTTTCCTACTGGGAAACTCGGACGAAACGTTCCTCCGCCTCCACAGCTAGCCGCCGAATGACCTTTACGCATGTCCGGCTGCAGAACATGCAAAACGCCAGCCACGTGCCCACCTTTGCCACAGCAGTTGACCAGCTTCGCCAGCAAAACTGACCATGGCCGGCAACCAAACTGCCCATTGTTGCCAACAAGCTGCACATTAGCAGGCATCGAACGTGACGACCACATCACCAGGCGACCAAGAAAGGGCGGCGGGAGGTTGTAGTCGGGCGCAATTCGGGCACCCATGCGAAACTCACCAAAACTAGGGGGAGTCGTGGACGAACGAATCAAGCGGCTGACCACACCGGAGCTGGCACGTACATTTGCGAAAAATGCGCGGGAGCGCGGGCATCCGGAATTGGAAATTCAGGCCCTGGCCCACGCCCGAACTCTTCAAGGCATCCAGGCCGGATACACCACACCCGCCGAGCTGGCGATTGCCTCGGCGCTCTATGCGTACGAGGAGGAGCAGAGCCGGATCAAAGGGCGCACCTTCCGCGCCAACCGGACCCGTCAGATGTTGGCCAAGCGCGGGGCCTTGGGCGCGGCCGAACGCATGGTGCTTAGTCCCCAACCCTCGGTTGGGTACGAAGTACTCCAAGAGGCGGGCCTTCAGGACCTGAGCTTCGAGGCCATCATCGTCCAGTTTCCGGGGGAGTTCTCCGAGATCGCTGTGCAAGCAGCACAGGCCCGTCTGGACGGCAGGCCGCCGCCGATCCCGCCGAAACCCTCGGCCGACTGTGACGTCGACGCCTCAGCGCCGGTCGTGCTGGACTCCGAAGCGCGGGAGTTCCTTGCGGGCTTCAACGACCCGAGTATTTGGTTTCAGGCGAATTGGCTTCCGCGATACCGAACAACGACCCAGGCCATCGCGCGGGATCTCGCCGAGGGCCGCCTGGATGAACCGTTCGACCTGCTCTGGAAGAGCATCCACAACGACATCAGCAACGCCGGCCGGGGCGTGCTCAAGTACGACACCGTCGATGCGATGCGCGATGAATTCCTCCAGGTTCTCCGCGAGATCCACGAGGACGGTAGCCCGGCGAACTTCGAATTTATTGTGGAACGCTTCGAAACGTGGAAGACCGAGGGCCGCACCGACAAAGTGCCCCACCTATTGATCGCGAGGGCCTTCGCTGGAGTCCATCCGCAGCGGTACCACACCACGGTGGACGCGAGCAGCCAGGATCGGATCCTGGACTGGTTCGCTCAGCACACCGGGCACCAAGTGCCCCGCTCCACCAACTGGGCGGTACGGGCCCAGGCCCTGGTCAAGCACCTCGATCGCGTGGATGTATTCGGTAGGGACATCCACGCCCGCAACATCTTCCCTTGGTTCGTGCTGGACCAGCTGCGGGGACGGGCCGCAACCACCAACGGACCGCCCGGACACTCCCCGCGGCCTGCAAGCGCCTTCGCAGACCTGCCCGCGGCCCAGCGCTTGCTCGAACTGCGGCACAACCTCGTGCAGAACGCCCTGTTCGCCCAGCTTGAAGAAGAGTTCGGCGCCGGCACGGTCTGGACCGAATATCCAACCGGCACGGGCGGCTTCGCCGATGCCTACGTCCGGCACGCTGACCAGAGCTGCACCCTCTATGAAATCAAGATCGCCGACACAGCGACCCAGGTGGTGCGGCAAGCCATGGGGCAGCTGCTGGAATATAGCTTCCGGGCGGGTGGACTGGAGCCTGTTCAGCTGTTCGCGGTGGGCGAGCCCGCCCTGGATGAGGCCACCCGACGCTTTCTCGAACGCATGCGCGCCGACTTCAATCTGGAAATCGACTACCTGCAAGTCGAACTACCGGACGACACGTCCGCTTTGGTCAACTAACCTGCAGACACTACGGCACAGGACGGCGCTCAATGGATTGGAACTGGTTCTTTAGCTCGATCGCACAATCGGCGGCGGCGATCGTGGGCATCTTTGGCGCGTTTATCATCACCAAAGTCCTGTCCAACCAGGCGAAATTCGGGGAGAAGTCCGTCCGCTTTCGATCGCTCCGAACCGACGCAGCCAAGTTGGTGGATAGCGCGAATCAGCTTGCATTTGCGTGGTACGTCCGGCTCAACAGGAAGTACGAACTGGAGGAGGCGATGGACCTTCTGAAAAAGGACGACGATCTGGACCCGAACCAACTCTATGCGAAGCTGAATTTCCCTCCGTTCCTTGCGCGCGTTGATGCCATCCAGGATCTCCAAGACCTCAAAGACCAGCGTGATCTTGCCGCGGAGGATAAACGACGGCGGCATGAGGAAGCTGTTCGACAACACGTCGAACAGCAGAAAAGGCTTGGACAGTTCGGCTTCCGAAACCCGCTGGGTTTTAGCGATGGGCCATCCATCTTTATTGAGCCGACAGAAATTTCGCCAATGCGTTCGTTATCTCGTCCCTGGGCGGAACTCTCGAAAGAGCGCGACGCGATCGATGCGTTGGAGGTGGAGGTCCGACACCACATGAGAACGATCGCGGATTTTCTCGCGACGACAAAGTCGAACCCCGAATCATCGGTGGCGATCACCTGGGCCTTAGCTATGGTCGCCGGTCTGTTTCTCATCGGCGTGATCTACCCCTTGAGCTTTCTACCCACTCCGACTCCCTGGACTCCCGCCTTGGAATTCCATGGGTTCTGGGCGCGCCTGTTTTCCTTGAGAGGCATGCTCCTCACGGCCATATCAGCCATCTTCCTCGCGGCCCTCACGATGTTTGCGGTCATGAATCGCCGCTTGCGCTACCCGTCGAGCGAGGTCAAGTCGTTAGAGGACTTCACCCACATCGGAACGTACTCCCCGTACTACGCGATCGCCGAGGAGAACGAAAAGATCGCGCGGGCACAAGCAGAGAGGGAAAGACAACCCGAGCACGAATCTGAACCGGTCTAACTCACCGCCTGAGACCACGGCGGCGCTCGCCCAGGCGCCGGCCGCAAACCAGGCTCCAACGCCTTCGGTGATTCGCGACGATGATCTGGAGGACCTGTTTGTAGCAGACTTTAATGCGTGCCCCATGAGCCAGTCCATCAACGCCAAGCTCCGCGCCTCCCACCTCATCCGTCTGATCGACGGCATTCGGGTGATCGGACCTGATTTTGAGCGTTTCGGCGGCATGCTCATGGAGCAACTTCTCGGCATCCCCCTGACTCACCGGGGCCTGAACGTCCTCGGGTTCCCAGTCGGCGGTGACGTTGATACCCACTCCCCGGACGGAACATGGGTGGCGGAGTATTCGGCGGAGACTGCCTATTTCGCCAAGGACATGCCCAAGGCGACCAAGGACCTGAACCACGCGCTGGCGAAGAAGCCGGATGCGCGCGAGGTTGTCCTGCTCTCAGCGCAGAAACGGGTGAGCGCCGCCGAACAACGCTTCATGGCGAAGGCCCGCGCCCGCCCGGACATGCAGGGTCGCACCGTGCAGATCTTGGACTCGCGGGACATCGCCGCCATGATCGTCGACCATCTTCTAACAAGCGACCGGGCGGTGAGCCTCCTCGGCCCCTACCTGCCCGTGCTGGAGCAGCTCCGGGACGAGCAGGCCGCCACCCTGCAGGTTCCATCGCCCGGCGAAGGTGCGTTGGACAGACCGGCCATCGACGCCGCCTTCGAGGCCGAGCTCACGAAGTCGCCCTGTCTGGTCGTCTCCGGCCACGGTGGCGCCGGCAAGTCCGTCGCTGCGGCTGCGTTCGCAAAGCGGCGCGTCGATGCTTACCACAACCAGCTCTGGCTCAAGGGGACGGACGTTCCCTCGGTCGAGAGTCTCAACGCGGTGGCCATGGTCCGGGCCGGCGACAGCCGCAACGTCGCCTACCTGCTGAAGTCACGCCCGACCCTGCTCATCATCGACGACGTGGATCTTGATCTGGCGCTCGACAAACTGGCCGCGCTGTGCGGGCCAGGATCACACATCATCGTTACATCCCGGCGCGACGGCGGCTATGTCCCACCACCCTTCGACGAGGCCGAAGCACGCGAGGTCGTGAATCGCGACATAGTGGAACCATGCCCAGACGAGGTCTTCCAGGTGATCTGGGACGCCGTCGGAGGCCATCCCCTTACCTACGGCCTAATCAACGGCACTGTCCGGAACGGTGCAAGCTGGGCCGACATTCGCGAGGACTGCCGGGTTATCGGCGAACTCCCGGACAGGTCCGACCGCCTCGCCAATCGATTGCTGGCCCGCGCTTTGAACGTCATGGGCCGGGAACTCGCCTTCTTCCTTTGGGTCGGGAAGGCCGACTGCGACCGTGGCTTCGCGGTTCGGGTCCTGAGTCCTGTCGGCCTGCGCAAGCTCAACGACGCCTGCCTCACAACGCCGGACTGGCCTAATGTCGTGCGCCTTCACGATGTCGTTTTCGCGAGCCTTCAGACGCTTGCAGTCGACCTGCCCGAGGTCGCGGGCGCTTTCACCGATCAGCTGGCGGCCTATATCGAAGAGGCAGCCACATACGGGGACGGCCTCCCGTTCTGGACCGTATCGCAAAGCTTGGACGTCCGGCTCCGGGCGGCGATCTCCGCGGGCGACCGACGGTCGGCATTCGTCTACGCACTCCTCGAGACCAGCCCGTCGGCCAGCCTCGATCCCGACCTTCTCGAAGACCCCTCCGCCATGGTCGATCGCATTCTCGCGACATCCGGCGACAGAGTGCCCGCCATCAACACTATGGCCGTCATCGAAACCATCGAAGCCGGCTATCTCTACCGCAAGACCCGCGATGGCAAGACAGCCGCGGAGACGGCGCTGGCGTCGCAGATGCCCGTCTTCGACCGCCTCGAAACCGATTGCCGGCTCACCATCCAGCAGCACGCGGAGTTGGAGCACCATCGGGGCAAGGCGCTGCTCCGGCTGGGCGAAAAATCGGCAGCGATCGCGCATTTCGAAGCTGTACTGGCTGGCTCGCATCCGCTGAACGAGTCGCGCCTCCAACTCGTCAAACTCGTGGCCAGAGACCCAAAGAAGGCGGCGGAGGTCGAGACCATGACCCGCGCCCTTCTAGAGGGCTTCGGCGGCCGCGGGGACGTGACGACCTCGGTCTTCTTAGCCGCCGTCGAAAGCCTTCCTTGGCACGACGCCCCCTGGCGGCATGACCTCATCAAAATGCATGGCCCCACGATCGAGGACGTATTATAGATTAGGCCCATAAATAGTCTGAACCTTTGTGCGGAAATGTGGTCCGTAGTTTCATGAACCCAGAAGACGCACGCCGGCTCAGCCCGGCCGAACAACACGAGCGCCGACGCCAAGTGATTCGGGCGTACCAGCGCAAGCTCAACAAACGGCAGATCGCGCGCGACGTGGGACTGAGTTATTCCGCGACGTGCAAGATCATCGACCGCTATAACGCCGGCGGCATGGCGGCGCTGGCACCGGGTAAACGTGGCCGCCGCGCTGGCGACAAACGCGCACTGACCGCCGAGCAAGAAGCCACTGTCCGTCAGACGATCTGCGACAAGCGTCCGGAGCAGTTAAAGATGGATTTCGCGTTGTGGAGCCGCGCGGCGGTGATGGAATGGATCGAGCGCGAGTGCGGGATTCGGCTTCATGTGCGCTCGGTTGGGAAGTATCTGGCTCGCTGGGGTTTCACCCCGCAGAAGCCGATCAAGCGCGCCTATGAACAGTCGCCCGAAGCGGTTCGTACCTGGCTTGATGACACCTACCCGACCATCGCCGAACGCGCCAAATCAGAGGGTGCGGAGATTCACTGGGGTGATGAGACGGCGCTGGTGAACACCGATGTGCGGGGCCGCAGTTTCGCTCCCAAAGGCAAGACACCGGTGGCGATGGCAGTCGGTGGCACACGCCAGAAACTCTCCATGCTGGCCAGCGTCACCAACCAGGGCAAAGCACGCTGGATGATCATCGACGGCAACTTCAATCACGAGAAGCTGATCGAATTTTTCGAGGCACTGGTCGCCGACACCGAGCGCAAGGTGTTTCTGATCCTGGACAACTTGGGCGTACATCACTGCAAGCCGGTGAAGCAGTGGTTGATCGAACACGTCGATCAAATGGAAGTGTTTTATCTGCCCAGCTACAGCCCCGAACTCAATCCCGAGGAACGCCTCAATGCCGATCTCAAACACGTCATTCGTCGCAAAGTACCCGCACGCACCAAGGCTAAACTTCGCGCCGCCACCGAAGAACACATGGCTGTGATCGGCAGCGAACCCGAGCGCGTCAAAGCCTACTTCCGCGATCCTCGCGTCAAGTACGCTGCTTAATACTGTTTAAGGGCCGAATCAATAGTCCGCCTGACCAATCTCGGCATTGGCCAGGCCTATCGGACGCTGGCGTCGATCGGCCGATACTGGGCGCGGCGGAAAGACCCGGCCTTTCTGCGCGTCTTCGATATGGTGCCGCCCAAGGAGCCGGACGCAGCGGACGAGGACGGTGACCTCTTCGCCTATGGCGAACTGCTGCTCGAAGCCAGCCGCCTGAAGCCGGGCGACCGCGCCGAATTGCAGGCGAGCGCGTTGGCGACCTATGCGGCTTTGAAGAGCCGGGACGGCTACCAGACGGAGCGGGTCGCCGAGCTACTCATCGAAATGAGCCGTCCCCAGGAAGCCCTCGACCATCTTGAGGCTCTGCCCAACATCGCGGAGTCCGCCTTCGGCCAGAATCGCCTGTCGCACGCCTATCTGGCGCTTGGTCGACTACCCGAAGCAAAGGCCGCAATCGATGTAGCCTTGCAGTGCCTCACGAAGGAATCATTCCGCCCCGCGTTCGAGGCCCATGCCGCGAAGATCGAAGCGGCGCAAGCTGCCAAAAAAAAATAGTAACGACCAGCGCAGGGGCGCGATGGTCGTCGACTTGTGATCGGGCCGACGCCACGTCGGCGAATGTCCGCAGGTCCATGTCTGCTTTGGGTGACAAGAGACCTTCAGTCGGATGGTCAACGGCTTGGCGACGCTGGTCAACTCATCTGCCGGATGTGGTCAGTTGTGATGGCGATGCGTGGTCACTTACCTGGCAATACGCAGAACATGTTCCGCTGAGGTACAAAGGCGCGGCTTGATGCTGAAAGCTCACCGCGAATCACGTCAATCTCGCTGAGATTCTCGCAAGAAGCACGAACGTGCCAGATGTCCCACCCCATGCGCGAGTGCGCATGGGGTGGGACTCTTCATCCTTATGCACCCATCCACCTCAGGCTCGTTGAACCTAGGTATACGGCACGATCGACCATCCCGCACCGCAACGACCTTTGCACCAACGCTCCCCCTTGTGGTGTGCGGATCCATGATCAGGTGGCAATTAAATCTTTCGCCGTTCCTGGACGTAGGCTTCTTTCTCCGCCGCCGACATCTTCCTGATACACGCCTGACCCAGGTGGCGCTCTGGCCTTCGTTCAATGCCACGCTGGCGCAATGACCGGTGGTCAACACGCGCTTCATGGCCGTACTTCTCCAATGCCGCATTCTGAAGCTCCGCGCTCTTCCTGCGAGTCTCAATGACTTGATCCCGGAGCTCCAGTCGATTCTTGCCGCCACTGTCCTTCTTGCACCCGCCTTTTTCGGGGTGCGTGGGGTTGTACCGGCTGAAGGTTTGCTTCGGTGAACGATCGACGCCGTCGGGCGTCCGGTCCGAGTACATCAAGTGCAGGTGCGTATTGGCCAAGTCCTCCAGGGAGGAGGAGGGTCCATGCACTCCGTATTGGTGTGGCTTGCCTCCGACCAGTTCTGAAACCAACTCGCGCACGAGTTCGAGTAGCTCGTCGGCCGTCAGCTCGGAGGGAAGGGCGACTTCATGTTCACGGTACACCGCACCGTTCGATCGTTCGTAGATATCCGCCGTCTTCCAGAATAGATCTGGATCTTCCTTTGCCCACGGTGGCATGTTCCCATACCCTGATGCCACGAGGTCTTCATGCTTGTCGTGCTTCCCATGTCGGGAAATGTAAGCTGCATGCTCTGCTGCAGAACCCTTCTTGCCGCTTTTGATTCGATGATGAAAGCTCGCCATGACACTACCCTTTCTGCGTAGACAATAAAAAGGCCAGCGATGCTGTTCGCTGGCCTGCTCGTGAGGTGGTTCTCGCCAAGGTTTGGTTGGTCGCAGGGAGAAAGGTTAAGTGCGCGTACTGCAATCCCCTCCCTACCTACTGTTGGGAATGGACATCACTACATGCACACTACACAACTCTCTCTGAGTCAGAGTGTAGCGCTAGCACCAACCATGACCGACTACCCACCTCATAACCATTAGCAACGCAGTAAACATTTACTGATTGAGGTCACTTACGGAGCGAAGCTAGCGTTGGGGCTTGATGATCTGTAGACCAGTCAACGCTGATGCAAGGATCCACCTTCCATCGAGTGCCTCAGGCCGCAATGATGTGCCAACGGCGATCGCAACCGGAGTGATGGCTGCCGTGCTGGCAAGTGTTGTGCACGAGACGCTAGCGTACGGCTTGACCTGTCTTGCTGGAGGCGGACGCATCATCCTGCTGCCGCCGATGTAGTTCCACTGTCTTGGTGCCACTGTGCTCACGGACGCCGCTCGAAAATGCGGTAGCGGCGATGGTGCCCCTTTTGCTCCTGTCGACCAAGGGTGCATCGTGTCCCGTCAGTCGATGGTTCCTTTCGTTCTTGGCTGCGGTGAACCTCTTCTGGTTCGCCAGATACATCGCCCATTCGGGTGCATTGAACGTCGGTGATCTCCTGTTGGTTGCGCGTGATCTTGGTTGGATTCCAGCATGGCGCCAGCTTGCTATCGTCGTCGGGGATGACCCAGTACATCGGCGGTGGTCGGCTCATGAGCGATGTCCTGCGAGCCCTGGTGGTAGCAGGCGTAGCTGTAGGCAACCCTTATCGTCGGGTTGCCATGCCGTACTTTCCGCCATCTGCGTCGGGTTGCTCTGGCTTAAGGATCCATGGGGCAGGGCTATGAAAGCGATGCTTGCCGTTGGCCTGGCGCCACAGGCCTATGCCTGGCTGCTTGGCGAGCCGGTCAGTTGGGTAGCCTTGGAGGTGTAGATGGCGTTGGTGGCGCGGTCGTGGCCCTGGATTGCCGCCGGCGTAGTCTTGTTTGTGCTGTTCGCAGCTAACCAGGCAAGAGGTATCGGTTATCTGTCGTGAATGTTTGATCTTCGGCAGTGGCTATTCTTGTGGGTCCAGTTGGTGCCGCGTATGCTCGATCGGCAGTAGTCGACCCATTAATAGGCAGCCTTCCCTGATCTCACGGACAATGTCACGGCTACCAGACATTTGGTGGCGAGGTAGACCCCGTGTGCACCACAGGACAGGAACGATCCTGCATCAGAAACAGTATTCGAAGCCCGCGGCGCTCATGACGGCGCCAGCACATCGGCTTCGTCGACGCTGGAGAAGTCCAGCCAGCGACCTGCCAGCATCGGCAGCACTAGCAAGTTGAGAAGGGTCGATGTAAGCAGACCACCCAGGATCACCGCCGCCATCGGCCCTTCGATCTCGTTGCCCGGCGCGCCGGAGGTCAGTGCCAGCGGCGCCAGGCCAAGCGCCGTGACCAGCGCGGTCATCAGGATCGGCACCAGCCGTTCGGCGGCGCCGCGCCTGACCGTCTGGAGGTTCCACGGTTGGCCTTCGACTTCGACCAGGTGGCGATAATGCGATACCAGCATGATCGAGTTGCGCACGCTGATGCCGAACAGGGTGACAAAGCCGACTAGCCCGCCCAGCGTCAAGGTGCCGCCCATGAGCACCACCACCATCACGCCACCGACCAGGGCAAACGGCAGGTTCAGCAGCACCAGGCTCACGGTACGCATGCGGCGCAAGGCCAGGAACAGCAGGAGCACCACGCCAGCCGCAGCCAGCGCACTGTGCATCAGTAGCTGATGGGTGGCAGCGGACTGCGCTGCGGCGTCGCCGCCGAATACCGGGTAGGTGCCGGCGGGCCATTTCATGCCCTGCGCCAAGGCCTTTTGTGCGCGCTGGGTGAAGACACCCGCGTTGGTCCCTTTCAACTGAATGGTGATGACCTGAACCCGTTGGGCACCCGCATGCAGGATCATGAAGCGTCCCTGGCTCATCGAAATATCCGCCAGATCGGACAGCGGCCATTGCCGGCCGTTGGGCGCGGCGATCGGCAACTGCCCGACCGCGGTCGGGCTCTTGCGCATTGCCGGTGGCAGAATCACCTCGACATCGAACACGCGGCTGCCGTCGAGCACCTGGCCCACGCGCAGCCCGGCATACGCGGTCTGCAGCGTCTGCAACACATCGGCCGGGGCGATCCCGTATCGGGCCAGCACATTGTTGCGCAGGCGGATCGACAGTTGCGGCTCACCTTGCGGCGCGGCGACCTGTACATTGCCGGCACCGGGCACCTTGGACAGGATCGCCACCGCCTGCCGAGCCTTGCGGTCCAGTTGATCGAGGTTGTTGCCGTAGATCGACAGCACCACCGGCGAGGTATAGCCGGACATCGTCTCGTGAATGCGTTCGGTCAGGAAGGTGTTGGTGGAAAAGCTGGCGCCGGCGAATGCGTTGAGATGCTTCTGGATTTCATTGAGCACGCGCTGCTGTCCCGAGCCGGACAGTGGCTTCAGATCAACCTCGAACTCATTGGCAAATGCGGGGGAAGGGTCGGCCACCCGGGTAGCCCGACCAGTGCGTTGCGCCACCGAGCGCACGTCGGGAATGCTCAGCAACGATCGGGTGACACGCTGGCCAAGGTCCTGCGATGCCTGCAGTGAGGCGCCAGGCGCCAGGCGCATGTGCACGATGTAATGGCCTTCGCGCAGCTGCGGCAGGAACTGGCCCTGCAGAAACGGCAGCACCAGCAGCGAAGCCACGCACAGCACGGCAACCATCACCGGAATGGCCCGTGGATGGCCTTCCATCCGCGTCAGCAATCGCGTGTAACGTTGTTTGATCGCCTGCTGGATCCGTGGCTCGGGGGCCTCTTCGGTACCCCGGAGCAGCAGCAGGGTCAGCGCCGGCGTCAAGGTCAGCGCCACCACCAGGGAGGCCATGATCGACGCGATGTAGGCCACACCCAGCGGCGCGAACAGGCTGCCGGCGACACCGGACAAGGTCAGCACCGGCACGAACACCAGGGCCACGATGAAGGTGGCATAGACGACCGCGCTGCGCACTTCCAGCGAGGCCAACAACACCACCTTGGCTGCCGGTAGCGGCGACGCCGCCAGCCGGTTCAGCCGCAAGCGCCGCACGATGTTCTCCACATCGACGATCGCATCGTCGACTACCTCACCAATGGCGATCGCCAGCCCGCCCAGGGTCATTGTGTTGAGCCCCAGCCCGAAGTGCTCCAGCACCACCACTGCGGTGAGCAGCGACAACGGAATCGCCACCGCGGAGATCAGCGCCGCGCGCGCATTGCGCAGGAACAGGAACAACACCACGATGACCAAGGCCGCGCCGATCAGCAACGCATCGCGCAGGTGACTCACCGCCGCATGAATGAAGTTGGCAGGCCTAAACAGCGCCGGATAGAGTGTGACGTGCTGGGCCGTCAGCGCCGGTTGTAGCGCCTTCAGTTTCTGATCCAGTGCCTGGGTGACGCGAACGGTATCGGCGCCGTACTGCTCGTCGATCACCAGCATTACGCCGCTCTTGCCCATGATCGAGGCGGCGCCTACCGCGGGCGCGGCGCCATTGCTTACCGTGGCGACGTCACCCAACCGCAATACCGCGCCGTCGTGACTGCGCAGAGCCACCGCCGCGACCTCGGTCGGGGTCACTGCTATACCGGTCGGCGCCAGAACAATGCGTTGATTCGCGTTCGAGACGAAGCCCCCGCCGGTCTGGCCGGTGGCCCGCCTGGCCGCCGCGATCACGTCCTGGAACGACAGCCCGTAGCGCGCCAATGCCTGCGGTTTCACCTGGATCTGCAGCTGGCGCAGCGCACCGCCGAACACGTTCACGTCGGACACACCAGGCACGCCCAGCAGCTGCGGCTTCAGTGTCCAGTCGGCCAGCGTGCGCAACTGCATCGGCGTCTGCGTTGGCGAGGTGATACCGATCGTCAGCACGATGCCGGCCGATGACGACAGAGGCAGCAGCACCGGCGGCTTGGCGGCGCTCGGCAACGCGGCGGCGGTGCGCTGCAAGCGTTCGCTAACGGTCTGGCGCACCTCGGAGAGATTGCTGCCGGCACGGAAGGTCAGGGTGATCATCGACAGTCCCTGCAGCGACTTCGAACGCATGTTCACCAGGCCCTTGGCACCGGCCAGCGAATTCTCGATTCGCTGGGTGACCAGGGTTTCAACTTGTTTCGGCGAGAAGCCGGGGACTTCGGTCTGCACGATCGCCTGAGGCGGCGCAAACTCGGGAAATACGTCGAGTCGGGCCCGGCCCAGCGCGAGCACGCCGTAGGCTACGGCAAGCACGGCCAGCGCAATCGTGACGCCGCGGAAGCGGATAACGGTGCGGACAATCGCGTTCAACATGAGGATGAAAATCCCGCTTGAGGGTCGTTCGGTGTGGCCCTGGGCCATGGCTGGTGCCGGTGGTACGACACGCTGGCAGACGCGGTGGCGTGAAACTCAGCCATCGTCGCCATCTCCCGCCGGCTTGGCGGCACCCGGTGGCGGCTGCATCTCCTGCGACAGCAGTAGTTCGCCACCACGGACCACCACTTTTTCGCCGGCGCGGAAACCGCTGGCCTCGAACCAGTTTTGCGCGGAGCGCGTCTGCGCCAGCGGACGACGCTGGAAGTGTCCACGGCTGGTCTCGATATAGACCCACGGTTGGCCGGCATACCAAATCACCGCCGCCGTGGGTATGGCGACACCGTGATGTATTGCGGCATCCAGAGGAACCAGCGCATTCAGCCGCTCGCCACTGCGCAGGCCTTCAGCCGCCGCGCGATAGAAAAAGGTGGGGCCCTGCACGACCGCGTCGGTGCGTGGTGACGGGCCCACCAAGGTGGCGGTGAGCACGCTGCCATCGGCGCGCCAAAGCCGGATCGTTTTTCCAGTGGGCATGCGCGTGCCATTCGGCAGCACCACCTCAAGCAGGCTGGCCCGGCCATCGGCATAATCGCTCAAGGCCTGTGGCCCTTTGCTGGCCAATGCCGCCAGTACCGATCCCCACTGTGGGCGGGCGCCGCTGCGCACGGCGATCTGGTCGGCACGTGCCACCGCGCGTTGCGCCCGGGCCGAGGCCGCTTTCGCGATGGCCGCCTGCATGGCACGCAAGGAAGTGTTTTCGCCATGTTGATACAACGCCCGCGACCGTTTCGCTTGCGCATCGGCAGCAGCGGCGGCGGCATCGGCCGCCAGCAATCTGGCGTGTGCACCCTGCAGACGTGCCGCAAGCGCAAGCAGCGGTTGCGGGTCGAGGACGGTGGCAATGCCTTGTATCTGATTGCTCTGGCTGGCGGTGGCCAGCGGCGCCACCTCAATACCGCTGGCGTTGACGCTGGCAGGTGCCAGCACGACGTTGCCGGTCATGCTAGCGAGCAGCGGGGTGGCAAACAGCCATGCCAAGACCATGCAAAGCACGGTCGTCGTGCAGCGACGGGGATCAGTAACGGTGCGCATGGGTAGCCTCATTGGCGGATGCGGCGGACGAAGACGGGGATGTCGGCATGTGGGTGAGCCGAGTAGCGGGCCAGATCGGGCGCTGCAGTACATCTTCGAGTCGACCCAACGCGCCGAGCGTGCGCCCAAGCGCATCGTCGGCTGCCAGTCGTGCTGTCGATGCAGCGACCTTTGCGGACAACGCGGTGTTGCTGCTGATCTGCCCGGCAGCGCGCAGCCTACGGGCGCGACGGGCTGCATCGCTGGCAGTGGCGGCTGCGGCCTTCAATTGCTGCCACGCGGCGTATCGCCCCGCATAGTCGCTGCGGGCCGCGTCCAACGCGTTGAGAATGTGCATCTGACGGTCACGTACGGCAGCCGCAGCCTCGTCGCGTGCCGCTGCAGCGGCCTGGATGCGAGCCCCCGCGCCATGGAACAACGGCAGTTCGAGATCCACCCCGAAGCTGAAGTTCCGCGTACCACGGTCGTAGATATAGCCGGGTGCCACCGCCATTGCCGGGAAGCGTGTGCCAGTGGCAAGGCGCAGGCGCGCCTGACTCGCCCGGTAACGCGCCAGCAGGACCGACAGGTCGAGCCGGTTCCATGCGGCATCTTCGGCCAACGCGGCCGGGGGCAAGGCCGACGGTGCGGGTGGCGTGTCCAGACCAGGCCACTTAAGCCGGGCCTTTGCCAAGGTCCCCCATGGCAGGCCGAGCGCATTGGCCAGTGCCTGTTCGGCGCGATGCCGCTGCACGTGCCGGTCGGCAAGCGCGGCTTGCGCGCGCTGGAGATCGAGCTGGGCCATCAGTTCATTGCTACGCGCATCGGCGCCTGCCTGCACGCGTTGCCGAATGCCTTGAAGATAGGCTCGCCAATCCAACGTGGCGGCGCTGGCCAGCTTCTCGGCCCGACGCGTCAGCAGTACCCCACGCAGGGCACGCAACGCGCGAGTGCGGCTCTGCCATATCGCGAGTGCGGACTGGTCATGCGCAGCTTGCGTATCGGCTGCCGCCACGTCACGCCGGGCGGCCGTTTCACCCGGATGCAGCAACGGTACCAGTAGCGAAATGCCCATCGTCCAGGGCGAGCCGCTGGTGAGTCCGCTGAACGCTTTTTCAGGGCTGAGCTTGAGCGTCGGATTGGTGCGTTGGGCGGCCAGGGTGGCATCGGCGGCACGCCGGGTCGCCGCTGCGCGGGCGTAGGCCAGTCGTGGATCGAAATACCATGCAGCAACCGTGAGCCGATCAGGGGTCCACGCCGCACTGGCCTGGTCAGACAAGCCGAAGCGATGCTCAGCCGCCATCAGGCCAGGCGTGTTGAGCTGCCGCGAGGCGAGGGCACGCGCTTCGGCGTGCAGGTCAAGTGGTCGCTGGGGCGGAACCGACGCGCAGGCGACCAACAACAAGGGAAGCAAACCGGCCAGCAGTCTTTTCATGGCGCCATGCTAGCCACCCGGGCATGGTGGAAACCGCTCGGCAAGATGACAATCCTGTCACTTTACGGGGCGTCGATACCTGCCGGAAAGCACAGGACCACCGTGGTACCTGCACCCGGTGTACTCTCCAGGCGAATCGTGCCGCCGTGCAGATCGACAATCGTCTTGACGATCGACAGGCCAAGCCCGGTGCCTTGTCCGGCGTCGCGCCTGCGGGCGGTATCGGCCTGGTAGAAACGGTCAAACAAGTGGGGAAGGTGGATAGCATCGATACCTTCGCCATGGTCACGTATCCCCAACGTGACCTCCTTCTCGTTGTTACCGCTGACCTCGACGAGGATGTCGCCCCCGGTGTTCGAATGTCGAATCGCATTGGTCAGCAGGTTTGCCACCGCCTGTCGAAATAGCAAAGGATCGGCGTACAGCGAGGCCTTGCCGTCGACCCGGATCGTTACCCCGCGCCCCTGTGCCCCCGGAGCCAGCTGGGCGACGGCCCAGCTGCAGGCTTGCGCCGCATCGAAGCACTCACGATGTAGCGCGTGCTCGGCATGTTCGGCGTGGGCCATGAACAGCAGATTTTCGATCAGCACGTTGAGGCGTCGGCATTCCTCCAGCCCAGACTCCAACGCCGCGCGGTAGTCCTCGGCATCGCGGGGTCGCATCAGGCATACCTCGATTTCGCCGCTGAGGTTGCCTAGCGGGGTGCGCAGTTCGTGGGCGAGGTCGGCGGAAAATCGCGATAGCCGGGAAAAGGCTTCTTCGATCCGCGCGAGCATGGCGTTGAACACTTGCACCAACTCGTGCAGCTCGCTGGGCCACGGCGGCGACAGTGGCAGGCGCGTGGAAAGGCCGGCGGGCGTAATCGCGCGCGTAGCGGCGCTGATCCGTCGCAACGGCGACAGTCCCTTTGCGGCGATCCAGCGTCCGGTTAGCGCCAGCAGCGGAATCAGCAGCAAAAAGGCCAGCGCCAGCGCACGATGGAAATCGCTCAGCAAGGCGTCGTCACGGCTCACATCTAGCGCAAACTGCAACCGCACCGGCGGCGTACCACCAACGCCACCGAGGCCCACCGTGGTCAATGCATACACCTTTGAATGGACGCGCAACTGGATCACCTGGGGAGACGTGCTGGCGGGCGGAAACAGCTCAAGCGGCAGTAGCGTGCTCATCCCCGTCGTTCCCCCCAGAACCTTGCCATTCGCGTCGAGCACGCGCGCCTGATACTGACGAAAGCGCGATGCGTCGGTTTCCTTGGCGATTTCAGCGATCAGCGCCTGCGGATCCCCGTTTGCTTCCTCCAGGTCCGTGCGCAATTCCGCCACCTTCGACTGCAGAAAGCGGACATGCTCGCGCTGGAAATTGGTGGACAGGCTCCAATTGGTGACGCCGGCAAACAACGCGACGGCGAGTAGCGCCATGACCGTGTACAGCAGGGTCAGCCGGGCGTCGATCGATGGTGATCGCCAGCGCTGCTATCGGTTACTGCGCATCGCTATCCAGCATGTAGCCTGCGCCACGCACGGTGTGCAGCATGGGTCGAGGGAAGGGGGCGTCGAGTTTGGCGCGTAGTCGCCGGACCGCGACATCGACGACATTGGTCTGGGTCTCGAAGAACACGCCCCAGACACTTTCGGCAATCAAGGTGCGCGACAGCACCCGGCCGCGATGGCGGGCGAGCAGAAGCAGCACGGCATACTCCCTGGGCGTCAATGACAATATCTGTCCGTCGCGTGTCACCTGATGACGCAGCGCATCGATGACCAGTCCGTCGATCTCGAGGGTCGCTGCGCCCGCGGCCGGCTCGAAGCGACGTACCAGGTTTTGCAGCCGCGCCAGCAATTCGGCGAAGGCGAACGGCTTGACCAGATAGTCGTCGCCGCCCAGTTCGAAACCGCGTATGCGATCCTCCACATGATCACGTGCGGTGAGAAACAACACCGGCGTACGAATGCCTTCGGCGCGCAAGGTCTTCACGATGCTGAAGCCATCGTGTCTCGGCAGCATCACATCCAGAATCACCGCGTCAAAGTCGTGTTGGCGCAGCAGGGTCAACGCCTCGAGGCCGTCTTCGGCCAATTCAACCGCGAAGCCCTGTTCACCAAGGCCTTGCGCCAGATAGCGCCGGGCCTTGGCTTCATCTTCGGCGACGAGAATCCGCATGGTGCTGAGCTATCACGAGGGCGGCGGGGAGGACGGTCATCATAGAGCGAAGCACAATCCGGTGGACGGTTTGCCCACGGTCTCTGTAGATTAGTCCGGTCTTGTGGCGCAGAAGTGAAGCAATGAACGATTGTGGATTTCCCGGCAAGACCATACGGGTTCTGCTGGTTTCGATGACGCTGCTGGGTGCCGTCGGCGGGTCCGTGCTGGCGGCAGCGGCCACCCCCCTCGCCACGACGGTGGACTCGCTGCCATTGCGGGAGGTTGCTGACATTCCGCTGGGCGGCCACCCCACGCGTTTCGACTATGCAAGCTACGACGCACGGCGGCATTTGCTCTTCATGGCGCACCTTGGCGACAGCACGGTGGTGGTATTTGATACCACCGCGCAACGCGTGATTGCGAGGATCCCGGACATCAGCAAGGTGCATGGGGTGCTGGTCATTCCCCAGCTGGGGAGGGTCTATGCCTCGGCCACCGGCAGCAACCAGGTGGTGGCGATCGATGAGGACACCCTGAAGGTCATCGCCCGGGCACCCGCTGGAATTTACCCCGACGGCATGGCGTATGCGCCGGCCGAACACAAGCTGTATGTCTCCGACGAACAGGGCGACACCGACACGGTGATCGACGTGCGCACCAACCAGCGGGTGGCGACCATCGCGCTCGGGGGCGACGTCGGCAATACCCAGTACGACCCGGTCACCGGGCATGTCTTCGCCAATGTGCAGACACGCCGGCAGCTGGTCGAAATCGACCCGTCTGTCGATCGGGTGATCTCGCGAATCGATTTGCCTGGGGCGAGGGGCAATCATGGCCTGCTGATCGATCCGTCCTCGCGACTCGCCTTCATTGCCTGCGAGGACAACAACAAGCTGCTGGTACTGAACATGGCAAGCCGCCGGGTGGTCGCATCGTTCGAGGTGGGCGGCGATCCCGACGTGCTTGCTATCGACCCGGACCTCGGCTGGGTCTACGTGGCCAGCGAAAGCGGCATCGTCTCGATCTTCAAGCTGCGCCATGGCCGCGTGAGCAAGCTTGGTCAAGCGCTGCTTGGTCCGAATGCGCACGTGGTTGTCGTGGATCCGGCAACCCATCTAGCGTACTTCCCGCTCAAGAACTTCCATGGCCAACCGGTGCTCCGGATCATGAGCGCGATCCATTGACGTCCGTTTCATGTCGGAGTCCCCGGTGCTCAAGTGGGGTTTGTCCTGCTTACTGCCTACACCGGGGCCATTGGGTGCCTTTCTCTACGGACTGGGCTGTCGCGAGTTTCAGTGCTCGATCCTGTGCAAGCCGGGTGTCGGGAAGTGCAAATCCACGATCAGTCCGGGCCGTGCGTCGCCCAGCACTAATTTGATCCCGTGCAGGTCGCACACCGCGGCAACCAGGGACAGGCCAAGGCCTGCGCCGGGCGCGCTGCGGGAGCTGTCCATACGCACGAAACGTTTCAAGACATCGTCCCGCGCTTGCGCTGGAATACCTGCGCCATTGTCGACGATCCGGCCGGTCACGATACCGTGCTGGTTTCGCAGCCTCACGGAAATGGATGAGCCGGCTGGCGTGTGGTGCAAGGCGTTTTCGATCAGGTTGGCGAGCATCTGGGCCAGCAAGGCACGGTCGCCGTGCAGGTGCACTCCGCCAGCGATCTCGGCGTGAAACAGGTGATCGCTATCTTCGGCTACCGGCCGATAGGTCTCGGCAACGTGCTCGAACAAGGCGGAGAGGTCGACCTGCTCGAAGCCGCTGCGGCGCTGCCGTGCCTCAACATCGGCGATGCGCAGCAAGGCCCGGAAGGTGGCCTGGATACTGTCGACGTCCGCGATGGTCTGGTGCACCACCGAGGCAGGAACGGTTTTTCCAGGGGCTTCCAGCAGACTGGTTTCCAGCCGCTGACGCATCATGCTCAAGGGCGTGCGCAAATCGTGTGCGATGTTGTTGGACACCTGGCGCATACCTTCCATCAGCACGCGCATGCGCTGGAGCATGCGATTGAACCGTGTCGCCAGGCGATCGATTTCATCGCCGCGTCCGCTGCCGCTCAGCGGCAGCTCACGCTCACCTTCGAGGATGCGCTCGGCACTGACACCGAGGGCATCGACGCGATGCAGGTAGCGCCAGCTCACCAAACTGCCGCTCAGCAGCACCAGGGTGATCGCGAACAGGCCAAGCTCGATGAAGGCGTGGGTCAGCATTTCCCCCAGTTCGATGACAGAGCGATTGTCGCGCCCGAGTACCAGCCAGCGTCCGTCAGGGAGGTGTGTGACCAGCAGATGCACCTGATCGGCATCGCCGCGGTCTTTGCCGATAGCACCCTGCAGCGGCACGACATGCCAGCCGACAGCACGCGGGCGATAGTGCAGGTTGCCGATTATCAGATGGCCCGAGGCATCGCTGAGAAGATAGTACGCCGATCCGCCAGCGTGTCCTGCCATCTGCTGCTGAAGTTGCAGCCGGAGCTTTCGATCGAGGTCGGCCGTACGCAGGCTGAGCATCTCGCTGGCCACCTGGTCACGCAGCTCGCCCTCGGTGTAGCGGTTGATTTGCTGCCACACGATGCCGAGCAAGATCGAGACCAGCAATGCGAACAAGCCGGCCTGCCACAGCGCCATCCGAAACGCTGCGGTATGAAACAGCGGGCCGCGCAGGCGATCAGTCAGCTGCACGCAGGATGTAGCCAACGCCGCGCACGGTGTGCAGTAGCGGTTGCTCAAAGTCGCGATCAATTTTGGCACGCAGTCGACTGATGTGGGTTTCCACAACGCTGGTCTGCGGTTCGAAATGAAACTCCCACACGTGTTCAAGCAACATGCTGCGGGTTACCACGCGGCCCGCGTGCGCGAACAAATAGTCGAGCAGCCGGAACTCACGCGGTTGCAGTTCGATGGGTCGCCCCTGGCGGCTGACTTCGCGACTGATCCGGTCGAGCGTGAGGTCGGCCAGACTGAGGCGCGTAGGCGGTTCAGCCAATCGTGGCCGTCGCGCCAGTGCGGCAATTCTTGCGTTGAGTTCGCTCATCGCGAACGGCTTGGCCAGGTAATCATCGGCACCGGCCTCAAGCCCTTCGACCCTTGAATCGACCTCGCCAAGTGCCGAGACCATAAGAATCGGCATGTTGCCCCCGCATGAACGCAGCTCGCGCAGCACGCTTAGACCGTCGAGTTGCGGCAGCATGCGGTCGAGTATCAACAGATCCCACGGTTGACTCATCGCCATCGACAGGCCCTGACGGCCGTCGCCGACGCAATTGATGCCTTCGCCGAAGTGACCCAGGCCTGCGCTGATATGTGCGGCCATAGTCTGGTTATCTTCGATGATCAGGATTTTCATGGGGCGCCGTCAACTGGACTTGTGTCTGGACTCGTACCGCACCTCAGGGGAATGCGGATCAAAGACAGTTCTTACCAATCAGTAAATCTGGTGCAGCCCGACGGTCATATCACGTGACTAATGTCAGAACGATGACATCGCCTGATCGTTCTCGCCATAGTGTCTTCGGGCTAGCGCCTATCCCTTCCAAATCGATGACCAAAATATTCCAGAAAGAAGGTGTCAGAGGATCGGAGGGCAACTCGTTCCGGATCGATCACCAGACCACCGTCAGGCAGGCCACCTTGGTGGGTAACGGACCGCGGCATTGCGCTCGAGCCAAAGGCGATGTTCGGTACATCGAGACACGATGACGGACTCGCCATGCCGCTGCACGAGCAGGGGGTTGCGCTTCCAAATCACACCGAAGCGCATTGGCGTGTGCAGGCCGGAATACGTCGTCGCGGAACAGACGAACGAATCTTGTCATTGCATTTGCGCGGATTTTCGCTACCGGCTATCCAGCAGCGACTGAAGGTCGCGCATGACGTGGATGTGCCATTGAGCTATCTCGCCTCGGTTGTTCATGCTCCGACGCATGAGGTTACGGTGTGGCGGACTCGTCCCCTTGACGCCAACTATCCGGTCATGTGCCTGGCGTCCCATCAGTTGAAGTCTGGCCCGTGTGACGAAGCCCCTGAAATCGTCTGTGTCGCGATGGGCATCACCATGGCCGGTGAGAAGGAGGTGCTCGGGTTTTGGCTTACGTCGAAACCCGACACAGCCTTCAGATGCCGCGTCTTGCGCGATTTGCGTAATCGGGGTGTAAAAAACGTACTGATTGTCTGCACCGGCGAACCGGTCGACTTTGGCCATGCAGTCCATACGGTTTTTCCGCGAACCAGGGTGCTGCCGGTCATCGGTAAGGTAGTCACGGACATGCTCGAAGGGGTGCCAGAGGCGCAGCGGGCCGAGGTTGGGGCTGCGTTGAAGCGCATCTACAGGTCTGTTGGCATCGAGGAGACAGAGCGTCACCGGCGCGAGTTCGAAACGCGCTGGGGCAGTGCGAATTTTGCGCTGTCCCAGCTGGCAGTGTTTCTCGACTATCCAGCGGAAGTACGCAAGGTTGTCGTTACCGCCTGTGGCGTGATGGAGGCCATGATCTCAAGTTTTGGCAAGGTGAGGAGGCGGCTGGAGTTCCACGCGGATGGCACCTCGACCACGCAACTGATTTACCTCGCCATTGCCGGTACCTGCAGCGGATGGAAAATGCCGGTCAAGCGTTGGAAACCTGCCTTGAAGCAGCTCCGGTCGCGCTTCGGGCACCGACTTTCCTGACATGAGCCGGGTTCAGTGATGCGGTGCTGGAGTATCTCCCGCACGGTACTTCTAGGCAGCCTTCCATTCACGCCATCGGCGGCGTCCAATGCTTGCGGGCATTGCGCAAGGGTGCGCGCTGCGCGTGACTGCGAAACGGCCAAGTGCCAGGCGATTCCGTTCCAGCGGAACGACAGGCTGCAGGAGTCGCCACTGCAACCGCCGCAGCATACCGATCGGTAAGTTTTTCGCCACGGGGCTGTCATTGCGTCCGCCTAGCCTGCCGACGTTAACACGGGGTTTATCTCATAGCTGGATCACCTGCCGATGCCTGCATCGCAGGCATCACGCGTCGGTTTTGACTAAAACGAGGTCTTGTTCAATGAAACGTACACGTCTCAGAAACGCCATTCTCAGTTGCACCGCCTTGATCGGTCTCGGGTCATTGGCTGCCCCGTCACCCGCATGGTCGGCCGGTTCTGCCTTTGGCGAAGAGCACGCTCCGAGGGTCGATGCACCGGTGGCTGAGTCGACGCCAGCGGCACTCCCCGCCCGTACCGACGGTGCCGACAAGGCGGGCGGTGACAGCAAGACCAAGGCGAAGCAGAAGCAGAAGCAGAAGCAGAAGCAGAAGGTACAGAATCTCCAGAGTGTCCATGTAGTGGCACCGCGTACGTCCGACGAGTCGGCCCGATACACGCAGGAGATGGCACCCAACCTCGTCAACATACGCACGGGTGATCAAATCAGGTCGTTGCCTGACGTCAATACGGCCGAGGCGCTCCGGCGCCTGCCTGGCGTCTCGCTGGAAACAGACGAGGGCGAAGGTCGCTATGTGAACATTCGCGGCTTTGACGCGGATCTCAACAGCACCACCTATGCCGGCGTACGGCTGCTTCCCACCAACAACGCCTCACCCTTTGGTGGCTACCGGGCCGTAGCGCTGGACTCCATCCCCACGGGCTTCATTGGTGCGATCAAGCTGACCAATTCCAACTTGCCAAGCCAGGATGCCGAGGCGCTTGGTGGCGCGATTGAAGTGCTGCCCAAAAGTGCGCCCGAAGAACAGGGTTTTTTCCTCCAGGGCGACGTTGGCGGCGGCTATGAACCACTTCGCGGCACGCCCGTGAGCAAATTTTCGCTGGTCGGCGGTGGGCGCTTTGGCCCTTGGTCAGTGGTGGTCACGGCCTCCAGTCATATCGACTCGCGCGGCATCGATGACGTCGAACCGGCGTACTTCAATGACGGCAGCCATCCCTATATGGCCGTCAACAACATCGAGCAGCGCGACTACGAACTTCACCGCAGTCGTCATGGCTATGCCATCGATCTCACCTATCAGCCAGACGACAACAACGAGTGGTACTTCCGTAGCTTTGATGCGGGCTACACCGAATATTACAAGCGCAACTTCCTGGACGTGAATCCTGATGGCAACACGACCACTCAGGCAAACGGTGTGATCAACGACACGCTTACCTTTCCAGGCGGCATCACCCATTCCCTGCGCGACGAGAAGGAAACTTCCAGGGAACGTCTGTACATGCTCGGTGGCAAGAACACGCTGGGCGACACGACGGTCGATTACCACGTGGCATACGTGGAGGGTACCTACAAAAAGCCCTACGACTACAACTCGACGTTCACTTACAACTCGCCCTCGACGTCCGCGGGGCAGATTTCCTACAGTCCCACAGGGCCGGGTCACGTTCCGCTTTACACGATCTCGGGTGCGCCCGGTTATCTGAACCCTGCGAACTACACGCTTACCTCCATCAACAACAGCACCGCCTATAATTTTGATCGGGAGATGTCGTACGCCGCCAACTCCAAGACGTCGGTGAACTGGGGTGATCTGAGCGATGAGGCGATCCAGTTCGGCATCAGCATCCGACGCCGCCACAAGCGCACGACCGCGCAGCCGTATGCCGTGAACACCATGCCGATATCGCAGACCGCAGTAGCAGGAAGTTCCTATGAAACCTACTACGGCGGTCATTACCAAAATGGTGTGGACATCATTCCCGGTGCGCTGCAAAGAATTTTCGGCTTCGGTACGGTGGGGCCGAACGAGGTGCTGGCCAGTCAGCAGCAATATCTTGATGCCCATGAGGACATCTATGCCGGCTACGGCCAGTACACGGCCACCTACGGCAAGTTGGGTCTCCTCGGTGGCGTACGCTTTGAGGAAACCCATGATCGTGGCAACGCCTTTTCTGCGGGTGTCGACGCATCAGGCAACAATTTCGCCAACCCCATCTCGAAAAAGAACCGCTACAACAATTTCTTTCCGAGCCTACAACTGCGCTATGAACTCGAGCCTGACCTTGTGCTGCGCGCGGCTTACTCGTCCACCATTGCTCGCCCCGGCTTCAACCAGTCCAATCCGGCTCTCGCGATCGACTTGGGCTCAAGCATCGTGACCACGGGTGATCCGGCCCTCAAGCCGGCTACGGCCAACAGCTTTGATTTCAGTATCGAGAAGTATCTGCCGGAGGCTGGAATCCTGTCGTTGGACCTATTTGACAAGGAAATTTCCAATTACATCGTTCCGATTCAGACCAGCCAGACGTTCAACAACAATCTGTTTCTCAATGCCAACCTGGGCCGACCGCTGCGCGTCTTCACCTACGGAAATCGCCGCTCCTCCTATGCCAGGGGCCTGGAGTTCAACTGGAATCAGCAATTCCGAAATCTCCCCGGTTGGCTGAATGGCCTGGGTGCCAGCGCCAATTACACGTGGGTTGACTCGCGTATCGAGATTCGCCCGGGCGAGTATTCGCTGCTGCCGTCCACTTCCAAGAATACCTGGAACGCCTCCGTGTTCTACAAGCGGTCGGGCTTAACCGTCAGGCTCGCGGCCTATTCCGCGTCGGCTGATCTGTTCAGCATCGGTGGCAATCCGTCCGAAGACGTTTACAACGCCAAGCGGACGTCGATGGATTTTGACGCGAGCTACGAGTTCCCGCAGAACTGGTCTATTTACTTCGCCGCGAGAAATCTGCTCGACACGCCGAATACGTTCTATCAAGGCAAGCCGAGTCGACCGATCCAGCGGGAGTTTTATGGGCTGACTTACCTGACTGGCGTGCGTTTCGCACTGTGACGCCTGTCTGCCTCAGCGTTGTGTAAGTTTCAATGGCCAAAGTGCACGCTTGTGCCCTCTTTCCCTCTTTCCCTCTTTCCCTCTGCCGCGATGGGGCGCAAGACATCCCCAGGCCATCCACCGTCTGAAGGCGAACCTCAAGCAGGATGGCATTCGGACTGGGGATACCCGCTTCAGGAAATGTTTATGAAAAAATTGATCTTCAGCGCCTTTTTGACTCTGCTTTCGTGCACGTCGGCATGGGCGGCGCCGCACGCGGTGGGCCCCTATGCCGTCACCCGGCATGTCACTCTCGGTGGCCGCGGCGGTTGGGACTATCTAAGCCTGGATACGGCCTCGCACCGCCTTTTCATTGCCCGCAACAACCGCGTGATGGTGGTGGATGCCCGAACGGGCAAACTGCTCGCGCAGATCCCCGGCATGCAGCATGCGCACGGCGTCGCTCTGGTGCCGACGCAGCATCGTGGCTATGTCAGTAATGGGGACGGCAATGACATCAGCGTGATCAACACCCGGACCTTCAAGGTACTCGGCCACATTGCGGTGAGTGGCAAAGACCCCGACGCGATCATTGTCGATCCGGCCAGCGGTCACATCATCGCGATGGACGGTGACAGCAACGAAATCAGCGTCGTCGATCCGCTGGCCGGCAAGGAAGTGGCCACGATCACGGTGCCCGGAAATCCCGAGTTTGCGGTTACCGATGGGCGCGGCAACCTGTGGGTGAATCTGGAGGATGCCGGCACGCTGGCGCATATCGACCTGAACACCGACACGTTGAAAAACGTCTGGTCGCTGGCGCCGTGCAAGGGGCCGACCGGGCTGGCGTTCGATCCGGCAAGCCGGCGGCTTTTTTCGGTATGCGCCAACGGGCTGATGATAGTCACCAACGCCGACAACGGCCATCGCGTAGCGCAGCTGGCGATTGGCAAACACCCGGACGCGGTGGCCTACGATGCGTCATTGCACAACGTGCTCAGCTCCAGCGGCGAAGGTGTGCTCAACGTCATTCATCAGGAGGATGCCGATCACTACCGCATCCTGCAGAACCTGCCGACGCGGAAGAGCGCACGCACGCTGGCGCTTGATCCCGTCACGCACCAGATATTCCTGGTCGGTGCGAAGACAGTTGGTCGAGGCAAGCCGGTGCATGACTTCGGCGTGCTGGTGGTCGGCCGGCACTGAGCGTCGAAGACGGGTGTAGCGGTGGGCGAAAACGCCGCGGTTGCTGGATCAGGTGTGTGTGCGGCTGTGGCTACGGCTGAAGCTCAACTCAAGTTCAACCTCAAGTAGGACCGCAGGCACATGGCGCGAGGCATGCCGGCTCCATGCTGCCCAGGCGTTCTGTCATGTCAGCACAGACGCGTTCTTGAAGCGATCTGCCGACAGGGGCGTCGCGCCGACCGGAAGACATGGGCTGATGTCTGCCCTTCGTAGGGTGTCGGGCCTTCAGCGAGACGGCATGTGCATCTGACGGACGTCCGGCGTTCAGTCAAGAACGGGCGCCGCCCTGACAAGGTGAGATGTGGTGAACCTGCCTTATCCTGGTTGTGCTTTTCAGGCCGGCCACATTGGCTGGGTTGCGACCGTTACAGCCAAGCTGCAATTGAGACGAATGGATCGTCGGGGAATCCACGTCCCGCGACGGGCTGCGACATCGAAGCCTTGGTCAGTGCGCTGTGATTTCTGTCTTCTCTCCCATCGCACCCTCTTGCTCGCGAAGGACGCGGGCACCCATGACGACATGGTGGATCTCTTGCTCGACAACGGCGGTCAGCTCGGCTATCTGTGCCTTCAGGCCATCCAGGTCCTTAGAGCTGGCGGGCTTCTCAGGATCTTCCAGCAACGTCTGCATTCCGGAAAACATCTCACCCAGCGCCATCAGGTTGTCCAGCGAGTCGGCCATCGGTCCAGGTACCTCAAGATTCTCCTGATCACCAAAGAGCCCCGTCAAAAATCCATGGATCTCTTCCGCGCGTGTCTCGACCAAGCTGGCCAGGCTCTTGCGCGTTGCCCGGGCTGGCATGGGCATCAGTCGATACGGTTGCGTGTCGTCCTGGTGCACGGTGAGCTCATTCCACAGACCATTGATCAGTGCTTCCAGCAACGCATTGACTGCGTCGATGGAAGGGAATGCTGGCAGCTTGCCGTCCCAGATCGTGGCCAACACTCTCATGGGTTGCACCGGAGCGGTTGCGCTCATGGCACCCAAAAAATGCGTGCAGACGGCATGGTAGGGCATCGGGCAGTCGTAGCGTTCCAGCAACGCGATGGCACGCGCCTCGATGCCGCGGCGGCGATTGCGGTCGGCTGTCGATCGTTTTGGCACAAGCAAAGCTCCTGACGCTGGAGCGTGAATCGTACGGCTGTTCGGGATATCTCGCAAAAAAACCGACACAGCACCTACCGTGGCTGCCTTGGGCAGCCACTCATGCGGTGAAGTAAGCAATCGATGTGTAAGGGCATTCCTTTCCCACTGGTAGGTGAATTTTTATCCGCTCGGATAGACTCTCGTTTCTGATCCACTGCAAAGAGCACAGTCATGGCCGTTAATCTTGAAACGCTGTCCCCCGCCGAGCTCAAGGCACTCATCGCAGATGCTCAATCGAAGATGCAGTCCGCTCACAGCAATCACGTCAAAGAGGTCCGGGAAAAAATTGAGCGTTTGTTGAAAAGCAACAGCCTGACTTTGGTCGATGTATATCCGACCCGTGGCGGCAAAGGCGCCAAGGGGTCAAAGTCGGTCGTAGCCCCCAAGTATCGCAACCCTGAGAACGCGACCCAGACATGGTCAGGTCGTGGTAAGCGACCGTTGTGGTTTGTACAGGCATTGAAGAAGCGTGGCATCACGGCCGAGAGCCTGCTAATCGATGGCACACCCAAAGCGGCTCCAGCGAAGGCTGCCAAGAAGGGCGCAGCGAAGAAAGTGACAAAGACCGCCGCCAAGAAAGCGGCCTGAGGCCCAGGCGGACCTCGTTCCGCGGCGCGGATGAAAGCCTGCGCCCTGAATGCCGGTACTTTCCATGGTGCCCCGAACAGCAACTGATTGAGGCTTCGACTCCCGCCCGGTAATGCCAGGATAGGCATTCATGGATGCATAATCCTTGCTTGCGACGCGTTGAGCATCACGACAGCAGGCACGGCATTACAAGACTCAGCCCACACTGGGTTTTGGTTGGCTCCTACTTTGGTCACTCTATTTTCGGCAGCCTGGTCAAATCCAGGCGCGCGCCAATACCCACCCGATGCGGCATGTGTGGTCGTGGCGCATCGTGATGCATAGATCACATTTCAAAGGAGACACAGCGACATGGCAAAAGCAAAAGCAACTACCCCGGCACTGAAACCGATCAAGGAAGCGTTGAACAAGTCCGGCTTGGTCGCCCACATCGTTGAGCAGACCGAACTGGCTGCGAAGGATGTTCGCGCAGTCTTGGCCGCGATCGAGTCGGCCGCCCTCGCTTCGCTGCACAAGAAAGGTGTCGGCCACTTCACCCTGCCGGGTTTGCTAAAGATCACTGCGCTCAAGGTGCCGGCCAAGCCCAAGCGCAAGGGCATCAATCCGTTCACCAAGGAAGAGCAGGTGTTTGCTGCGAAGCCGGCCACCGTCAAGGTGAAGGTGCGTGCACTG
>SCSE01000016.1 GCA_004298015.1 Rhodanobacter sp.
AAGAATCGGCTGCAAATCTGCCTGCGCGGTCCATATTTCCGCCGTTTCTTGGTCGATAGAACGACTATCGGCCGGCGAATCGTCGAAAATCTGTCCTCGCTCAGGCAAATTTTCGCTTTCGATTCCACAAGTCCGACACGCTCCTAGTGCCGTCAACCGGCGTCGGTGGTTCCGACTCGATGTCCACGCCCGATACTGCCCCCGGTGTTGCCCGCCCCGTTCCGGCTCTCTCTGAAAACGACATCCAGGCCAGGCCGTCAGCCCTGCTGGGTCTGGCCCAGTTGTTGCGAGCAGCTTATCGGGACGAAGACCTGACCGTACACGTGCCAGACCTGGTCGAGCGTGGCCAGGCCGATGACGCCTACGCGATGCTCGATCTGGCGTTGATCCTGCAACTGCGGTTCCAGAAGGAGCAGGGGTTGGCCGTACTGCGTGAGGCGCTGAAAATTCGTCGATCGTTTCGCCTCTGCACGGGACAGTCCACCTCCTTGCGCGTGCTGGTGATCAAGGTCCCCGGTGACCTGATGGCAAACACGCCGCTGGAGTGCATCCTCGAAAACGCAGGCTTTACCCTCGACGTGCTGTATGTGGATGAGATCTTGCCGTGGCCCACGGTCGTGCCGGATCATGAGCTGGCGTTTGTGGCCATCAGCGAGGCCGATGCGCACCGGTCAGTACTGGCCCAGTTGGCCGCTTACATGGAAGCGTGGCCGCGGCCGGTACTCAACCCGGCTCACCGCATTCCACAGCTGTCCCGTACAAGCGCATTCGAGATGCTGCGCGAGGTGCCGGGGCTGTGCGTGGCGGCGACGTGCCGGATCAGCCGAGCGAACCTCCAGCAACTGGTCGCCGAACCATCGCGGCAGGATGTCATGCTGCCGCAGATCCGTTTTCCCCTGATCCTCCGGCCGATCGGCTCGCATGCTGGTACCGACCTGTGCAAGATCGACGGGTGGCCAGGTGTCGATGACTATCTGCAACGGGTGCAGGCCGCGGAATTTTTCGTCGCCAATTTCATCGAGTATGCCTCCGGCGACGGCCTGTTCCGCAAGTATCGCGTGGTCTTGATCGAGGGGCGGCCTTTTGTCTGCCACATGGGTATTTCGCGGCACTGGATGGTCCACTATCCCTACGACGAGATGCGGGACGACGCTGCCCGGCGTGCGGAGGAAGCGGCGTGCATGGCTTCGTTCGACGAAGGGTTCGCGCGTCGTCATGGCGCGGCGATCGCCGCGCTGCAGGAGCGATTCGAACTGGACTACGTGGGCTTCGACTGTGCCGAAACCAGGGACGGCAAGCTGCTCATTTTCGAGATGGCCAATGCCCTGGTGATCCATGCCATGGATGATCCGGTGATGTTTCCCTACAAGGCTGCGCAGATGCGCAAGGTCTTCGACGCGTTCTCCGGAATGCTTCGCCGCCGTGCCGCAACCGAACACTGATTGAACGGAGTCCTTCCACTTCCATGCTTTCCAATCTGCTCAATTTTTCCGGTGGTCCGGGCGCGCTGCCACCTTCGGTGCTCGAACAAACCCAGTGCGCTATTGCGGCATTGCCGGATACCGGCCTTTCCATCCTTGGCATGAGTCATCGCTCCGAATGGTTCAAGGCATTGTTGCAGGAGGCTCAGGACAACATACGCAGCCTGCTGGATGTGCCGGATCGTTACCACATCCTGTTTTTGCAGGGCGGCAGCAGCCTGCAGTTCTCGATGATCCCGATGAACTTCGCTGCCGCTGCCACCGCACCGGCAGAGTTTGTCGCTTCCGGCTACTGGAGCCGCAAGGCGATCGGCGAGGCGAAAGCTGTGGTGAATGCGCATACGGTGTGGGATGGCGCGGCTGGCGGCTATCGCAACTTGCCCGCATGGGGTGACCTGGAGCGATCCGCGCGGGCGCCCTTTTTCCATTACGTCAGCAACGAGACCGTTGAAGGGCTGCAGTTCTCCGGCGCACCGTCAGCGATCGGTGTGCCGCTGATCGCCGACATGTCCTCCGATTTTCTGTCGCGCCGTTTCGATATTGGCGACTATGCGATGGTGTACGCGCATGCGCAGAAAAATCTGGGTCCCGCCGGTGTCACCGTGGCCTTGATCGACGAGGCGTTGTTGTCGCGGATTCCGTCCGGATTGCCACCCATGCTCGACTACCGCACCCACGTCGAGCACGGCTCCAACTACAACACGCCACCGGTATTTTCCATCTACGTACTCAACCTGGTCAGTCGCTGGTTGCGTGATGAGGTCGGGGGCCTGGATGCGATAGAGCATCTCAATCAACGCAAGGCAGGGATGCTGTATCAGGCGCTGGAGCGGCAGCGGCAGATGATCGAGGTTCATGCCGATGTCGCAGCCCGATCCTCGATGAACGTGGCATTCCGGTTCCGTGACGAATCGCTGCAGGGTTTGTTCCTGGCCGAGGCGAACGCGGCCGGGTTTTCGGGTCTGGAGGGGCATCGTTCCATCGGTGGTTTGCGTGCATCCTTGTACAACGCCGTCAGTGAGGAGGCGGTACGGCAGTTGGCGGATCACGTCGATGACTTCGCACGGAGGCATGGCTGAGGGCCCTCCTGGGGTTGAAAACGTTCACAGGATGGCAGGATGAGATATGTCCCAACTCAGGTTTGCTGAACTTATCGGCTCATTGAGCTACGCCCTCGATCTCACCGAGGGGCAGCCCGAAGGCCATTGTGTGCGCTGCTGCTGGATCGGCATGCACGTGGGTCGTCAGCTGGGACTGGACGACGAGGCGTTGTGGTCGCTTTATTACACCTTGCTGCTGAAGGATCTTGGTTGCAGCAGCAATGCGGCGCGTATCTGCGAGCTCTATCTCACCGACGACCGCAGTTTCAAGCAGGACTTCAAGCGGGTCGGCAGCGGCGGAACATCGCAAATGCTTGGTTTTGTGATCAGCCACACCGGTCCCCATGCCGGCTGGCGGCGCCGGCTCGGCGCGATTCTCAATATTGTCCGCAACGGCGATGCGGTCGCGCAGGAACTGATTCAGACACGCTGTGATCGCGGTGCCAGTATTGCCCGGCAATTGCGCTTTCCGGAGTCGGTGGCCCTGGCCATCCAGTCACTGGATGAACATTTCGACGGCACTGGACGACCGGAGCACCTGCACGGATCGGCGATACCTGTGGCATCGCAGATTGCGTTGATGGCGCAGGTGGTCGACGTATTCCAGTTTTCCAGTGACAGGGCGTCGACGTTGGAAGAATTGCGTCGGCGTTCGGGTAGCTGGTTTGACCCCGAATTGGTGCAGGCGTTGGAGCAGGTGGCAGGCGATGACGCGTTCTGGACCATGCTCGCCAGCGACCAGATCGAACGCGCGGTGAATCAGCTTGCACCGGTTGGAGGGGCGATCGAGGTGGACGAGGATTATCTCGACGCCATCGCCGTCGCATTTGGTGCCGTGGTGGACGCGAAAAGTCCGTTTACCGCCGGTCACAGCGAGCGTGTCGGGCACTATGCCGACTCGATTGCTCGCGAGCTCGGCATGTCGGATCAGCGTCGTCGCTGGTTGCGGCGTGCCGCCTTGCTGCACGATGTCGGCAAGCTGGGTGTCAGTAACTCGATTCTGGACAAGCCGGCACGGCTCGATCCGGACGAGTGGCGCGCGGTACAGCAGCACGCGAGCTATACCGAGCAGATCCTCGGGCGGATTGCGCAGTTCAGCGAGATGGCGCCGGTTTCGGCGGCTCACCATGAGCGGCTCGACGGCGGTGGCTACCCGCGAGGCTTGAGTGCCGAAGCGATCTCGCTGGAAACCCGCATCATCACGGTTGCGGATATCTTCGACGCGATCAGTGCCGAACGCCCCTATCACGAGGCGACACCGGTGGAGCGAACACTGGACATCATGCGTGGCAGCGTCGGTCCCGCGATCGATCCCGACTGTTTCGCCGCACTCGAGCGCGTGATCGCGCGCGAGACCGCCGCGGCGGATTGAGCATGCGCAGACGCCCGGAGCAAACGTCTGTCGACGAATGTCGCAGCGCTGTCGGTGCCCGTTCATCGCTATGCTTGGAAGCCTGCTGCTGAGCTGGCAGCGGTTCAACAAGGAGAACGCGATGCGTATTCTGGTGCTCGGCGCGGGTGGTACAGGCGGTTATTTCGGCGGTCGACTGGCCCAGGCCGGGATCGACGTGACTTTTCTGGTGCGTCCAGCCCGGGCGGCGCAACTGGATGCCGAAGGGCTGGTAATCCGCAGTCCGCTGGGTGATGCGCAGCTTCCGGTGCGCCATCTCACGGCCGAGAAATTGACGGAAGCGGTTGCTGACGAACCGTTCGATGTGGTGCTGTTGAGCTGCAAGGCTTATGACCTGGAGAGCTCGATCGCGGCGATCGCGCCGGCCGTCGGCGAGCATACCCTCGTGCTTCCGATCCTCAATGGCTTGCGGCACTATGAGGTGCTGGACCAGCACTTCGGTGCATCGCGGGTGCTCGGTGGCCTGTGCTTCATCAGCGCGGCCAAAAATGCCGAGGGCGAGGTGCTGCACATGGGCAAGCCTGCCTCGGTCACGTTTGGCGAACGCGAGGGGGAGCCTCAGCGGATGCGTTGCCAGGCTATTGCCGCTGCCTTTGCCGAGGCAGGTGTAGATCACAAGCACTCCGCGCATATCGTCCAGGACATCTGGATCAAGTACAGCTTTCTCACCGCGCTGGCCGCCGCGACCTGCCTGATGCGCGCCAGCGTTGGCGCGATTGCGGCGACCGATGAGGGCGTGGATTTCGTCAGGCATCTGTATGCCGAATGCGTATCGGTTGCCGGCGAGGCCGAGTGGCCGATTCCGTTACAGGCCAGGGAAGCGGCGCTGGCCATGCTGACCCAGCCCGGATCGACCGTCACCGCGTCGATGCTGCGAGACCTCGAGTCGGGCCAGCGCATCGAAGGCGAGCATATCGTCGGCGACATGCTGCGTCGGGCGCGGGCGGCAGGGCTGGATACGCCCTTGCTGGTTCTGGCCTGGTGCCATCTGCAGGCGTATCAGATCAGGAGTCTGGGCTGACTCCGCAAATGTCTCCAGGGGGCACCTTGCGCTATCCCGCCCCCCGATCGGTACGCTGGGTCAGATCGCCGGCTCCGTCGGCACGGCCGGAGTGTCTACCGCCCGCTTGCGTTGCTGACGCGTCAGGCTGTGTTCGCGATGGGCGATATACAGGCTGGCGGCGATCACGATGCTGGCACCCAGCACGGTGTAACGGTCGACGTCCTCGTGGAAGATCCACCAGGCGAGTAGCGCCACGATCAGCAATTGCAGATAGCTGAAGGGTGCCAGCAGCGAGGCATCGGCCAGCCGCAAGGCGCGGGTCCAGCAGTAGTGGCCGCTGGTGCCCAAGGCGCCGGATAACACCAGCCAGGGCCAGATGCCTGGGTCTGGCCATTGCCACACACTCAGCGCGGCCGGTAGCGACAGCGGCACCCAGATCAGGCTGGTGAGCAGCACGATGCGATCGGCCGGCTCGCTGCGCGACAGTGATTTGATGCTGATGGTGACCGAGCCGGTCAGCCCTGCGGCGAGCAAGGCCACCAGGCTGCCGCCGACAAAGCTCGTGCTGCCGGGCCGCACGATTACCAGCACGCCGATGAAGCCGACGATAACCGCGCTCCAGCGCCGCATGCGTACCACCTCGCCAAGAATCAGCGCTGCCCCGATGGTGACGAACAAGGGTGATGAATAGGACAACGCCACCGCCTGCGCCAACGGCAGGTTCACGATGGCCCAGAAGCCGGCGAGCATGCCGCCCATGCCCAGCACGCAACGCACCAGGAAAAGTCCGGGGCGGCCGGTGCGCAGCAGTGGCCAGCCATGTATATAGAGCAACGGCAGCGCGAACAGTGCGCCGAAGGCACTGCGAAAGAAGGTGATCTCAAAGGGATGGAGCTGGCGGGAAGCCAGCCGGATGACCACCGCCATCAGGGCGAACAGGCACGCGCTGCCGACCATCAACAGTACGGCCCGACGCGGGAGTGGCGACGCCGGTGGCGTAGGGAGGGTGGTCGAATCCATGGCCGCGGGAGAGGTCGGTAGGAGTGGATGGTAGCGTGCTTTCGTGCCGCTGCGGTCCCGTCGTCCCAGCGGGGCCAGGGAGCCTGGTCTGAGGAGCCGCCGAGGTGACGGTCGCGTCCCATCAGCCGCGGCTGGGAGCATTTTATTCGGCGTGGCTCCCTGCATGGCCCGACAGGATCGACCGATGTCGGAGGTGCCGCTTGGCCGCGGTGCGCGATGGAAAATACCTACCCGACGAAGGCAGCTATGTCGGTACCGATTGCGGCCATGAATGGCCGATTGTCGCGGTTACGGAAGTCAGTGAGTGGCGTCCAGGTGAGGGATGCCAACGGCAAAGTCCTCCGTCAGGGCGATTGGGTGCGTAATCAAGGATCTCGCTTTCGCGGTAGCAGGGCGCCGTGATCCGCAATATCCGCCTGGTGGACGGAGACGCCGAGCCTATCGAAGGCAACTCGGAGAAGATCAAGGGACGGGTGTTGAAGGCCTGTTTCCTGAAAAAGGGCTGATGGCTGGCAACCGGCCGGATCAGCAAGCCGTGTCAGGCATGGCCTCTCAGCGCCCGGGGTTGCCGGCGTTCACGTCCTCGTAGGCCGCGAGTCGGTGACGCAGGTATGTTGCCGAGTCGACCACCCGGCCATCGTGGAAGCGGATGCTGTACTTGATGCCGGACATCGACGAGCGCGTGGCACAGCAGGTGATGAAACCTTCGGCGGTTGCGGCGCGATCTCCGGCAAAACGGCGCTTGAGGCGCAGATGTGCGGCTGCTTGCCGGGCATCGTAGGACTTGCCGTTGCGAATGAAGGTGGCATCCCTGAGCTCGGCGACCGAGCTGATGAGATAAGCGATCTTCTGCTGTTCGGTGTGTGTCTGACGCGGTGCGCTCTGGCTCCATGCCGGCATCACCAACGCGCTGAGCAGCAGCCATGTGGCAAGTAGCGTTTTCAACGGATCCACTCCTGGGTGACGGGATCGCAAGGATGGGCTAGCAGCGCTCTGGCGTGCCGATGCCGACGGCCTAAAGCAGCCCTTCGATCGGCAACAGCTTGAGCAGCTTCACTTCCAGCCGGCGCTGCACGCTGGTATCGGGATCGTGGTAGTAAAGCTTCTGTTTTCCATCCTGCATGGTTTGCCACTGCAATTGCCCGGCATGCGGCCGGTCTTTGCCCACCAGGACCACATGGTAGGCATTGGTCGGTGCGGCGGCGGTGTCGAAGAAGCGGGTGACAGCCTTGGCCAGGGGTGGTGAATCGACGATGATCCCCATCTCGGTATTCAGCAGTTTCGAACGCTCGTCCATGTTCATCGAGCCGATGAACACCCATTGCCGGTCCACCACGATGGCCTTGGCATGCAGGCTGACGCCGGAAGACTTTCCGCCGCTGGTGGCGGCCTGAGGGGCGCCGGCTGCCGGGCGCAGCTCGTAAAGCTGCACCCCGCCTTCGAGCAGGGCACGACGGTATCGGGAATAACCGGCATGAACTGCAGGCTCATCGGTGGAGGCGAGTGAATTGGTCAGCACCTCCACGGTGACGCCCCGCGCCGCAAGGCTGCCGAGATAGCGTGTGTCCTTGTCGCCCGGTACAAAATAGGGCGATATCAGCAGGACGCTTTGACGTGCCTGGTCGGTCATGGCCTTGATCTGCGGGCCGATGCGCAGTTCGGGGTCATCCTTTGCGGTCTCGATTTTGGCCGGCTGGTCGGCGACCAGCATCGCGGGGCCCCAGAACCAGGCGCCGGGACGGTCTGCGGATGGCCCGTAGGGCAGCTCGTCGAGCGTGGCCTGGGCGTAATCGGACTGTGCGAACTTACGTGCTTCGCGGGTCAGATCCACCCGTAGCTGAGCCAGATCATAGTGGCTGGCATGCTTTCCGCGATAAGCGGTGACCGGATAGGCGGCGTCGCAGTTCCAGTATTCGTCGAACGCATGCGATGCCTCCTTCACCACCGGCCCGATGGCAATCAGGTCGAGATCGCGGAAATTGGTGTCGTTGCGGGCGTCGAAGTAGGCGTTGCCGATATTGCGCCCACCGACGATCGCCACGTTGTTGTCGACGATGAACGACTTGTTGTGCATGCGTCGGTTGAGCCGGTGGGCATCCATCAGGAACTGCGCAGCCTTGGCGACGAACGAGGGGTCACGGGTATTGAACGGATTGAACAACCGAACCTGGATGTTAGGGTGCGCATTGAGGGCGTCGAGCATGTCGATTCCGCCCTGCACGTTGATGTCGTCGATCAGCATGCGTATCCGTACGCCCCGATCTGCCGCGAGCAGCAGGCGCTGGGCTACCAGTCGGCCGGTCGCGTCGTTGTTGAAAATGTAGTACTGCAGATCGATCGAGTGTTTCGCATGGTCGGCCAGGGAAACCCGGCTCAGCAGCGCATTCGTGCTGCGGGTCATCAGGCGAAAACCGGACTGATCGTGATGGCTGTCCAGCTCGGACTTGATATACCGCGCGCTGGGCGTGTTGGTAGCCGGCGGCAGTGCGGTGGAGGGATGCTTGATCGGGTGGGTGCGCAGTGAGGAACACGCTCCCAACGACAGGCCGGCGAGGAGCGATGCGGCCATCGCTACCGTCTTCATGCGTCGCAGCATGGGTCTCATCAAGCTGGCCCCCGTCAGTAGTTTTGGTCGGATGATATGCCTGTGCGCCCGTCGCGCCACGCCTGAGGCTGCGCCGGATTATGGCGGGCCTTGAGCGGGCACGCGACCAGGTTGGCGCAGGCAGCATCGGGCGTCGCGCCGTCAAAGGCTTCCTGAGCGTGCGGGAATAGCTGGGAAGAAACGGTGAAGGATTCGATCTGCGCCGGCCGCACGTGCGCGGATCAGGCGATCCAGCTCACGGGGCTGGCCGCGGCGATCCGAACCGGGCGACGAATTCCCCGGCCGGTTCGGGTCTTCCCAGGTGATAGCCCTGACCGAGATCGCAACCCATGCCGACCAGCATCTGGTGAGTCTGCTGATCCTCGATGCCTTCAGCGATGGCGGTCATGTCCATGTGATGGGCCATGTCGATGATGGCCTGGACCAGTTTGGCGGTTCGGGAATGGTGGCGCATGTCATTGACCAGGGACATGTCGATCTTCAGTTCAGTGGCGGGAAACCTGCTCAAATAGGCGATGGAAGCGTAGCCGGTACCAAAATCATCGATCGCGATGCGGACCCCCAGGTCACGTATCCGTCCGAGTACTTTTACACTCATGTCGAGATCACTGACGAGCGCCGTCTCGGTGACTTCGGCCACGACGGCCGTCGGTGGAACACCCCATATCTCCAGCGCTCCCATCAGCTGTTCCACCATCCCGGGATGGGCGAATACCCGCGGTGAAAAATTGATCGCCATGGACAGTCCATGCGACTTGTGGAGGCTTGCCGCCTGGCGCAAGGTGGCGTTGATGCTCCAGCGGGTCAGCGCGGAGATCAGGTCACTCTGTTCAGCAAAGGGTACGAAATCAGCAGGCGCAACCTCTCCATGGCGGGGACTGGTCCAGCGTGCCAGGGATTCGACGCAGACGATATCGCCACTTTGCAGGTCGCTGATCGGTTGAAACCAGGTGCAAAGCTTGTTGGTCTCGATCGCCTCGCGCAGCTCTTCGTAGAAAATCTCGACGCGGGTTTCGTGCAGCTGATAAAACACGCAGCGTTCGCCACGGCGTTGGGCCTCATCCATCGCCATCTCCGCGCGACGGCACAGCAGGTCCGGGTCTGACCCGTGTTGCGGGTGAAGCGCAACGCCGATGATGGCCCGGCCTCGCCACGGTGCGGGTACTCCCTGCAGTGGTTGCTCGAAGAGTTGGGTCAGGCGTGCGACGGCAAGCCAGACGTGACTCGGGTTGCGCATGTCGGGCAGGACCAGGGCGAAACTCTCGTCGCCTGCGCGGAATACCAGGTCGTTCGATCGCAGCGACTGCGCGATCAGCGCCTGTACCTGCTCGGCGCTGCGCTCCCCATGCAGGTGGCCGCAACGCAGGCTGAACTCTCGAAGACCCTGTACGCGCAGGAAAAGGACAGCCAGGCTTTCGCCGGTACTCCGGGCAGGATCGAGGCTCGCAAGAATGGCTGAAAATATCGTTTCCCGGTTCAACATGGCCGGAAGCCCGCTGCGCACGGTGCGCTCGCTGCCAATGTCGACGTCTGCCATAGCGTCATTGCAGGAAAAACTCGCGGGCGTCGATGTCGTAGTCGCCTGCACCAAGGCTGCGCACGATGTGAATCGTGGGCTTGCCCCTGACCTGATCCATCAAGTCCACGGTGCGGAATTCCTCCAGTGCCTGCTTGCCCGGGGTGCTGAGGATCACCACCCGGGGGCGTAATCGCCGGACCTGGTTTTGCGCCATCACCACCGCGACTTCGCCGGTACTCAGCTCGACCAGCGAGCCAGTGGGATAGACCCCGAGGCAGACCTGGAATTGCTCGACCATTTCAGCCTGAAACAGGGTGTCGCTGGCGGCGTAGATCTGGCGTAGCGCCTGGTGCCGGGAGATCGCCGGACGGTAGGGTCGATCGCTGGCCATGGCATCGTAGGCGTCGATGATGCCGAGCATCCGCCCGGTGATCGGTATCGCGTCTCCCATCAGCCTGTCCGGGTAGCCGCTACCATCATAGCGCTCGTGATGTGTGCGTATCACGTCCAGCACGTCGCTGTCGGTGATATTCGAGCCGGCAATGATGTCCAGGCCGTGGGCGACATGGGAGCGCACCGCGTTCACTTCATGCGAGGCCAGCGAACCCTGGTATTGCAGCAGGGATTCCGGCAGCCGGGTTTTGCCGACATCCATCAGCAAGCCGCCAGCAGCCAGGCTGATGATGGTGTCCTCGGCAAACCCCATATGCCGACCGAAGGCTGCCGCCAACGCGCTGCAGTTGATGGCATGGCTGTAGGAGTAGCTGTCATGCTTGCGTAGTCCCTCCACCCAGAAGAAGGCATCGGCGCTGCGCAAGACGCTGGTGACCAGGGGGCGCACGGCCTGCTCGACATGCTCTGTTGAAAGCTCCTTGCCACTGGTGATGTCCTCGAAGATGCGGTCGACCATGAGCGAGGCGTTGTCGAGTGCCTCGCGGGCACGCGGCAGCTCCTCTTGCGGTCCGATCTCGTTGGCGTAGTGGATGGCGGTCTTGAAGCGGGAGCTGGAGAGATTTGTGCGGGTCAGCACCTGATGGGGCAGCGTGTCGCTCAGCAGCCGACGCACATCGACATAGACGTACTGGCAAAGCTCGCGGATCGCCGCGATGTCGTCGGCATTGCGCAGCAAAACGCCCTGCAGGGGAAATGGGGTCTGCTCCCATGGTCTGTCCAGCCGGCACACGAACATGCCGATCTGCAGATCGGTGACCTTGACGCATTGTTCTTCAAGCTCGGATGCCACCTGCACGACCATTACGAGTTGCCGGATTTCAGCCAAGCCTATGTCATGCTGCGTCGATCAGAAAGCCCCGGGTGGTAAGGCACCACGAAAACGAAAGACTCGTGCGGTCTTGAACGGGTATCCACGATCAGCCATCCGATATGCTGCGACGCATTTCAGCGCAGGCCTTCATCGCAGCTGCGCCAGGAGGCGGGTCACGCGTTACGATGGACCGGTCTTGTCGCCAATCGGGGAATTTGATGTCGACCCACATTTTGTTGCCGCGAGCTCAGCCCGACGCGCTGACCGATGTAGAGCGTATCGCCGCCGCGGCTGCGTTTGCCGACGAGTTGTCACGTCGCCGCACGGTGCGCGCGTTCGCTCCAACGCCGGTACCGCGCGCGATCGTCGAGCATTGTCTGCGCGCAGCAGGCACCGCGCCGAGCGGCGCTCACCAGCAACCCTGGCGCTTTGTGGCGGTCGCTGATGCTCTGGTCAAGCGGCGGATCCGCCAGGCTGCCGAAGCCGAGGAGCGGGAGTTTTACGACCGGCGCGCACCGCAGGAGTGGCTGCAGGCGCTGGCACCGTTGGGAACTGACGCCGACAAGCCGTTCCTGGAGGTGGCTCCCTGGTTGATCGCGGTCTTCTATGAGCGCTTCGGTCTGGATGCGGATGGCAGCAAACACAAGCGCTATTACCCACACGAGTCCGTCGGTATCGCCACCGGGATGCTGATCGCCGCGCTGCATCGGGCGGGCCTGGCCACGCTGACCCACACGCCGAGCCCGATGGGTTTTCTCAACGAAGTCCTCGAGCGTCCGCGCAATGAGATGCCATTCCTGTTGCTGGTGGTCGGGCATCCCGCCGCGGACTGTCGGGTGCCGGATATCCAGCGCCTGCCGCTGGACGCCTACACGCGCTTTATTTGAAGCGTACGGATAAGCGACCCGATGCAGGCGGTCGCGTTCATTCACGCGCCTGAATACGCAGGCCGCGTGGTGTCAGCCAGCGCTCGATACCTTCGAACAGCCCCTGCACCAGCAGTGCCAGCAGTGCCGCTGGTACGGCGCCCTGCAGGATCAGACTGATGTTGTCGAGTCGAATGCCGGTGAGAATCGGCTGGCCGTAGCCGCCGGCACCGATCAACGCCGCCAGCGTGGCGGTGCCGACGTTGATCACCGCGGCGGTCTTGATGCCGGCCAGGATCGAACGCAGCGCGAGCGGAAGCTCGATTCGGCGCAGCCGTATGGCCTGCGGCAGGCCCAGCGCGGCGGCGGATTCGCGCAGTTCCGGGGCGATACCGACCAGGCCTGCGTGGGTGTTGCGCACGATCGGCAGCAGGCTGTAGAGAAACAATGCGGCAATCGCGGGTCCGGCGCCGATCCCGAACAGCGGAATCATGAACACGAACATCGCCAGCGAAGGAACGGTCTGCAGGATACCGGTGAGGCCGATCACCAGTTGGCCAAGTCGTTGCAACCGTGCAGCCAGGATGCCCAGAGGGATCGCCAGCAGGATCGCCAGCCCCAGCGAAGCCGCCACCAGTTTCACATGCTCGACGCTGCGCTGGAGCAGGCGCGACCAGAACCCGCGCCGCTCGGGCCTGGCGCGGATGCCGAGGAATTTTGCAACCACAATATTTTCAGCCAGGCCGTCCAGTTTGACCTCGGCGTTCATCTGTTGCATGGCATGCTGGTCGATGCGCCCGGCCAATTTGCGCAACGCGGCCACGAACGCCGGTGCGCGCTGCTGCAGCGACAGCCGATACAGATAGACCGCGTCGTAGCGCGGAAAGTAGTGGCGGTCGTCGGTCAGTGTGCGTAGGTGATAGTAGGGGATCTCGGCGTCGGTGCTGTAAAGGTCGATCGCATCCACGGCGCCGCTGGCCAGTGCCCGATAGGCCAGTGCGTGATCCATGCCGCGTACCTGCGTCTGCGGTAGTGCGTAGCGCTGACGCAGACCGGGCCAGCCGTCTTCCCGGTCCATGAATTCGTTGGAGAAGCCGAAACGCAGTCCAGGATGTTTGGCCAGATCGGAGATGCGGCTGACGCCGAGACGGGTCGCTTCGGCGTCCCGCATGCCGATCGCGTAGGTATTGTTGAACCCCAGTGAGTCGGTGATGCCGATGCCCAGCGGTTTCAGCTGCGCGCGCAAGGTGGCGATGCTCGCGTCGGCCGGGACGTGCTTCAGCAGCTCATGGGTGAGGGTGCCGGTATATTCGGGATAGACGTCGATATCGCCTTGCCGCAAGGCGCGCCAGAGAATCCGTGTGCCGCCGAGCTGGCGCTTGTGCACGGCGTCGACGCCGACCTGTTGCGCAGTGGCGCGCGCCAGCTCGCCAAGGATCACCGACTCGGTGAATTGCTTGGAGCCGATGCGTACGGGTTCGGCATGCAGACATGCCGGCGCAAGCCATGCGATGGCGATCAGCCACCACGCAAGGCGCCAGTTCATCGGGTGACCTCCGGCAGTCGGCGCTGTGCCTGCACGAAGCGGCGGACAAAGTCGTCTGCCGGGTGATCGCGTAGATCCTCGAAACGACCGTGCTGCAACAGCGCGCCGCGGCGCATCAGCACCAGCCGCTCGGCAAACCATGCTGCTTCGGCGAGGTCGTGGGTGACCAGGATCACGGTCTTGCCAAGCCGTTCGAAGATGCGTTTCAGATCGTCCTGAAGTTCGTGCCGCACCACCGGGTCGAGCGCTCCCAGCGGCTCGTCCAGCAGCAGTGCATCGGGATCGGCCATCAGCGCGCGCATCAACGCCACGCGTTGGCGCTGGCCACCGGAGAGTTCTGCCGGATAACGGCCCAGGACGGCCTGCGGCAAGTGGGTTAGCGCGGCAAGCTCCCGCGCACGGTCGCGAATGCGCTCGACCGGCCAGCCCAGGTACTGCGGCAGCAACGCCAGGTTGCCCAGTGCGGTGAGGTGCGGGAACAGTCCACCCTCCTGGATCACGTAACCGACGCGTCGACGCAACGGGAGCGTGTGTGCCGGTTGCAGTACGCGGCCGTCCACCAGGACCTGTCCGCGATCCGGCCACTCCAGCCCCAGCAACAGCCGCAACACCGTGGACTTGCCTGAACCGCTGCTGCCGATCAGTGCGGTGGTGGTGCCGGCAGCGAACTCCAGGCTCAGGTCGTCCAGCGCAACCACCTCGCCGTAACGCTTGCTCGCGTGCCGGATCGCAAAAGGGCTGCTGGTGGCTGCGTCAGAGCCCGGCAAGAGCTGCCTCGTCAAGGTCGCGACGCTTGCGTCCCAGCACGGCGTAGTAGTGCAAGGGGTGCCCCTCGATCGACAGCCGATGACGGTAACGTTCCAGGTGATGCAGCCGGAGATAGTCGTCGTGGATGAGCCGCTGGATCAATTGCGAAAACCCGCTGGTGTCGCCTCGGTCCAGAAAGGTTTCCTTGATGTTGAACGCGATCCAGCCGCGATCCGCGACCAGGTTGTACGCGGTGCGGAAGGCGGCAACCGGAATGTCGCCGAAACCGATCGCCGCCACGCAGGTCATGGCATTGAAGTTCCAGCCCTCCAGTTCCTGCAACAGGGGGTCGCGGCCACGAGTCAGGTCGAGGACATAGTAGGCATCGTAGACTCCGGGCCGGTCGCGCATCGCCGCCGCTTTGGCTTCGGCCAGAATGTCCACCCCGACCACCCGCGCGGCACCGTGTTCGAGCAACAGTTCACCGACCATGCCGTTACCGGCACCGACGTCAAGAATGCGGAGTCGGGAGGTGTCTTCGCCGGCGTCAGAAACCGCCTCGTCAAGCAATTCGACCAATTTGCGCGGCGACGCGCATTTGAGCCGATCATAGAACAATTGTTCATAAAGGCCGGGTCGAGCATAGATCGCAGCGTAGTCGTGGAAACGTATACAGGCTTCGTGACCATGTTCGCCCGTTGTGAAGCTGGATTCACCCTGCTCAAACAACGTCTGGTCGGACGCCGGGAAACGGATCGGGTAACGCTTTGAATGTGGCCGAGTGGTCATGTTGCCTCACTGGCGGGTGGCGCGGATCTGCTGTCGCATATCTCGTCGAGACGAGCGATAACCATAACATCAAGCCGGGGTGCCGGGCTCATTTCGTACCGGTATTCCCACACGTCGCGTCGTGCCACCCGGATGGATCGACTCGCCCTGGAGAGACCGGATCGATCATCCCTCCCATCTGCAGACGGTTGCCGCCTTGTTTCTTGGCGACGTACATGGCGGCATCGGCCTGCTGCATCAATTCGTCTCTCGCCAGGCCATGCTCCGGGTACACGACGGCGCCGATGCTGCAAGATATCTGCTGGCAGTGACCGGCAAGATCAAAGGGCTGGCTGAGACTGGCACGAATTTTCTCGGCAACGATGGCAGCCTGTCCGGACACGGTGTCCGTGCCGAGAAAAACCACGAATTCATCGCCACCGACGCGGCCGATCGTATCCGACTCGCGGGTGCATTGCCTGATACGAACTGCCACCTGTTGCAGCAGGAGATCGCCGGCGGCGTGGCCATGTTGATCGTTGACCTGCTTGAACCGGTCCAGGTCGATGTAGAGCAAGGCGGTGCATGTGTTTTCCTGCCGCGCGTGGACCAGCGCCTGCTGCATGCGTTCGTAGAACCACTCACGGTTGGGCAGACCGGTCAATGCATCGTGGCGGGCCATATGCCGAAGCCGGGTCTCGACCTGCTTGCGTTCGATCGCCGCAGCAACCTGGATCGAGACGAACTGCAACAACACCTTGTCGCGCGAACTGTAGCGGACCTTGCCCGTATAGCTCTGTACCACCAATGCGCCGATAACGCCATTGTGGGTCGAAAGCGGAACACCCAGCCAGTCCAGTGAGGTCATGCCATGGAGTGCGATCACAGGGTCGGGCAGCGAACCCCGGTTGTCGGGAGTAACCAGCAAGGCCTCGCCACTGCGGATGACCTTGGCGCTCAGGGTTCCCGAATCCAGCTTCTGGGGGGTGGGTGTCGTGTCGTTTTCATCGACGTAGTAGGGAAAGCTCAGCTCATCCTTTTCCCTGTCATATAGAGCCACAAAGAAATTGGCGGCCGGCAGCAATTCACCGATGATTTGATGGATGCGGCGAAACAGCGCGAGCAGGTCTTCGGCCGAGTGGGCGGCCTCGGAGATCGCATGCAGCGCCGATTGCATCGACCCGGCCCGCCTGAGTTCGGTGACGTCGCGCGCGACCGCGAGTCGCACCTGGTCGGCTTCCGACCAGCGCGCGGACCAGGTGATGTGAGCGATACTGCCATCCCTGCGGATGTAACGGTTCTCGAAGTGCAACTTGGGTTCTCCTGCCATGATCTCCCTGGCCGCTTGCTGGGTTCTCGCCCGGTCGTCCGGATGGACCAGCTCCAGCATTCGTCGGCCAGCCATCTCTGCCGGGGTATAGCCGAAGATTCGCTCGCAGGCGGCGCTGGCGAATACAAAACGGCCTTCGGCGTCGACCACGCAGATGGCGTCGAGCAGGAGATCCATCACCTTGATCAGCGGCGTATAGAGGTTGCTTTCCATATCGGCGCGTTGCTTGCTGGTGGGTGGTGTGAGCCCGGCGTCCATGCAGTCTTTACCTGCGGTGCGGCAGGTGATGAACTTCATCATGCACTCTCCCTTGCCTGATCTATAAACGGATATCGGAAAAGCACGGTCCCCGGCTTTATGCCATTCGCAGTGTCTGGAGCATGCATGGACGCTTCCCTGACGGAACCCTGCGCCGGCGTTCCTTCTGCGTGAACGATCCGTCCGTGGGTCGCGTCAGCAAGCTGCCTGATCACCTATCTACGGCACCCTCGTTTGGCGTATGGCTTGAGATAGCCATCCTCGATCGGCGGGGTCAAGCAAAATGTGACAGACCAAAGCTGCAAAGGCCCACCCGATGTGGATTCGCGACATGGAGAATGCGCCATGTGGGGAATCAGGAAGCACGTTTTCTTCCACCGCGTAGGGCGGACACCGTCCGCCGATCTTCGTCATGACGGTCTGGGCAGGGCCGGCGGATCGTGTCCGCCCTACGCCGATGCACGGGGTGCCGCGGAGGCCCTGATCACCCATCTGCTGCACCCTCGTTCAGGAACTGGCTTGAGATAGTCATAGTTGCAAACCGCCCTCTGACGAGGATCTGCGGAAGTGAGGATGCTACATGCGGGGAATCAGGAGCTGGCTTGCAACCGGCTGCAGGCAGCGGATGCGTCGGTGAACACATTATCGGACCATACGCGTTCCGAACGCCGGCGCAGCGTCGGGTGGCAACTGGTTCAGCCAGTCGGCAATCCAGTGAGCGACGTCTTCCCAGCCCGGCTCCTCGACAAGCCAGTGGGCATGGTGTTCGAAGCTCTTGAATGTCGCTTGCGCCCCATACTTCTGCGCGACTTTGCGCACCACCCTTGCCGGCGTGATGCGGTCCTCAGCACCGGCGATCACCAGCAGCGGACAGTCGACCGCCTGCGCATCGATCCGGGTCGCACCGTGTGGATCGAGCGGCCACAGCCCGATTTCGCAGGCTGCACGCCCGGATTCATGCACGAAACGATCATAAGTGAGTCGCTGTTGTTCTGGTGGCAGCAGGTGCAGCATGGAATACACGGCCGTGGCAAATGGCTGGCGCATCGGTTTGCGCCAGCAGCCCCAATGCATCATCACGGGCAAGAAGCTGCGCAGTACCGAAGGGGTCAGCGCCGTGATGCCTGCAGGCGGCGCCGGCGCCAGGAGCACTGCGGCGCGGGCGCACCCCCGAGCGGCCAGTATCTGGGCCAGCAACCCACCCATCGAATGCCCGAACAGGATCGGGCGCCTGCCGAGTTCGGTAATTTCGCGTTCCAGCGCATCCGCATAGTCGCGCACGCTGGTCTGGCCAAGACGTGGATCAGGGGCATCCCCGGGCGCCCTGTCGTGATAGGGCAGCGTGGTAGCCAGGCAGCGGTAGCCCAGGGGCTCGAAAATACTGCGAAAGCGGTCCCAGTAGCCTGGGCCACCCCACATGCCGTGAATCATGAAGATCGAATCGACCGAACCATCCTTGCTGCTGATCGCGCTCGCCATCCTGTCAAATCCTCAAGGTAGGGCGCAGGTAACCCATTGTCGAGATTACCTCAAGGTCGAGCAGGGTCGCCTGGGCCGTGTGCTGGCCAGGGTGTTGCCGGGTCGGGAATCGGGGATATGGCGTCAGCATGTATTGCAACTTGTCTCGTCGAAGAGATCATTGGCCCGTGTGTGCTGTGAAAATCACTGTATGAAACCCATTGTCCAGCTTTTCAGGCTTATGGCTGCCGAAAGAAATTGCGTATCCGGCTTGAATGACGGCCTCCCAAGATGACGTTGCCGTAGTTATGAGAGATGCGTCACGTAATTTCGTTCCAGTTACTAAACTAATTCCATCGCGCGCCGATGAACGTGGCTGTAATCGATTTGCAAAGCTGTCATGTCAAGAGGCTTGGTGGCAGAGCCAGCGCGCTTTCGCGTCACATCAGCTCGTTGATGTCGGATGCCAGGGAGCGCGACTACTCATCGGTCTAGATGGCGGTGGGGCGGAAAGCATGTCGCCAAGCGCAGCCTGGTGTTCCCAATCATTGATGAGGATTTACCATGTCTTTTCTACATCTTTCAATCAAAATGCGTTTGATGATAACGCTTGGCGTCGTAAGCCTGATGTTGGTGGTGGTGGGAATGCTTGGTGTCCGCGATTTACAGCACAGCAATCGGTCGCTACAGGACATTTATGCCAACAAGCTTGTGCCCTCGAACGCATTGTCGATTGTCTTTGCCCAGTTGGGCAGTGAGCGCGCCACCGCCATCGGAGCGGCCAATGCGGCTAGTGCGAAGAAGGCAGATGCAGCCGTGGCCTCAGTGCATCAGCAGGAGGCCGGACAGGATGCTCTGCTGAAGACATTCCATGGAGCCGAGTTATCGAAACGCGAACGTCCCCTGGCGAAGCGCTTCGACGTCGATCAGGCACGTATGAACACAGACCTGGCAGCGGCGACCAGCGCGTTGGCAGCGCACAACTATGGTGCGGCCGTCAAGATACTCGATGACAAGGTAGACGCGGACTATGCTGCCACCAAGAGGGATGTTGTCGCCTTGTTCGATCTGCAAACGTCCATGGCTCGGACTACCTACACGCAAGACGAACAGCATGCGGAGAGCAGCGCAGGCATCGCCTATGTGGCGATGGCCCTTGGGCTTGGACTGAGCATGCTGCTCAGCATTTTGCTTATTCGATCCATTACGCGTTCGTTGGGTACGGCGATGCGGGTGGCCGACAATATTGCCGCTGGTCGGTTGGAAAACCCTATTGAAATAACCACTCGAGACGAGTTGGGGCGGTTGTTGCAGTCGTTGAGTCGTATGGATTCCAAACTGGCCGGAATCGTTCGCGAGGTCCGTGGTAGCTCCGCATCGGTCGGTACAGCCGCCAGACAGATAGCGCAGGGTAACGACGATCTCAGCCAGCGGACCCAGGAGCAGGCATCCAGTCTTGAGGAAACCGCCTCGTCGATGGAGGAAATGACAGCGACAGTAAAGCAGAATGCGGACAATGCATCCCACGCAAATCAGCTCGCCCGCAGTGCCCGGGAGCAGGCCGAACGAGGTGGCGAAGTAGCCAGCAAGGCAGTATTGGCCATGGGAGAGGTGAATACTTCGAGCAGGAAGATAGCCGACATTGTCAGTTTGATTGACGAAATTGCGTTTCAAACCAATTTGCTGGCACTGAACGCTGCCGTCGAGGCCGCCAGGGCGGGTGAGCAGGGCCGGGGTTTCGCCGTCGTGGCCAGTGAGGTTCGCAACCTGGCGCAACGTGCCGCTGGCGCGGCGAAGGAAATCAAGACGCTCATTGCGGACTCGGTGGAAAAGGTGACAGTCGGCACCGAATTGGTCGGGCAGTCGGGGCGCACCCTGGAGGACATCGTAGGCAGCGTGAGGAAGGTGACCGAGATCGTTGCCGAAATAGCGGCGGCCAGCCAGGAACAATCGTCCGGAATCGATCAGGTCAACACAGCCGTGATGCAGATGGACGAAGTGACCCAGCAAAACGCCGCGCTGGTGGAGGAGGCTTCGGCAGCAAGTCGGGCGATGCAGGAGCAGGCCGAAGTACTTCAACGCCAGGTGGCCTTCTTCACGGTGGCCGACGGTGCGGCAGCATCTGGTGGCAAAGACACCAGGAATATCGAGGAGGATTCCGCGCCGGCTCGCATCATGCGTGTTGCAGAACTGTCAGCCAGGAAGCTCGTGGAAACCCAGGCTGCGTTGCCGGCGAAGGTCGAGTTGGCCGAGAGTTGGGCTGAATTTTAAGGTGGCAAAAGTGAGGGGGCGGCTGCCTCGCCTGGCACGGCACAGCCGCACTCCTCGTACCTCGATCGGAGTGATGCAGCGTTGTTGACCGGCCAGTGGCGTCCCAAGTCATCATCACGCTACCGAAAACGGTCGATGGTCGGCGATTCGCCACCCATCGACCGTAGGACTGCCAATGGGGACGGGTTGCCGGTTTACGCGCCGAGGCCCACTGCCGTCGCCGCTGAATCGCAAGAACGCATTGGCTATCGCCAACGCTCCCCGCGCTGTTTCAGTCACCATGGATACGGGTAAGCCGTGTCCATGGTGGCAGCCGGTCGTCTGCCAGCGTACGCAAGCGGTCGTTGGGAGCGTCGGCGCCGGCTCGCTACATGCTAGGAGCGTGGGCCGTAGAAATCTTCGGGCTGCGATTGTGCTCTCATCTATAGACTGCGTCTCTCGTCAGGCTTGCATAGAACCACTATGCGCTCCTTCCGATACACCCATCCTATGGCGATAGCGCAATCTCGCTATCCAAAGGTTCTACGGCCCAAGCTCCTAGCGG
>SCSE01000017.1 GCA_004298015.1 Rhodanobacter sp.
CTCTTACATTTGCCTTGTTCCTAAATACGGCCCCGGGTCGGCTTCACATCGGCTGTTGTGCATGTCCGCCACGTGCGGAAAGCCTTGAGGCCATGTAGCTCTCCCACCTGATCCTTCTGGATCAAGGTCGTTCGGTGGGCAGCGGCATCGCGGTAGACGCTACTCCCTTCACCGCCGACGTGGCCAGAGCGCGACGCCGGCCACCGATCGTCTTGCCTCGCCGGCCGATCAAGCCTCACTGGAGCTGCGCGACACGTGGACGCCACCGCCCAACGCCGCGAACTTCGCCAGCATCTGGCCGCGCGCCGACGCGCACTTGCGCCTGCCGAACGCATTGCTGCTGCACAAGGCTTGCGCCGCAGCCTGGAACACTTGCCCGAGTATCACACCGACGCCCGCGTGGCCGGCTACTGGGCCAGCGATGGCGAACTGCCACTCAACCTGGTGATTCCCCCGTTGCTGGCTCGCGAGCAGCAATTCCTGCTGCCGGTGATCGACGGCGACCGGCATCTGCGCTTCGCGCCATGGCAGACCGGCGACGAGGTCACACCGAACCGCTATGGGATTCCCGAGCCGAGCGCTCCGGGCGAGCGGCTGGAACCGTTCCAGCTCGACCTGGTGCTGGTACCTCTGCTCGGCTTCGACCGCCGCGGTCACCGACTCGGCCACGGCGGCGGCTACTACGATCGAAGCTTTGCATTCCTCGCCGACCAGGCGCGTCCGACCGAACCTCTGCTGGTCGGGGTCGCCTATGCCTTTCAGGAGCTGCCGCGGATCGAGGCAGCGCACTGGGACATTCGCCTCGACTTCATTGCGACCGAGCGTGAACTCATTGATTGCACTTTCACCGATCCCGGCAGCGAGGCCACGGCATGAACTCCCGCAAGACCGGGTACTGGTTGATGAAGTCCGAACCTGAGGCATTTTCGATCGATGACCTCAAGCGCAAGCGTCAGGAACCGTGGGACGGCGTGCGCAACTACCAGGCGCGCAATTTCATGCGCGACGGCATGCGCCCGGGCGACCGTATCTTCTTCTATCACTCCAACTGCGCCACGCCCGGCATCGTCGGTATCGCGGAAGTCGCCACCGACGCCTATCCGGACCCCAGCCAGTTCGACCCCGAGAGCAAGTACTTCGATCCCGCCAGCTCCCGCGAAAAGCCACGCTGGATGCTGGTCGATGTGAAGTTCGTCAAGAAGCTCAAGCGCACCATCAGACTGGACGAGCTCAAGGGACATGATGTGCTGGTCGAGACGCCGTTGCTGCGCAAGGGCAACCGCCTCTCGGTGATGCCGATCGCTGCGGACCACTGGAAGTACATACTCAGCCTCGAATGACTCGCCACTCCGGGAGAGATAGGGCCATGCTCGCCGCGAAGCCTGCGGCCCGGCATAATGCAACATCCAGACCAACATGGCTTCCGAATGAGCAACGTCAACGAGAAACGCCTGGCCGGCGAGGCCGCGATCCGTCACGTCGAAGACGGTGCCATTGTCGGCGTAGGCACCGGCTCCACGGTCGCCTTTTTCATCGAGGCGCTGGCCGATCTGAAGGATCGCATCCAGGGTGCGGTATCCAGCTCCGATCAATCCACGGCGCAGTTGAGCAAGCTCGGCATCCCGGTGCTCGACCTCAATGCGGCTGGACCGCTCACGCTCTACGTCGACGGTGCCGACGAATGCGACCCCCACAAACGACTGATCAAGGGCGGTGGCGCAGCCCTGACCCGCGAGAAAATCGTTGCCGCCGCCTCGGCGAAATTCGTCTGCATCATCGATTCCAGCAAGCAGGTCGATCTGCTTGGCAAGTTCCCGCTACCGATCGAAGTGATTCCCATGGCACGCAGCCTGATTGGGCGCGAAATCGTCAAGCTGGACGGACACCCGGTCTGGCGCGACGGCGTGGTTACCGACAACGGCAACTGGATCATCGACGTCCATGGCTGGCAAATCACCGATCCGGTCGCGCTGGAGAACCAGCTCAACCAGCTGCCTGGCATCGTTACCGTCGGCCTGTTCGCCCGCCGTCCGGCCGATGTGGTGTTGGTGGGTGATCGCGAAATTTGAGCCGCCGGGAAAGAAATTGCCAGCCTACTGCGAGCGTCGCCAGACGCCCGTGCCGGCGACGCGTTGCGGCGTTCACTATTTTCGCGCCGATGCACACTACGCTGCATTGAGAGACAGGAGCAAACGATGACCCTCGCGCTGTGGTGTGTACTTGCCGGCCTGCTTTTGCCTTACCTGTGGACCGGTACGGCAAAAGCCATGGGGCGCTATGGCATGCATGACAACCTGCATCCGCGGGAATTCCTGGCCAGGCTGAGTGGTCCGGCTGCGCGCGCAAACTGGGCGCAGCTGAACAGCTTCGAGGCATTTCCCGCCTTCGCCGCCGCCGTGCTGGTAGCGCAATACGCCCACGCACCACAACACGCTGTCGACATGCTGGCCCTGGGCTGGGTCGCGCTGCGGCTGCTTCACGGCCTGTTCTATATCGCCAATCTTGCCGCACTGCGCAGCCTCGTCTGGTTCGGTGCCATGGGTTGCGTGGTCGCCCTGTTCGTAATCGCAAGCTGAACCGGCCACCGATGAAGAGGACGACCATGATGCATGTCATCGTGGCCCGGCAATTTGCGCCCGCTCAGCGCTGCGTGCGGCACGTGTCCCAAGGGGCTTGCTCGGCCGCTCGGCGAAATCCATCTGCGCGATCCATATTTCCGCCAATTCTTGCCCCCATGGAACCACGCTGGGCGGGCGAATCGTCGTTGTCTGTCCTCGCGCAGCCAAATTGCCGCCTCGATTACCAGAGCCCGACAGCTCTCCTGGCCTCCGGCTGTCCCATGTTGGTCCTGACCGGATGGTGTGACTCGGGTTGTATGTGCCTTTCCCTGCGAAAAAAAACCCCGCCGAGGCGGGGTTTGTTTTGGCAGGGAGACTAGGATTCGAACCTAGATAAACAGCGTCAGAGGCTGTTGTCCTACCGTTAGACGATCTCCCTAGAACAAGCGATTCGGTGCACTCTGACCTGGCAGCACCGAATCGTGAAGCGGAAAAGCCGAGGCTTAGCGCTTCGAGAACTGCGTGGCGCGACGTGCCTTGTGCAGGCCGACCTTCTTGCGCTCGACTTCGCGGGCGTCGCGGGTCACGAAACCAGCCTTGCGCAACGGCGACTTCAATGTCTCGTCGTATTCGATCAGGGCGCGCGCAATACCAAGGCGGATCGCGCCGGCCTGACCGGTAATGCCACCGCCGGCGACCGTCACCATGATGTCGAACTTGTCGGTATTTTCGGTCAGCTCGAGCGGCTGGCGCACGATCATGCACGAAGTCTCGCGACCGAAAAACTGCTCAAGCGACTTGCCATTGACCACGATATCGCCCTTGCCCTTGCGCAGAAACACGCGAGCGGCGGAGGTCTTGCGGCGGCCAGTGCCGTAATTTTGCTGGATCGTCATGCTGATTCCTTAGAGTTCCAGCGCCTGGGGCTGCTGTGCGGTATGCGGGTGCTCGGCACCACCATAGACCTTGAGCTTGCGATACATTTCGCGGCCCAGCGGATTCTTCGGCAGCATGCCCTTGACGGCGATCTCGATCACCCGCTCCGGGTAGCTCGCCAGCAGATCTTTCAGGCTGGTGGTCTTCAGGTTGCCGATATAACCGGTGAAGCGGTGATACTTCTTGTCGTTCAGCTTGGCACCGGTGACGGCCACCTTCTGCGCATTGATCACCACGATATAATCGCCGGTGTCGCAATGCGGGGTGTATTCCGGCTTGTGCTTGCCGCGCAGACGGCGAGCGATCTCGGTCGACAGGCGACCGAGCGTCTTGTTCGTGGCGTCGACCACGAACCAGTCGCGCTTGACGTTGTCTGCATTGGCGCTAAACGTTTTCATTTCAGAATACCTGTTCTGCCGCCGTCAGGCGGTACGCATCATCGGTGAATCAAAGGCGCGAGATGATAGCGGAACCGTCACCCTTGGCGCAAGCCTGCCGACCGGCGGGCTGTGAGCTGGCAATGATAGCATGACTGACATGCCGCTTGAAAAGTCCCCCGAACACGCCGCTGCTGGCCGCCTCGCCGAACTTGCCGACCAATGCGTGCAGTGCGGATTGTGCTTGCCGGTCTGTCCGACCTACGCGCTGGACGGAAATGAAGCGGAGTCACCGCGTGGACGCATCGCGATTGCCGCGGCACTGGCGCGTGGCCAGGTCGAACCCAGCCCCTCGTTGCGCCTGCCACTGGACCACTGTCTGGGCTGCCTCAATTGCGAGACCGCCTGCCCGGCCGACGTTCACTACGCCGAACTGCTGGTCGAAACCCATGCCCTGCTCGGACCGGCGCCGCAACGGCCACGACTGTTGCTGAGTCTGGCCAAGCATCCTACATGGATGCGTGCACTGCGCCGCATCGGCCGCGGATTCGGCTTGCCTCGCTGGAAGGACCGACTGGCGCGGCGCCTGTCTCCCGCCTCACCATGGCGCTCGGCCCTGCTCAACCTGCCCGCGAGCGCGCCGGAAGCACCGGTGCGGGCCAGCAAGCCGTACACGGAGAAACCGCCGTTGGCGCTGTTCACCGGCTGTGTGGCCAGTGTCGACGATGCCGACGCGCAGCGGGCCGCCGTCACCCTGCTTGGTGCGGCCGGGTTCCAGGTCAGCGTGCTGCCGGCCTTCTGCTGTGGCGCGCTCGATCTGCATGGCGGGGCCACTGCGTCAGCCACTCGGGCCGCCGCAAGAACACGGCAGGCATGGCAGGCCAGTGGCGCGACACAACTGCTTTCGGTGACGCCCGGCTGCGTCGGTGCGCTGCGTCGTGCATTGCCCGGCGTGAGCGTGATCGATCCCGTGCAGTTGCTGGCCGCCCATGCCGGTGCGCTGCGTTTCCGCCCGCTGGCACGGCGGATGGCATTGCACCTCCCGTGCACACAGATCAATGTCAGCCGCAGCGAAGCGGCCCTCCTGCAATTGCTGCGTCAGATTCCCGAGCTTCAGCTGAGCGTGCTGCCGCGGCCGCCGCACTGCTGTGGCGCGGCGGGCAGCCACCTGCTGGAACAGCCCGAACGCGCCGCACGACTGCGTGACCAGACGCTGCGGCAAGCCGCCAGCTCGAAACCGCAGGTGTTGCTGTCGTCCAATATCGGCTGCCGTCTGCACCTGGCTGCCGGTATCGATGAACTGGGGCTGGACTGGTCGCACCTGCATCCACTGACCCTGCTTGCACAGCAACTCGAACACCCCCATTGAACGCACCCGGAGACCAGCATGCCCGAAAATATCCGCACATTGAGCGCACTCGACCGCCTGCTGGCACGCGGCGAGCAGGCGTTGGAGGCCATCGCCGGCACGCCGGCATCGACACGCACCTCCCCGGCGTCGGAGATTGCCGAGGCCGACATGGATGAGGCCGAGCGTCGCCATGCCGCCGGCCTGATGCGCATCAACCATACCGGTGAGGTCTGCGCACAGGCGCTGTATCTGGGGCAGGCGGCGCTGGCACGTCATGCGGACAACCGCACCCATTTGCTGCACGCGGCGACCGAGGAAACCGATCATCTGGCCTGGTGTGCGCAACGCCTGCAGCAGCTGGACAGCCGGCCGAGCTGGCTCAACCCGTTGTGGTACCTGGGAAGCTACGCCATCGGCGCGGCAGCGGCGATGGCCGGCGACCCGGTCAGCCTGGGATTCGTGGTGGAAACCGAGCATCAGGTCGAAACGCATCTGGCCGAGCATCTGGAAAAGCTGCCGGGCCAGGACCAACGTTCTCGCGCGATATTGGCGCAAATGCAGACCGACGAAATCCGCCATGCACAAGCCGCACAGCAGCGGGGCGGCATCGAGCTGCCGTTTCCGCTACCCCAGCTGATGCATGCCAGCTCGATGCTGATGAAGGTCGTGGCATACCGCCTGTAGGCAGGGGACGAAAAACCGCCTTTCGGCGGTCTTTCTTGTCACATCAGGTTGCGGCCGTGGAACAGCTCCTCGATCTCGCGTCGCAGCAGCGACTCGATCCGCTGGCGCTCCTTGAACGAGAGGTCGTCGGCATGGGCCTCGAACAGGTAGGTATCGAGATCGAAGTCCTTGATGTGCATCTTCGTGTGGAACATGTTTTCCTGATACACGTTGACATCGAACATCTCGTATTTCTGACGGATATGCCGTGCCAGATAGTCCTGCACCGAGTTGATCTTGTGGTCGATGTAGTGTTTTTTGCCCTTCACATCGCGGGTAAAGCCGCGCACCCGGTAATCGGCAATCACGATGTCCGACTCGAAGCTGTCGATCAGGTAATTCAGCGCCTTCAGCGGCGAAATCACGCCGCAGGTGGCCACGTCGATATCGGCACGAAAGGTGGCGATACCATTGTGCGGATGGGTTTCCGGGTAGGTATGAACGGTAATGTGGCTCTTGTCCATGTGCGCCACCACGGCACCGGAGATGGTGTCGCGACCGAGCTTCTGCAGCACCGGCTCCTCCGAGATCAGGATGGTGACCGAGGCTCCCTGCGGATCGTAGTCCTGGCGCGCAATGTTCAGGATATTGGCGCCGATGATGTCTGCCACATCGGTAAGGATCTGGGTCAGACGATCCGCATCGTATTGCTCGTCGATATATTCGATGTAACGGCCGCGCTGTTCTTCGGACACCGCATAGCAGATGTCGTAGATGTTGAAGCTCAGGGCCTTGGTCAGGTTGTTGAAACCCTGCAGACGCAGACGGGGGAGTGGTTTCACCACGGCGGCTCTCCATGGCCCGATTCGGCCAGCTGTAGAGGCGGGTTAGCGACAAGGGTCCCCGCTGGATGGTACGGCGCGCAGCCCTCGGCTTTCGCGACCCTTGTGGACGGCAGACATAGGATCCCTGTCCGCCGCAAGACCGGTAATTATGCGGCAAATGTGGCAAAAACAGAACCGGCAAAGACAACACCTGTGATTGTCGCTCGGGTTTGCCATAATGCGCGACACGTGTTGTGTCCAGGGGGTGAAAACCACGTAATGACGGTAGTCACCGCAGTAACCCGCCAGCTCCAGGAGTTATCGTGGCCCAGCCTCTCAAATATCAGCTGCAACAGGCTTTCGAGCGCTCCCAGGCACCCCTCGGCTTTGCGCCCGATCCCGCTTCGATGGAACGCTTTCTCGCCCTTTGCCACCGCCGGCGCTACCCCGGCAAGACCGCCATCATCCGCCCCGGCGACCCGGCCAATACCTTGTATTACGTGGTCGAGGGTTCATTGGCGGTCTGTACCGAGGACGAGCAGGGGCGCGAGCTGATTCTCGCCTATATCAGCCGCGGCCAGTTTATCGGTGAGATGGGCTTGTTCGTGGAGCAGGCGCAGCGCGAATCGATGGTACGCACCCGCACGCCGTGCGAGATGGCCGAGATCAGCTACGAACGCCTGTTCCAGCTGATGGAAGGCCCGTTGCGCGAGGAATGCCCCAAGATCCTGTTCTCGATCGGCGCCCAGCTGACCAATCGGTTGCTGCGCACCTCGCGCCAGGTCAGCCGAATGGCTTTCATGGATGTGACCAACCGTATCTCGCGCACCCTGCTCGACCTGTGCCAGGAGCCGGACGCGATGACGCATCCGGACGGCACCCAGATCCGCATCTCACGCCAGGAAGTGAGCCGCATCGTGGGCTGCTCGCGCGAAATGGTCGGACGGGTGCTCAAGCAGCTCGAAGAGCAAGGCATGATCGATGTCTCCGGCAAGACCATCGTGATACTCGGCACGCGCTGATTGTCGTTGCCGTGTTGCGACCGCGACCTGCGGCAGAAGCGTGCACCGGTGCTACCACCACTCGACCCGGGTAATCGCGCGCCCCAGCGCCTTTTCGACCTTTTTGCAACATGTCGGAGTGCCGTTGACCAGCACCGCTTGCGCGGCGGGCTTGAGCATCGGCACGTCCTGCAGGGAATCGGTATAGGCGATGTGCCAGCGGTCCAGCCCATGCCGTGCCAGCTGTCGGACCTTGCGCGTACCGACGTTGTGCCAACCCCACTGCATGCCTGACCAGCCGGGACGGAGTTGTGACGCCAACACCTCCAGTCCGGTCAACCCGAGCTGCTGCAGGATGCCGCTCACCAGCATCTCTTCGCAGCCGGTCACCACGATCACACGATCGCCGGCGGATTGATGTCGGCGCAAGGCTTGCAGCCCGTCACGACAGAACTGCCGCGAATGCCGCGCCAGCCGTGCAGCAAAGTCGGTAGCAGCCACCCGATAGCGCCGCTCGCTTACACCAAGCAGAGCGATTCGCACCAGCACCAGGCCAGACAGCCGGCGCGATAGCGGCCACAGCAGCAGCCACAACGGCAGGCACAACGCGACCAGCAGCAGACGCCAGGGCGAGCGTCGGTACCGTGCGCGCATGAACAGCTGGAACGCATCGCCGTGGATCAACACGCCGTCGAAATCGAACAGCACCACCCGCGGCAAGGCGGCATCCACCGCAGCCGGTAGCAGGTCGCTCGAGACCGCCGTGGCCTGAGCATCGGACATGACGCTCACAGCGTGGTGAACAAGCGCCGCAGCTCGCTGCCCGGGTCCTCGGCGCGCATGAACGCCTCGCCGACCAGGAAAGCCTGTATTCCCCCCTCGCGCAAACGCATCACATCCTCGGGCGTGTGAATGCCCGATTCAGCCACCAACACGCGGTCGTACTCGATCAACTCCTGCAACGCCAGCGAGGTTTCCAGCGCGGTCTCGAAATTGCGCAGATTGCGATTGTTCACGCCGATCAGCGGAACCGGCAGCGCCAGCGCACGCTCCAGCTCCTCCTCGTCATGCACCTCACACAGTACATCGAGGTCAAGCTCGGCAGCGAGCAGCGCGAGTTGCAACAACACATCGTCTTCCAGCGCCGCGACGATCAGCAGGATGCAATCGGCACCGATCGCCCGCGCCTCATGGACCTGGTACGGATCGATGATGAAATCCTTGCGCAGCAGCGGCAGCGAACACGCCGTGCGAGCCTGTTGCAGGAAGGCCTCGCTGCCCTGGAAAAAATCGCTGTCGGTCAATACCGAGAGGCAGGCCGCACCGGCTTCCTCGTAGCTGCGCGCGATCGCCGCCGGATCGAAATTCGCGCGAATCACGCCTTTGCTGGGGCTGGCCTTCTTGACCTCGGCAATCACCGCGGGCAGGCCGGCGGCAATCTTCTCCTCGATCGCGGCGGCAAAGCCGCGGGTATCCGGCAACGTGGCGATCCGCGCCGCGAGTTCGGCCAGTGGCAGCCGCGCCTGGCGCTCGGCGATCTCTTCGGCCTTGCGGGCAAGAATACGATTGAGGATGTCAGTCATGGCATCTCACTGAATGGGGTGGATACGCCGCAGCATCGCAGCAATGACCGCAGCGTACCGTCTTGCAGGCCATCGCGCACACGCAAGTTTACGGGGACGCGGCCAGCCGCCGCGTTGCCGCTACGAACGCCAGCATTTTCGCATGGGCGGCGCCGCTGGCGATCGCCTGTCGAGCGCGTTCGATACCATCGTCGATCGAATCGACCACATCGGCGGCATACAGCGCCGCGCCCGCATTGAGGCAGACGATGTCATGCGGTATCCCGCGACGCCCTTCCAGCACCCCCAGCAACATCGTCTTCGACTCCTCGGCGTTCTCGACCCGCAGGTTGCGGCTCGATGCCATCGCCAGGCCGAAATCCTCCGGCTCGATCTCGTATTCGCGCACCACCCCGTTGTGCAGTTCACCCACCAGAGTGGCTGCGCCGAGCGAAATTTCATCCATCCCGTCGCGGCCCCACACCACCAGCGCATGTTGCGCGCCAAGCGCCTGCAGCACGCGGATCTGGATACCGACCAGGTCAGGGTGGAACACGCCCATCAGGATATTCGGCGCATCCGCCGGATTGGTCAGCGGTCCGAGGATGTTGAACAGCGTGCGTACGCCCATCTCCTTGCGCATCGGCGCCACGACCTTCATTGCCGGATGATGGTTTGGCGCAAACATGAAGCCGATGCCGGTCTCGGTCATGCATTGCGCGACCTGCGCTGGCTTCAGATCGATCGAGGCCTCCAGGGACTCGAGCACGTCCGCGCTGCCGGACTTCGAGGACACGCTGCGACCACCGTGCTTGGCCACCCGCGCGCCCGCCGCCGCCGCAACAAACATCGAGGCAGTGGAAATATTGAAGCTGCAAGCACCATCGCCGCCAGTCCCGACGATATCCACCAGGTGTTCGCTGCCGACGCAAGCCCCTGGCACAGCCTGCCCATCGGCCAGTGGCACCTTCGCCGACAGCTCGCGCATCACCCGCGCCGCGCCGGTGATCTCGCCGATGGTTTCCTTCTTCACCCGCAGCCCGGTGATGATCGCGGCGGTCATCAGCGGACTCACCGCGCCGCTCATGATCTGCCGCATCAACGCGATCATCTCGTCGTGGAAGATCTCGCGGTGCTCGATCGTGCGCTGCAGTGCTTCCTGCGGCGTGATGGTGATCGGGCGCCCGCCCTTGCCTGCCACGTCACCGCTCATGCGGCCAACCGCAACGGCAGGCCGAGGAAATTGCGCAGCAGGTCATGGCCGTGCTGCGTCAGGATCGACTCCGGATGGAACTGCACGCCTTCGACCGGCAGCGTCTTGTGGCGCAGACCCATGATCTCGTCGATCGAGCCGTCCGCGTTTTCCGTCCACGCGGTGACTTCCAGGCAATCGGGCAGCGACGACTGCTCGACCACCAGCGAGTGGTAGCGCGTCGCCTCGAACGGTTCCGGCAAACCGGCAAACACACCGTGCCCGCGGTGGCGTACCGGCGACGTCTTGCCGTGCATGATCCGCTTGGCACGTATCACCTTGCCGCCGAACGCCTGCCCGATAGCCTGATGCCCCAGGCACACGCCGAACACCGGGATCTCGTGCGACAGCTCAGCCAGCACCGCCAGCGACACACCGGCATCGTCCGGTGTGCCCGGGCCCGGCGAAATCATGATGTGCGAAGGCTTCAGCGCACGGATCCCCGCTACATCCAGCGCATCGTTGCGCACCACCTTCACCGGCTGCCCCAGTTCACCGAGGTACTGCACGAGGTTGAAGGTGAAACTGTCGTAGTTGTCGATCATAAGCAGCATAAAAAGCCTATCTACTTGTTTTACTTAGAGTGCATGCCGACATCATCGTCTTGATACCCGCATGGATACCCGCAATTTCACTGGATACCCTGTAGACGGCCAATCGGTGCCACACAAGCATTCTTGCACGTATCCCGCGGCTGCCAAATGAAA
>SCSE01000018.1 GCA_004298015.1 Rhodanobacter sp.
AGGCCGACCTTACCCACCTGCCCGCCCTGAATCCGGCGACCGCACTGACCCTGGAACTGGCTTATCGCCATCTGGCTTCGCTTTTGCCGCGCAGCGCCCTCGTCGCGCTGGAGCCGCTGTTCAAGTCCGCTCGCAAAGCGCTGGATGAAACCTCCCAGACAGCGCTGGCACGTTGGTCGGACAAGGTGGCTGCTGTACCAGACAACCAGCCGCTGATGCCGCCAGCCATTTCCGCAAGCGTTCATGAAGCCGTTCATGAGGCCCTGCTGGCGGAAAAGCGCCTTGAGATCAGCTATCGGGCCGCCGGTCAGGAGCGCGCCAAACGCTATCCGGTCAATCCACTGGGCCTGGTTAGCCGTGGCGGCAGCTACTATCTGGTGGCCACCGCCCGTGACTATCCCGAGCCGCGCATCTTCGCCTTGCACCGCATTCTTTCAGCCACACTACTGGACGAACCCGCCATCAAGCTGGCCGGCTTCAACCTGCGGCATTACATCATGGAAGAACGCCGTTTCGAGTTGCCACTAGAGGGCGATCTCCATCTCGAACTGCGCGTCTCCCCCTGGCTGGCGGATTACCTGGACGAACGCAAGCTATCGCCAGACCAGACACTTGCGCCCATTCGCGGCCGCGATGAGCAACGCCTCAACGCTACCGTGGCCAATACCGACCAACTGCGCTGGTGGCTGCGGAGCTTCGGCACCGCAGTGGAAGTCCTTCGACCGCTGGCGCTGCGCCGGGAAATGGCAGCAGAAGTTGTCGAATTGGCCAAGGCGTACCGCGCCCGAACCTGACATGCCAGAGCTCATCGAACACATCGACCAGACCACCAGCCGGTTGGTTCGAAACATGCTGAAGCTCCATGGCCAGAACCTCTGATGCACGCTTGAGTTTCGAGACAGACGCGCCATGACCCATTCGGACGAGCTTGTATCAATCTCACTGATCGCCTGGCTTGTAGCTAGGGACATTCACCTACGCCCCTCCCGTGTACGGATCACGGAATATCCACCCCTACATAGCCCCGAGGGTTGGCTTGGCGGCACCTCCATCCGATCCTGGGAGTGCGGAGACAAGGCGTCGCCTCACGTGGGCGAGTGTGGCTTTTCCCAGATCGTTGGAAGCCAGCGGTTCAAGGCGTACTACCTGTGGGGACCCCTGATCGGTGGGGAATACTTGCTGGAATGGCTTCCCGAGCGAAGTAGCTTCGAAGTCTCCGTGCTGAGCTTCACCTGATCGGCGGCACCCCATTATTACGATAGCCGTGAAACCTCGCCGGGCTCGGTACCTTCAGCGAAACATGCCGGAGCACCCGCCTTAGTGCCATCGTATGCACACCGACTCCTGCTGGGTCGTCCCCCTGCAGACCAAGCAGACACATTGGTCAATTTACAGCGTGCAATTCGCTACTTCTCCGGCCATCTTTCAATGCGCCCCAACACCTGGCTGCAAAAAACCAAACAACTGGACAGTAACGCCAGCCCTTTTGGACACGGACGCCAGGCTCACTGGACCTCCGCGCCAAACCTGCTGGACACCGACGTCAGCCCGGACTCGAACGCCAGCGTGATCACCCCGCTTCCGCCGGATCGTCCTTGCCCTTCAGTTTGCGCATCGATTCACCCTTCAGAGTCAGCTTAACGCTGCTATGGATCAGTCGGTCCAAGATGGCATCAGCGAGCGCCGGGTCATTGATGAAACCATGCCAATCCTTGACCGGCAGCTGACCGGCCATGATCGTGGCGCCACAGCCCACACGATCGTCCAGCAGCTCCAGCAGATCCGATCGCCCACGTGCCGTCAGCGGCGCAAGACCGAAGTCGTCCAATATCAGCAACTGCAACTTCGACAGCTGATGGCGCAGCCTCGCCAACGAGCCGTCGCCATGGGCGAGCTCCATGTCTTCCAGGAGACGCCCGACCCGGCGGTAGCCGACGGATAATCCCCTGCGTGCTGCCTGCACCGCCATCGCACAGGCCAGCCAGGTCTTGCCGGTGCCGGTGTGGCCTGTGACCAGCAGATTCTGCCGCCTCTCGATCCATTGGCAGGTCAACAGGTCGGCCATGACGGCGCGATCGAGCCCGCGCCCCGGACGATAGTCGATAGCCTCCGGTTCGGCCTGCAGCTTCAGCTTTGCGCTCTTCAGCAATCGGTGCAGCCGCTGGCTGTCCCGGTGGCTGGTTTCGGCATCGAGCAGATGTCCCAGCCGCTGCTCGAAGGCCAGCTCCAGATAGGCCGTTTGGCTGAGCTGATGTTCCAGGCCCGACAGCATGCCTGTCAGTTTCAGGCGGCGCAGTTGATCGATCGTGCATTGCAACGTCATGGGAGATTCCTTGTCAGGTGGCGTAATAGTCGGCGCCGCGTACATGCTCGTGTGCCGGCGTGGTGATGTCGGAAACGTCAGTGGCGAGTGCGGTTTTGTCGAGGTTGCGTTGCAGGATCGAGGTGACCGAGCTGATGCCGTGGGCATGCAGTTGCAACGCCCGCTGGCAGGCCGCCTGCAGTCGCTCCATGTCATATTCGCGGGCGAGCCGCTGCAACCCACGTCCCGCCTGCAACGACAGGGCCGGGCGTCGGTGGTGGGCGATGTGCTGCTGCAGGAACTGCGCAACGGCACCGCCAGCAGACTGCGCCCACGCCAACACGGCGGCCGGCTGATCGTCCGCATAGTGCTGATGGGCCTTTGGCCTATGCTCAGGCAACGTGCTGACGAAACCGGGCACGGAAGATCGCGCGTGCAAGGCAACCCGCCGGTCACGGTGGAACACCGCGACCATGGCGGCCGTGGCTTTGAGGTTCACGACGGACCCGACGAGGGTATGCGGCACCGAATAATACTGCTCGTTCCAGCGTATGTGGTAGTCCTGCCCGACGCGCACGCCGATCTGCCAATCGGCATAGCCATACGGTTCCACTGGCAACGGTTTCAAGGCGGGAGCATCGATCTCAACAAACAGCTGGTTACGACTTTTGCCACCCACCCCGCGCATCGGCTTGTCGTTGAGCGTGGCCAGGAGTTCGCTGATGGCCCGATTGAGATCGCTCAGTGTGGTAAAGGTGCGATGGCGCAGACGCGCCAGCACCCACCGCTGCACAATCTTCACGCCCAGCTCGACCGCGGCCTTGTCTTTCGGGCGTCTCACCCGAGTGGGTAACACCAAGGTGTCGTAGTGGACCGCGCACTCGGCATAGGTCGGATTGATGACCGCGCCTTCGCCGCGCTTGTGCGACGTTACCGCCGCCTTCAGATTATCCGGCACGAGAAACGTCGCCACGCCGCCGAAATGTTCCAGCGCTTTCACGTTCGCGGCGATCCAGTCCGGCAGTTTCTGACTGGGCACCGCACACGCGAAGGTTTTTCGGCTGGCTCCAAGCACGGCTACGAACAATTCCACCGGCGTTATCTCCCCAGTAGCGGGATCGGTCAGCCATGGCCGGACACCGGAAAAGTCCAGGAACAAGCATTCGCCGGGCCGATGGATCTGACGCATGACCAGACCCCGCGTGCGCTGGTAACGGGCCAGCCGGCGGCGGAATTCGCTCAGCGACAACACACCGGCATCCAGGCCGATCGCGTACTCCTCGTGAAGCAGCGTGACAGTGACGCCACGCTTTTGTAGCTCGACATGCACCTGCGACCAGTCTGGCTCGACGAAGGTGTGCACGAAGGCACTCTTGCCTGGCGTATTCAGCAGACGATCCAGGCTCGCTTCGTCCAGCGCGCTGACACGCAGCCAGTCCCATTCCAGTTCCGTTAACCGGTTCCGGTAGCGCATCGCTGTAGTCGGCGAGATGTGTAGCGCTTCGCTGATGCGCCGATTCGACAACGCGGTTGTCAGCAGCAAGCGGCAGAGATCTTTGATAGGGGGCACGACGGAAGTTCTCCATGCACCCGGAGGCCCGTCACGCGGGCAGCCGGGACCAAGTCGACCCTCTGTGGGTCGGCGCTTGACGTCGAGGAAGGCGGCATGGAGAATGCCAACAAGTCACTGTTCTGCATCTCCGAAGCCCCGAGCGCGCCAACGCCCGAGGTTTCTGCTTTTCCCCGTTCGGAATGACGAACGTAGGGTGGCTAGGTCATCACGACCTCCTGCCGGCGAGACTCTTGCGCCGACGCGCGGATGCTTCGACACTGGCTAGTATTTGCGTTGTCGAGAAACCAGTGCATGTGATACCGTCGGCATGGTCAAGTGAGTAGGAAGATAGCACACATGAGTAAGCTTTCAACTCTCAACGATAACGTGGTAATCGGTCACCGCCTTGCCGCGGCGCGGGAACGTGTGCGGCTGTCGCAGACCGAGTTCGCCGAGCGGTTGGGCATCTCGCCAAGGGCCTACCAAAACTACGAGCGCGGCGAGCGCGAGGCTCCGGCTACCGTGCTGCGGCTGTTGTACGAGACCTTTGGCATCGACCCGTTGTGGGTCCTGATTGGTCCTGGCACTGACCCCAGCGGACGGGATGCTGCCGTGTCGCCGGATCTGGTGGAGCAGATCGTGGTGGCGGTTGAGCAGCGATTGCAGCGCATCCGCAAACCCTTATCTCCGGAAAAGAAGGGGCGCGTGATCCGATTGTTGTACCAGCACTTCCGCGACAAGCCGTTTGATCCGGCCGGCGTCACCGACTATCTGACCTTGGCCGCCTGAGTGCATGAGCGACACGGGGCCAACCGATGGGCATATCGTGCCGCTGGCCGGACGACGCGCTTTGTCGAAAGGCGCTCCGTCCTCATCTGTTGAAGAGTTCGGCGCCCGGAGCACGCAAGAAGAAATCCAGTGGCTCCTGGGTCCCGAGGACGGATCGGTGTCGGAACCCGCGCCTGCCTCCGAGTGGCTGACGGCAACCCAACAGCATGAGTACCGCGGTCCGCCGCCACACCACGCTAACGCCGAGGTCTGTCCTCAGTGCGACTACTGGACGTGGCGGCACAGCGAGCTCTGCGTGCACTGTGGGTTCAACCTGTTCGATTACTTTGATGAAATCGCATTCGAACAAGCGCAAGAGCAGCGCCGGATCGAACGCGAACGGATCTTGCTGTTTCTCCTCGTGCTGGTGGTCGGCAGCATTGGGGCGGTCGTGTTGTCCCGGGTGACCGGATCACCCTTCAGCCAATGGTTGCTGTTTGGCGGCCTCGGTGGATTGTTCGCCGCCGCGATGATTGGCAAGGAGATACCGCCATCGCTTTAGCGAGTCAGCCTCCTCAACCCGCGTTCACCGAGTCGAACATACCTACGGCTCCGTCACTCCGTTTTTTCTGTTGCACGCCAAGTAGGCCGGTGCGCAATCTCGTGAATCGATCGTTTCTTCTGAGGAGTTATCCTGCCGACTCCGACGCACGGTTGGACAGCCTGCGTATTCCGGTCTGACCGATCGAGCCCGTAATTGCTAACCGCAAATCGACGTACGAGGCCCATGTTTCATGAACGTCCGACAGGCTGCGAGCGGGAACGATGGGCTCTAAATCGCCTTAAAGATGTTGGAGCAGAGATTCCGCGCCGTCTTCGGCATGCCACTGATCGAACCATACGACGTCGCGAAGTGGCATGCGCGGAAGCCAGCCAGCTGTTTCCAACTCCGGCTTTTTGAGGAAGTGAGTGACATGGCCGATACAGAGGTAGGCGATCGGAACAATGGAGTCCGGAATCCCCAATGCTTCGCGCAAGTGTTGCGGATGCATGATGCTGACCCAACCCATACCAATGTTTTCTGCCCGCGTCGCCAACCACAAGTTTTGTACTGCGCAGACCGCGCTATAAAGATCCATCTCCGGCTGGTGGGTGCGGCCGAGTACGACGGGACCAGAACGGCTTCGGTCACAAGTCACGCAGATCCCCACCGGCGCATCGAGAATACCTGCCAACTTGAGTGACTGATATGTCTGTTGACGTTCGTCACTGAACATGGATGCCGCTTCGTCATTCGCAATCTTGAAGGCATCGTGGATGCGGCGCTTTACACCGGCGTCCCGCACCACGATGAAATCCCACGGCTGCATGAAGCCGACCGATGGGGCGTGGTGAGCCGCGCGCAGAATACGAGCCAGCACGTCCTCGGGAACGGGATCAGGGAGAAACTGAGAGCGGACATCGCGCCGATTGAAGATGCACTTGTATACGGCATCTCGCTCCGCCCCTGAAAAAGTGACCTCCGATTCATTGCCAGCATGCATTGTGCTCATCCCCAACCACCTCGGGCCCATCCCGTTGAGCCCATGGTATCGGGTAGCATCGGCGCAATGCTGATCTCCGACTTGAAACATGGCCCATCCGAAACAGTGGTTGCTGAGCTGCGCGACTATCCCGAATGGCATCGGCAGCGGCAACGATATGGCGTTTGGATCATTCCAGTGAATGATCCGGTGTTGCTAGATTACGTCGAAGCCGCGCGGCGACGGCTGACCGACCTGCTGCATCCGTCCCAGCAGCGCCAACCGCATCTGACGCTGGCCGTCTGCGGCTTCGAACAGCCGGCACAAGTCGCGAATGACGACTTCACACCCTTGCAGCTACGTGATCAAATTGAGTCGTTGCAGCGTTTGCGCGGCGTCGCATGTTCACTTTCATTGGGCGCACCTGACAGCTTCGCCAGTGCCGCCTTCATTTCTGTGACTGATCCGTCCGGGCAACTGACCAGGTGGCGCTCTGCCCTGGAAGTGCTGGCGAAAGGACTTCGGCAGGCCAACTACGTGCCGCACATCACCCTAGGATTGTATAAACGCAAAGCCGCAGCCGAGGAAGTTCGCCAGCGACTGCGGGAGATCGATGCGCCGTCGGTGTCGCTGCGAATAAACCAGCTGCATTACGCAACGTATGACGCCCACCTTCAGTTCGGGCCGCTGGAGACCCGGCACGTCGTCAGGCTGGCATCGGCTTAGACCAACGCGACCAGTACCGCCGCTTCGACGAGTTCGGTCAAGGCTCCCAAGGTGTCGCCCGTCATGCCTCCTAGGCGATGCATGCAGGCATAACGCCAGCAGGCAAACACGACCGTCACGGCCAGCAAGGCACGCACGCCATGCCATCCGCACCATGCGGCAAGGACAACAGCCGCCAATACGCCGGCTATGCAGGCCAGTCGGGGTGCGTGTGTCAGCGCACTGCCAAGGCCTTGGCTACGTACATACGGCGTACACAGGAAGGCTGCCGTGATGGCCGCACGCGCCAGCATCGGCGCCAGCCATAGCGCCGTCCCGGCGAGCGGCAGGCTCGCCAGGGCCGCGAACTTGAGCAGCAACACCAGCACCACGGCAGTCACGCCCATCGGGCCGCTACGCGGATCCTTCATGATCGCCAACGTACGCTCACGATCACCAAGGCCACCGACCCAGGCATCGGCGCTGTCTGCCAGACCGTCCAGATGCAGGGCACCAGTCAATCCGACCCACACGAGTAAGAGCAGTGCAGCCCTGAGCAAAGGCGGAAGGTCGCTGCCAAGCCACCCCAAACTCCAGAGCACGCTGCCCACCAGTAATCCCACCGCCGGGTACCAGACCAGCGAGTCTTTCGTTACCCCAGCATCTTTCAAGACCCATACCGGCACCGGTACCCGAGTGAGAAAACCAAGCGCGGCAAGCAACGAACGCATCAGGCCGATACTCGCCAAGGCAACGGGTGCAGCGAAGCATGCGGTACATCAATGTTGGCCATGTCACCGAAATCGCGTCCCTCCGACTCGCAACCCAGCAGTCGGATGGCACCGCCATGGGTCACCACCAGCACGCGCTGCGCGGTGGCTTCCTTCGCGATATCGTTCAACGCGGCAGACAGGCGATCGCGAAATGCCGCAAATGACTCGGCACCTGGCGGCGGGTTTGTCACCGGGTCGGCCCAAAACTGTCCCAGGGCAGCACCCTGCTCCTGTGCCAGCTTCTCGATGCTTACCCCCTGCCAATCGCCGAAGTGATATTCCGCCAGTCGACTGTCCACACGCAGCGGCACGCCCTGCTGCGTGGCCAGTTCCCGCGCAAAATCAGCGCAGCGGCATAGCGATGAAGTAATGATGGCATCCCAACGGCGACGCGCCGTCGCCGCACGCAGTTGTGCCCACCCCAGTGGGCTTAGAGGATCGTCGAGCTGGCCCCGATAACCGCTCTGGCCAGTGTCGCCGTGGCGGAGCAGATCGATGCTTCCGCTCATGCGTTGCTCACCCCCGCCTGGGCAAACGTGGCCATGTCCGCATGCAGTTCACAGGCCAGACGCAACAAAGGCACGGCCGTCGCTGCGCCGCTCGCTTCACCCAGGCGCAAGCCAAGATCCAGCAGAGGATCGGCATCCAGTGCCACCAGCACCCGCGCATGTCCCTGTTCGTGCGAACGATGACCGAAAAACATCCAGGCACGGCACGCGGGATTGATGCGCACCGCAGCCAGTGCGGCAACCGTGGTGATGAAACCGTCGACAAGCACCGCTATGCCATGCTGTGCGGCCGCTATATAGGCACCTGTCAGTGCGGCGATCTCAAAGCCACCCACGCGCTCCAGCCAGACCAGCGCATCCACATCATCGGGATAACGGGCCAGCGCGCGTGCAATCACCTCGACCTTGTGTCCGATGCCCTTGGCATCCAACCCCGTGCCCGCACCGGCCAGTGTGGCTGGCGACTCGCCCAGCAAGGCACAGGCTAGTGTCGTTGCCGACGTGGTATTGGCTATACCCATTTCCCCGCCGATGAACAATTGCGTGCCAGCGGCGTGAGCTTGCGCAACGCTATCGGCACCGGTGCGCAACGCCGCGTCGAGCTGCGCCGGTGTCATCGCCGCTTGCTCGCAGAAGTTGTGGGTCTGCGGCGCGATGATCGCCCGGCGCACCCCAGGCAACTCGCCCGGATCGTTCACCGTACCCAGATTCACCACCTCCAGCTGGGCACCGAGGACCCGTGCGAGCACGCTGATCGCGGCGCCGCCATGGGCGAAGTTGCGCACCATCTCACCAGTGACCACTTGCGGGAAAGCCGACACGCCTTCCGCCGCGACGCCATGATCACCGGCGAAGACACTGATCCATACCTGCTGCACCGCTGGCCGAGCACTGCGTTGTAACCCGGCCAGACGAATAGCCTGCGTTTCCAGCGCGCCGAGTGAACCCTGTGGCTTGGTCAGTTGTGCCTGGTGGGCACGGGCGGCATTTTCGCTGTCCGCGTCGCTGACTGCACACAGCTGGAACAACCACTCATGACTCATGCAAGATTTCCTTTGAGAGGCAGCGGCAACCCCGCTGTTACAAACAACACACGTTCGCAGCGGGCCGCCATGGCCTGATGCAGGCGCCCCGTTTCATCCACGAAACGACGCGTCAACTCACCCATCGGCACCACGCCCAAACCGACCTCGTTGCTGACAAACAGCAACTCCCCGGGTAGAGCAGGCAAGACATCGAGCAAGGCTTCGTATTCACGCCCGAGACGCCGATCGTCGCCATCACCCAGCAGGTTGCTGAGCCACAGGGTAAGGCAATCGACCAGCACGCAGCGATCTGGGTGGGCGAATGTGCGCAAGGTATCGGCCAGCGCCAGAGGCTCTTCCACACTTTGCCAGTGCGCCGGGCGACGATCACGATGATGTGCGATACGGGCAGCCATCTCCGCATCTTGCGCCTGTGCGGTCGCGATATAGACCACCTCTCGCCCGGAGTCACGCGCCAGCCGCTCGGCCAGCCCACTCTTGCCCGAGCGGGCTCCGCCTAAAATCAGTGTGCGCATGATGGTTCTCCCATACCGATCAGTCTAAGCAGCGCGGCAATATCCAGATGATTCTCCACGGCATCGGCCAGCCGCTCGATACTCGCTTCGCGCAACGCATGCATGTCCACTGGCGCCGCATCGCGCACACCGGCCCACGCCAGCAGCGCGGTCAATGCCTGCGGCTGATCGAACAAGCCATGTAGATAACTGCCGAGAATTTGTCCGTCCGTGGACAGGGCACCATCGCTGCGCCCGTCATCAAGCAGGCTGGATGGGCAGGCCAAGGCATCGCCATCACTGATCCCGCAGTGGATTTCATAGCCACTGACCAGGGCATCCGTCCATGCAAGTCGGCCATGTGTACGTCGCAACTGTTTTTGTGGCTCCAGCACGGTCTCCATGTCGAGGTAGCCCAAACCTTCACTTGAGCCGGGCTCGCCTTCGAGGCCGTGCGGATCGTGCACGACTCGACCCAGCATCTGGAAACCACCGCAAATGCCGATCAGCTTGCCGCCGTAGCGCAGGTGCCTGGCGATCGCTGGCGGCCAGCCCTGCGCGCGCAGCCATGCCAGATCGGCGCGAGTGGACTTGGAACCAGGCAGCACGATCAAATCACAGGCCGTCGGCAACTCGCCTGGACCAACCAGGGTCAGCTCGACATCGGGATGTGCGCGCAAGGCATCAAGATCGGTGTGATTGCTGATGCGTGGCAAGGCCGGCACCATCACCCGCAACTGCGCCTGCGGCTTGTGCTCGCGCTGGCGTGGCAACGCATCTTCCGCTTCCAGTTGCAGGCCATGCAGGTAAGGGAGCACACCCAGCACCGGCTTGCCGGTTTCGCGTTGCAGCCAGTCCAGGCCCGGCTGCAGCAATGCCATGTCGCCGCGAAAACGGTTGATGACGAAGCCCGCTACCCGCTTGCGTTCGCTCGCGGACAACAGGGCCAGTGTGCCAACCAGGTGCGCGAACACCCCACCGCGGTCGATGTCAGCAACCAAGATCACCGAGCAATCGACCACCTCAGCGTAGCCCATGTTGGCGATATCGCCCTCGCGAAGGTTGATCTCGGCGGGGCTGCCTGCACCTTCCACCAGCACCACGGCGTACTCTGCGACCAGCCGTGCGTGTGACGCCAGTACCGCATCCAGCGCAATGGGCTTGTAGGCGTGATAACCGACAGCGTCCATGTTGCCGATCGCGTGCCCATGCACGATCACTTGGGCACCGGTATCGCTATTGGGCTTGAGCAGCACCGGATTGAAATCCGTGTGGGGATCGAGCCCCGCCGCTTGTGCCTGTACCGCCTGCGCGCGCCCAATTTCTCCACCATCCACAGTGACTGCCGAATTGAGTGCCATGTTCTGTGGCTTGAACGGTGCCACGCGTACGCCACGTCGGCGTAACCAGCGACATAGCCCGGTGACCAACGCGCTCTTGCCGGCGTCGGAGGTACAGCCTTGCACCATTAGGACCCGTGCGCTCACAGTAGAAACAGGCGCGCGGCGGCGCATGGGTTGGATGGGTACGTGCTGGGACCGAATCTCCGCTGCGCCCATTTGCCCACAGTGCTGAAGCAGGCCAGCGAGTAAGACGCGTGTGTGCTCAATATTGAGCTCCGAAGGTAACGTTGCTTCATCTTGAACTACAGGTACGCAAAGGAGCAATTGAAGAGGTCAATCGGCCGACAGCAGCCGGTCGACTTCGACGGCTGCACTGCCGCCGAGGCTGACTAAAGTTACGAGGAACGCAGGGCACGGTGGCCACCGATCAGGCTGGCGTCCGTGTCCAGCAGGTTTGACGTCTCCATCCAACCTTTAAGGTTCTCGTGTTCACATCTTTTGGTTTTTGCTGTCCAGAAGGTTGGCGTTTAGCACCTGGCACTTGTTTTGAACAGCAGTCTCAGTCCTTGGAACGACCATGATTAAGATGGGATGACCTACCCCCAGTTCCATCATTGGAGGCAGGCTACCCGGGCGCTGCGCGGAGAAGGTCCCCATGTGTGGTTTTTGCATTGAGTCAGCGCACTTTGAAGGCGAGTTGGGTGGATCGCATCTTTTCGACCGAGTCCTACGCCTCATGGAAGATGACCACTGGCGAGACTACTACCTGACGCTGGATGAGCCGACAGAGTGGGAAATTGTGATTGCCCTGTGCCGGGACCTCGACGACCGTAAGCGCCTCAGGCTCCGATTTGAAGACGATGGATTGATCTTTAGCGCGCTGCAGCAGGAATGCTGCCTTGGGCTACTGGGCCCATTCGCGCCGAGCCCTTCTGCGCTTGTTTCGCTGGAGAAGCTGCTCAAAGGCGGGGCCACCGATCGATTCGACGTTGCGCCTGTGGTGAGCGAGTTCGTCAATCGATACTTCGTCCTTCCATTGGGACATCCGCTTGCCCTTGAAGGGGCTTGGCCAGCCTGGGAACCGGATCGGGAGCCATTCCTTGTGGCCTGGGCCTATCTAGGACTCACTCTGACGAGCACCGACGCGACCAATGCTGCGGCGGTTCGTGCTATCCCCTTCCTGGACTTCAAGCAGGTGCCATCATTCCTTGGCTTTGAGCTTTGGCTGCAACGCCGAGTGTTGACATCACTGGTCGAGACGGAGGGCGTGGGCGTGTTTCGCGACAAAGAGCCGATCAGACGGGCAATCCTTGATAGCACTCGGAGGGCTCTCCTGCGTAATGAGGCGATGGCGCACGTGTACAGGGACCTGAGTGGGATTCGCTCGTTGCCAGATTAGGTTGTACGCGGCCTTGTTTGCCTTCTCCCAAGCCATGGACTCCTTTGGCTATTTCTTGAGAGCAGCCGCAAGGCGGGCGAGAGAAACTCCCCGTGCACTTGGATGCGGAACATATAGCAGTCTGGAATCCATACCAATGAGCTTGCGCACCATCTTCTCGGCGACCCTACCGAACACCACAATTCGCTTGTAAGAGCGCTTGTGGATATCTGTTTTCAACCATTTGGAACACGCCACCAGCACCTCGGCTGGTGGAGACCTATCGCGAGAGTTTAGACCGACCTCAGCGCCGCGCTTACCCGGAAAGCACTGGACCGCGTTGGTGATGTTGAATTGCCCTCTATCACTTCCAATGAGTTCGAATGCCTTTGCCATCTTGGCAGCGGCCGACCGCGGACTGGGGCTGGAAATGGGATGACCCCTCTTCCACTCTTCGATACCCGGCGACTGGAACACAAGCAGCGTGTCGCTGCCGTTGTCTTCCATCCGCATCGGGCGATCTCGAATGGCTCTATCGCTCTCAGTTAGCTGCGTTCCGCAGGCGTAAGGGCAGTCGGAGCAGTGTTCATAAGACGACGGCATGGCCTGACTCAACTCCGAGGTATGGTTCCTATAGTCTAGCGCTGGGATCCCAATCGATCACAGCGCAGACCTGGCTACTGACAGTGGGCGCAATGCGAGGTAATCGGCAATATCGTCCGTCACCTTCGACCGCGCCGGCCAGCCCACCGCGTGCAAAACAGCGCAAAGCAAATTAGCTGTGGTAGAGATAGACGGCCCTCGGGCTACCTCCCGTTCATGCAGGTCGTCCCCGTCCTGCATCGCCTCTACTCCGAGCCGATCCCGGTATAAGGTTCGAAGCGCCGCGAGTCGTAGTGGAGCAGGCAGAATTCATCGTCCTCGTCCAGAAAGCCGAGGATGATGTTCAGGCGCTCGCGGAAATAGATTGAGCCCGACTCGAACGCGGTGTCGATGACCGGTTGCTCTAGCACCTCGACCACCATCATCGGCACGTCGTAATCCGGCATCCTACGATTCTTCATACCCGGCTTCCACTGCACCAACATGCCCGGCCGGAGAGCTTTTTCGGTGCCGCTTGAGAACCTACGAAAGCTCGCTGCCAACTCCGCGCAGTACCTTCGGTCGGCCATGTCCTTCTCATCGGCGTTAACGCCAACCAGCTTTAGCGAGCGGCCTTCGTGCGTTGCCTTTTCCATGGTGACCTCCGTCGGTTGATGGAGGTCATGCTGGCATCGTCGTACGACAGGCAGTGTCGCCTTCACCAACTTGAGTCAGCACAAACCCAAACGGACTTTGCTTGTCGCTTGTGGAATCTAGTTTCCCGCTAGTACCGATCAGAACTACGCCATGTAACCCCGCCTGTCCGAGCCTGCGCGCCCCGTCGTCTACAATATGCCGGTCTCCACCGGCACAGCCGCCAATTTATTGCGCTACACGCTGATGAACCATTCGGAGTGCCGAAACAAAATCACCACCTAGACCAGCCGCCACTCTTCGGCAAAGGCCTCGTGGTGAAAACGCTGCGCATGGCGAGCGCTTCTCGACCGCGCCGTATTGCAGTGAGCAGTGGTAGCTCTGGGTAGTTGCAGAAAAGCAGCATCAGGCGGCACTTTGCCGGGCTCTCTAGCCGCTGCATCCCCTCAGCGACAAATCAACCCTGAACCAGCACGCGAGTTCTTCTGGCAAACTGGGAGACGGCGTCTCGAGCGTTAAATCCTCATCAGTGACTACCTCTCGCACGCGGCCTTGCTCATGCTCGTCCTGCGCTTCCTCGTCTAGGGGCAGAGCAAAGTCTGGCTTGCCAAGCAGCACTTCAAAACGCTGCGCGCGCGCCAGAAGCACGCTGTACTGGAAGCGCTCGTAACTTTGCTGCTGGAACGGGACTCCCACATGCACGAACCCTGGACCTGATTGATCGGCCCGGATTGCTTCGGCGAGACTGCCCACGCGATCGACACGGCCGATGCGTTGTTCGAGGCGTGCGGGATTCCACGGCAGATCGTGATGGATGACCTCCGCGCATTCCCGGTGCAGGTCGATCCCTTCCGAGCCGATCGACGTGCAGATCAATATGTCCGGCGCCAACGGCGAGTTGAAGGCCGCACAAAGCACAATGCGGCCATCGGATTTCATTGAGCCGTCGAGAGTGCGCACTGCGTAATCGTCGTCCCGGTTTGCTCCGCTGGCTGCTTCCTCGTCATGCCTTATGCCGGTGCGGCTACGCTGCAGATTGACCCCGCGCCACAGGCTTCGGCGGCGAGTGTTGGTGTGGTCGTCGGTATTCATGGAACCGTTCGCATCGCACAGGCTCAACAGGAAGCGCACCATGCGCTTCCACATCGACTCACCGAGGCCACGTCGCGCACGCACACCGTCATGCACTGCGCGCATGATCTCCGGCATGCGCGGTTCGCTCAACGGATGCGCCAACATCGGGTCAAGGTACGTACGGAACAAGTCTGGCCGCAACAGCACTTTGCGCAACCCCGTCTGAAGATCGAGCACTGTGTCGAAAAAACCGGGCGCGACAAGTTTCGTATCGGTGCCGCTATCCACGAGCTGGCTCGCTTCCGATTGAAGCAGCGCCCACAGATGCTTCGCGAACGAACCGGTGTCGTCGGCGTCCCACAAATTGAGCGGTCGCGCGAAGAATGTTTCTGCGTGACGGTGCACGAGGTCCTGAGCGGCTGGGGCTGATACAGTGCTTAAGCCATCCGCAGAGTGCAGCGCCGTGGTGAGCCAGCCTTGCTCTTCATCAGAGCCCGCCATTTTGCACAGCTGTCCGAACAAGTTCATCGCGGAATCCTTTACACGCCGCATTTTGCCCAGTTGAACCAGCAGCCACAGATCGAGCAGACGGAACACACGCCGTTCGCTCGGGCTCACGCGGCTGCGCGACAGGCAGTTGAGCGCGAAGGCCACGGCATCGGGCCGCCATTGGGCCAGCAAACGCTCCATCTCGGGCGCATCGACTTGGGAGGCTCGCGCGAAGATGCGTGCGAGCGGCAAGTCGACGAACCCGGCCTCGTCGAGCAAATTCTTGCGCTTTGCTTGCAAGTCAACTTCGGTAACTTCAGCCGGCTTGATCCGCGACCGCATCATAATCTCAATTTCGTTCAGCGTTTCGACGCGCTCGCAGAAAATTAGCGTCTTGCGGCCGTTGCGGTAATTGCTCAGTGCATGTTCAACGGTTGCGCGCACTTTCGGATGTTCGCTCATGCCGAGCACGCGCTGGAACATTGCCATGTATTCCGCCGTTTCAGCACCAAAGATACGCTTAGACTGGGCCATCACCGCCGCGCTCGCTTCGAACGCCTTTAGGCTTGAGGTCAGTCCGCTCATCAGATGCGCATTGACCGCATTGCGCGAGCCGTCCGACGCGCGCGTCTGCTGATCGAGCCGCATCGCCAAAAAATGAACCAACGAATCACCCTCTCGCGACATGCCGTCCACGTCGTACAGCATCTTGCGTTGCTGCGCCGGACCCGGCCCGAAATCCCGTCCTGCATGGAACGCTCGATGGTCTCGCGGCTTCAGATGGCGAATCATGATCTGGCGCTGTAACGCCGCGAGCTGATCAACGGCCTGGCGATAGGCCACGGCAGCTTGGCTGAACGCGCACAATGCCGCAGGCGTGGCCGGATCATGGATCAATCCTGTAAGCGCCTTTTCCACCCCGGCACGATCCGAGTCTTCGCACAACGCCCCAAGACGCGCCATGCTTTCATCGTCGCCGGCGAGCGCGTCCCAGGCTTTTTGGAAGGTCTTGTTCTCGCTCAGGCAGGTAGCGACCACACCGTCCGGGCGATAGATATCTTCCAGCACCCGATGCGTTGCTCCACGCTTGTTGGTTGCGAAGTCGAACACAGCGCGCATTTCGCCCTCCTCGAGCTGGAACGGCGTGGCCGAGAGCAACAGCTTGTTTGGGATCGACGGCGAGAAGGTCTTACCGAATGCTTTTGCGCCGTTTTTGCCGCCTTTCCAATTGTGTACCTCGTCCACTACGACCAGATCGATTCCGGACTGGCGCAGCTTTTCTCGAACCACGGCGTTCATCAGGTCTTTGAAGAACTCCTTGATCGCACCGCCATTTGCCTCTTCACGCAGTAACCACCAGCGCGCCTGGAGATCAGGATCGTTGTCGCGCGCTCTAATCACGCAATCGCGCGTGCCATACAGATCGCTCGAGGCCAGTTCTGTGAGCAACGCGAGTTTTGCCTTGGGCTGCAGGATGTTCGCCTTGTGAAGCGATTTCAGCAGCGCTTTGCGCGTGGCCTGGTGGAGGCCCTTGAGCAACACGGCGAATACGAAGGTGCTGAAGCGCTGGGTCTCAGCCTGATCGGTGCGCGGCCGGTCGAGAGACGACATACCCAGAATCAGCACGTTGGGTAGGTACGTTTCCTGTTTGGCAGCAAAGATCTTGAAGGCTTCCTTGAACCAGTTGCACGCCTCCTCGCTCTCGGCGGTGCGCAGTGCGGCGAGGTGCGCACGCAAGGTATGATCTTGCGTAGCCTTCAGGTCGTCGAGGTATCTGAACCAGCCCGTACGTGAGTACAACGAAGCGAATTCCAGCGCTTTGCCCGAGGCTTTGTCGAATTCGCTGAGCAGCTCGAATTTGGCGTGCGCGGAGATGTACTTGTTGCGGCGCGCCCACTCGAAAATAAGTTGCAAGATGCAGCATGCCGTGTGCGCGTGGATCCTGACGACAACTCTGTTTTCATATACGTGAAGGCACTCAATCAGTTCCCAATAGCCATGAACCACGAGCGGGCGCAGCTTACGTGACCTGGCCCGGTCGTGCCCGTTAACGTAGACCTCGGAGAAGCTACGTAACTCCTGCTCCCACTTCGCGCGCAGCACTGCGCTGGATGGTGTGATCAGCAATGCGCGCGCATCGCTGCGGCTAGCGCCGAGCAGCCGTGCAGCGATCACGCCCATCGCGACGTAAGTTTTGCCCATGCCCACCTCGTCGGCTAGCAACTGGGTGTCCAAGTCTCGCTCGAAGCGGGATAGAAACTCACGCGCAGTTTCGCGCTGACGGGTCCAATCCTTCTGGAACCCTTCGCGTTCAGCTTTAACGCGAATAATCGAGTCGAATCGTTTCAAACTCAAGATCAAAAATCCTTGTGACAAAAGCGCAAATATTCCATGACCGCCGCATTGTCGCTTTTGGTGGGCAATTTCGCTTTGAGGCGTGTCCACAACGCGTGGCCCATGTCTGATTCAGCGGCAAGTTCGCGCGCGAACAACACAAGTTCGCCCAGCCGGAACAAAGACTCTTCGCTCGCTTGCAGCCGCCCCCGGTGGTCGCGTGAAAGCACGTCGGCGAAGGTTGCTAGAGGCTCTTCCACGCTGTCTTTCCATCGGCTGTGCTGCTCGTTCGACGAGGGCGCTTCGATGCATCGCGCCACGCGTGCGCGGAAGGTATCCTGCACGCGTGCGAATAGATTGAGATGTTGCTGCATCGCGATCACGATATTGCGTTGGCGCATCGCGTGGATCGCCGCGGCGGGATCGTCGTCGTCGATGCCCGGATCGCCCGGCACGTATTCATCGGGATCGCGGTCGAGTGGCAGCTTCTCGCTGAGGTAGTGCAGCATCCAGTCTTCCGCGGTGGAGAGCACGTAGCGTTCGCGCTGCTCGAACAGCGCTGTGGCGTGCCGGAACGGCAGGTAGTAGATGCAGTCGGGCGCATCGCGACACACGAACTTCAGGTTGCGTGCGCCGATTATTCTGCCGATCAGACACGACTGGTCGAGTGGGTTCGAGCGCCCATTCGTGAACTGAAGCAGCAGACCGCCCCAGCTCACCTCATAGTCGGACAGGCGCGCGAGGTCCTGGTGTTCCACGCGCACTTTGAATGCCATTAGATCCGAGCCATTTATTTCGCCCAGTTCGATGCCTTGCACGAATTCGGGATAACGGGGCAGCTCTTCATATTCGTCCTCGGATTTCGGCAGTTCGTACTGCAAATTGGGCGGTAAGTCGCGGTAGCGGTCGATCTGCGCTGCGCTCAGGCTGCTGCAAATCAGGCCGAGCAATCTGTCGATCGATCCGCGATGAACACGCGCGACGCCCATCTCGTGATTGGCACCGCACCATGCCTTTCGTGTGAAATTGGCGCTGCCAAGGTAGACCAGCGCTTCGTTGCCCCGCGCCAAAACAAGAACCTTGGCGTGGAGCTTCCGCGTGATCGCACGCCCATCGAGGCTGGCCGGTTGGTTGGCCTGCGCGATGCGCTCGCGTTCGTGCTCCGTGAGCGTTTCGGGGATTAGAAACAGTCGCGTGGCCGGCATCGTCCGGAAATGGCCGCTACAAAGATACTGGGCGACCGGGGCGTCGGTCACGACGTCGAGTACACTCAGGGATGGGAAGGTCCGTTTCAGGTCATCGGCGAACACAGCTGAGCGCGTATGTTGTTCAAAGAAGGGTGACACGGCGATCGCGCGTTCCGGAGCAAGGCCGCCAAACGCGGCGCGCCATGCGCGCGCTAGCGATTCCAGTCCGCTGACCCCATCGTAGCCTTGATGGATAAGCACAGCGCTGTCCTGATGCCCGGACGCGCCCCAGCGCGCAAGCCTCTGCCGGAGCGCATCAAGCGCGACGCCTAGCGGAGCCGATTCGAACGACGCGTAGCCTTTAGCTAGGACTTCGAGGAACTCGCGCAGAACGCCAAGGTCGGCCTTTTCGGTGTCGCTCCACGCAAACGTCTCGAAAACCTCGCGATTTTTAAAGAGACCCGAATGAGTCAGATTCATGGAACCCAGCGCGAGATTGACCTGACGCTGTGTGACCACCAGGTAGGCCTTGGCGTGATGGCAGGTCCATGGCTTCGCTCGCACCGGCAGCAGTTCCATGAAATGCGGTAACTGATTGTGCTCTCGTGTTTTGCGCGCGTCGTAGATCATGACCGGCACGATACGCAGCGTGCGCGCGATGTCTGACGTACGCGCGTCGGGTGCCGCGTTCAACGAACGCTGCAGGGCAAGGTTCAGCACCTGCTGATCGTCGAACTCGTAGCTGAGGACCACGACGTGCTGCAACTCGTTACCACGTTCATTGCACGCTTCGAAGATGCTCGTGAAATATTCGCGCAGCGATTCAACCTGTTCAGTCATCGCGCAGCCAGCCTTTGCGGGTGCGCCCAGTCGTACCAGCTGCGGCATTTCTCGAAGTGCCATTGGCGACGATACAGGAATTGCAGTCCATCGAGTTGAGCGGCCGCATCGTCCGAGGCGTTGTCGAAAATTGCTAGCGCTTCCTTCAGTCTGTTGGAATTCACGCGGCCGGCCACGAGCAGTTTGCTGTCCTTGATGATGGGCGAAATCCCCTTCGCCGTTTGATGGTCTACGTGGTGATCGACAACGCGCTCCGTCAAGGCCCTGAAGTCTCCAGCGGCCTTCGCCACACTCGCGAAAAGGCGGCGTGAATCGTGAAATGCGGGCGCGGCGACATAGTCTGCAGCTAGCGCCGTGGTGGCAGCGGCAAACGCCTGCGCGCCATGAGGCATCACATCCTTGAAGGTGTCGCCGTATTCGAGCGATGCAATGCGTAAATCAAGCACAAACTGCGTGGCCGCTGCCAGACGCTCGAAGCGGTCAATGGCCGTGAGCTCCGTCGCAAGGCTTTCGTACTGCCGCCGCACCTGGTTCCATAACACCCGATAGGCCGAGGCGCTGGAAAAGCCTGCCTCAAGCGCTTGCCATTTCGGTGGCGCGCTCCACAAGGGCTCGACGCGGCGGCTCTCCTTGCACCAAGTGTCAATGAGCTTGCACCAGATCTCGCTTTCCGTGCGTGAAGGCGCCACATCCACGCCAAAATGCGCGCCAGCTCTCTTGAAGTCGTCTTGCGAAAAGGTGTGGCCCCTCCGCCACCTTGTCAGCGCTTCGCGAAAGGGTAGCGCGCGGTTGCGCGACGAGAACGCATCCGCGAGATCGCGGCCTAGAGGACGAAGCGTATGCCCATCCGATTCGACGAGTCCCCAACGAAGCGAAGCGCTGCTGTAATGGCCAAGCGTGCCGTAGGAGAGACGCTGATAAATTGGATGCCTGAGCGGAATCGATTTCAGGTTGACTTGCGCACCACGCAGCCTCTGATATTTCGTGACGTTGATGATTGACGCGTCGACCGTGGCGTTGGCGATGCCCCAATACACTTCGAGCTCGCGAAAGCGTTTTGACAACTGGCGCGGTTCGAACGACTCGTCACCAAGCTGGTCGAGAATGCAGCACAGCGAACTCAGATACGCGGGACGCAACGTCAACACCGTGAACTGCGGGAACAACATGTCCTGCAAGGCACGGGCCGGCCGACGAAACCCCAATGGGTCGACTGCCTTATCAGCGCTTTCAAGTACCACGTACTCGGTGAATCTCATTTCTTGCGCACCCTTAGACTTTGCTCTTTCCGCACTTCCAAAGCATACCGTACGTCGATCTCGCACTATGACGTTCAACTTCGTGCTGCATGCCCCTGCCACCACGCCAGACCACCACTCACCGCAGAAACCCGATTCCAAGCTTGGACACGGCCTTGAGCGCCGTCTCGCCCTTCAGTGCTGCAAGGAAATCTTCGAAGCTGATCGCTGGACGGAACCTCTGCTGGCGCATCACCGTAGCGAAATCGCCCGGCGTGACGTACGGAAGATGGGCTGCAGAGAGGCTTTCCACATCCGCCGGTAAGGCGAAGCCCAATCTCTCGCCGTTTCGCCGCAACAAGACTCCTGCCTGTCGGGCCTGCAGGTAATCAAACTTCACTTTCAAGTCGAAACGGCGCAAGGCTGCCTGATCCAGTCCAGTCATCATGTTGGTCGATGCGACGAACACTCCCTGAAAGGTCTCCATTTGCGTCAGCATCTCGTTGACGAGGGTGGCTTCCCAGCTGCGGCTGGCGCCTTCGCGGTCGCGCAGAAAGCTGTCCACCTCGTCGATTAGGAGCAACGCGCCATCGCGTGAGGCCGCACGAAAAGCCGCGGCGATGTTCTGCTCGTTCTCGCCCACATACGGCGACATCAGGTCCGAGGCGCGCTTCACCAGCAAGGGCATGTCCAACTGGTCGGCCAGCCAGCGACCGTAGGCCGTCTTGCCCGTGCCAGGTGGCCCGTACAGGCACAGGCGTGCTGAGCGCGAATCCTTGAGCCGCTCGGCAATGGCTGCCAAATCCACATCCGCATTGATGAAAGCCGGGTCGTAAAAGTCAGGCAACTGTTGCGCGTTCTTGCCTCCTACGGGAGCGTGTCCCTGAGCCGCCAGCGTGCTGTCCACGAGATGCAGCAACACATTCCCTGCACGCTCCCGCGGCAGGCTGGATCCGAGGCAGCGCATGACCCCATTGGCTTGCGCCACCACGGCCGGCGCAAGCTTTTCCTCGTGCGCCAGTCGCCGAACGACGCTGTCTTCGACCGCGTCCGCGCAGAGCGCGCGGACGATGCGTTCGCGTTGCGCCCTGGGCGGAACGGGAACTTCCACCACCATGTCGAAGCGGCGGATGAAGGCCGGGTCTATGTCATCGACCCGGTTGGACAACCACAGTGTTGGGACAGCGTTACCCTCAAGCAGGCGGTTCATCCACGCTTTGTGCGACCTGGCCGTGCTATCGCGCATCAGGCCGCCGTCGCTGAACACGTCTTCGGCTTCATCGAAGACGATCATCGCCTCACGGCTGGCGAAGAAGCATTGGCCTGCGCGCACGGCG
>SCSE01000019.1 GCA_004298015.1 Rhodanobacter sp.
CTGCGGGCAAATTCGGGGAGTTTGGTGAACCAAATGACCAGGATTTGCCCGTAGTGCGCCGCCGACACGAGCGTCCGGCGGCGATCGCAGTAGGTGGGCGATTTTTTCACAGCCTCTCAGGCCTTCTTCTGCCACGCGAACTTGCGGAACGGTGGATCGACCGGCGTATTCGCCAGGTGATTGGTGTAATTGAACATCACCTTCTGGGAAACGCCGAGCACCACCTCGAGAATCTGACGCCTGGTGAAGCCGGCGTCCAGAAAGGCCTGCACCGCGCTTTCGTCCACGTTGCCACGGCCACGCACCACACTCAGCGTGAAGGTACGCAGGGCTTCCAGGTGAGCATTGGGCAATGCGGTTTCATTGCGCAACGCCTGGGTGATGGCGTCGTCCACACCCATGCTCATGGCGATTCCGGTATGGGCTGGCACGCAGTAATGGCAGCCGTGCTCGACATTGACGGTTTGCCAGACGACCGTGAGTTCGTCCTTGTCGAAGCTGGAATTTGCGAACAGCTCGTGGACGGTCTGGTACGCCTCCAGCAGGCCCGGCGCTTCAGCCATGACGGCGTGCAGGCTCGGGACCATGCCAAAGGCGGCTTTCGACTTGGCAAGCAGCGGCTTGCTGCCGTCGGGCGCGTTGGTTTCGTCGTACAGGGTGAAATCGGTCATGGGTATTTCCTGGTTGCAGTTCGGGTGTGGTTCATCCACGGCGGTGGATGGGTGATGGTTTCCTGATGGACGCGACGGTCGCTCTATCCTTCAGGCGGTCTATTCCAGTTTTCTCCAGAGGCCAGCGACCGTGCCGCAGCATCGGACGCGTTTAGACCGGACAGTCCAAATATAGATTGTTTAAACTGATCGGTCAATACCGTGGCCAGCCTGCCCACGGACAGCCACATGGCAAGAGGGACGCAGGGGCGTCAGTGCAGCAGGCGCTGCGCCTGGGCGGCAATGGCCTTGAGTGTCGATGCGTCGTAGACGCCGCGCCCAAGCAAGCGGATGGCAACGATCATCGCGACCAGTCCCTTGGCGGTGGTCGCCGGATCGACTGATCCGGGAACTTGCCCTCGCGCCTGTGCGACCTCGATGCAGCGCCGGAAGAAAGCCTCAAATTCGCCCATGCCGCGCTCCACGATGCGTTTGACTTCATCGTCATGCATGGCCAGCTCGAGCGCGGTATTGACCAGAAAACAGCCCTTCTTGTCCGTATCCGCAACGGTTTCAGACACAATGCAGTCGAACAGCATGGCGATGGCACGCGTCGGATCATCCAGCGCTTCCATGTCGGCCAGAATCACGCGCCGGTTCTCCCGGTCGTACTTTTCCAGCGCCTTGATGAACAGTTGTCGCTTGCCGCCAAAGGCATTGTAGAGGCTACCCCGCGCAATGCCCGTGCCGGCGATGAGATCGGCCATGGAGGAAGGCTCAAAGCCTTTCTCCCAAAAAACCTTCATCGCCTTGCCGACGACCTCGCCTTCGTCGAATGACTTTTCCCAGGGCATGGCGCGCCACCTTCGTCCGCTTGGATAGCGTCAAATACTAGCATATTTAGATCGATCGATCTAATCTTTCGAGCCATCGACGGGACGGCGGGAATCAGGCGGCAGTGTCAGCACTGGCCGGCTACCATCCAGCCCACGCCGTGACGGCGCAATCAATCTTCCGTGGCCGACTTGCGGCATGCCACATCGTCTACGCCTCGGGCTTCCCGGCTGCCCGCCCCATGTCACTCACCCCGGCGGGGGTAAACCGTTGCGCGATCTTCGTTGACGATCTCGATCGCGCCACTCCCCACCCGGCTTTCCCCGTCCGGCACCATGACCTGCAAAAGCGCACGCAAGTCCATCGGGGGGCTGGCTGCGCAAAGTAGAGTTCGGCGACGAGGAATTTGCAGGCACCGCGGCAACAGGAACGCGCGTTCGGCGATTCCAGGTTCCAGGCCATGATGGAGAGGGCACCCGGTCGCCCGGCCCGGCCGCGAAGCCGCGGCAGCAAACCGGACGGCGCGTAATTCCCTCCGGCCCCTCCCCTGCGTCGTCACTGGCCGCTTACGATGCAACGTGCACTCTGACCCATGCTTTCCTGCTTTCCCCTTTCCACCCCATTGCTGCAAACCGCCCATACGTACCCAGGAACACGCCATGCAGATTCAGCTCAACACCGACAATCACATCCAGGGCAGCGAATCGCTGCAAGCCCGCGTCGAGAGCCTCATCACGCAGCACCTCGAACGTTTCTTTCGCTACCTGACGCGAATCGAAGTGCATCTTGCCGATGCCAATGGCGGCAAGGGCGGAGGCCAGGACAAGCAGTGCGCCATCGAAGCACGAATCAGCAACGGGCCGCCCGTCGGTGTGAGCCATGACGACGAAACCGTGGAGAAAGCCATTCACGGCGCCTGCGAGAAGATGCGCTCCATGCTCGATGGCACCATCGAGCGAAAGCGCGGACATGGAGCGTAACTACTGGATGCGCGTTCGCCTCTTGGTGGAAAGCACACCCTGACCCCGATTCAGGCAAGCGCAAGTGAATCCGGCCCCATTTTTGATCTATCCACGCCTTTCGTCATACCTCTTCCGCTATAAAGGAGCATTCCATGCGCGTACTTGTTGTTGGTGCAAACGGTCATATTGGCCGTCGCCTGATCAAGCTAATGTCCTCCGGTCCGCACCAAAGTCGGGCAATGATCCGCGATCCCGACCAAGCCGAAGCCTTGCGCGAAATGGGTGCCCACGAGACCGTCGTGGCCGACCTTGAAGGCGATTGCGGGCCTGCGCTGGAAGGGTGCGACGCGATCATCTTCTCGGCCGGTTCCGGTGGGCATACCGGTCAGGAAAAAACCGATGCCATCGACCGCGATGGTGCTATCGCCATGATTGACGCCGCCGGCAAGGCCGGCGTCAATCGCCTGGTCATGGTGTCGTCGATGGGTGCCGATGCGCCGGCCAGCGGTCCGGAAAACCTGCAGCATTATCTTCGGGCAAAACAGGCCGCCGATCGCCACCTTCGCGCAAGCGGTCTCGACTACACTATTGTCAGGCCCGGCTCGCTCACCGACGATAACGGAACCGGACGCATCAGCGCCGCCACCGAACTGGAACGCAGCGGCAAAGTGCCGCGGGATGACGTGGCTGCGGTGCTCTTGCAGGTACTGGATGCGCCCAACACCAAGGGCAAGCAGTTCGAGCTGCTTGCCGGCGACACACCCTTGCAACAGGCGGTCGCCGCGCTCTGAAGAGAAGCGAAGAATGGTGCGGAAGAAGGGCCAAGGGGACCGCTCGCCGTTTCGCGGCAGACCCGTGTTTTCTTGCTTGAGAACGTGCACCCTGACCTTGATGCCCTGGACCCTGCGACTCCCTCCAGCCTGTGGCCATGTTCAACAAAATCAGAAACTGGCGCGTACGGCGCATCCTCGCTCGGCACCCGATCGCCGAATCGCTCTGGCGCGACGCGCTGCAGCGCTGTACCCCGGCGCGTCGGCTGGGCGCTTCCGACCAGGCCACGCTGCGTGTGCTGGCAACCTTGTTTCTGGACGGCAAGTCGCTGGAGCCGGTCAAGGACTTGCAGCTTAACGACGCCGACCGTGTCTTGCTTGCGACCCACGCTTGCGTACCCATCCTGAAACTTGGCATTGACTGGTACGACGGCTGGCACAGCATCATCGTCTACCCGGACGCCTTCATGCCACGTCGCCCGCAAATGGATGCCGCAGGGGTGGTTCACCAGACCAACAGCGTGTTGACAGGCGAGGCCTGGGGACGTGGGCCGGTAATCCTGTCATGGGCGGATGTGCTGAACATCGGGCAGGCACCGGGGCACAACGTGGTCATCCACGAAATGGCGCACAAGCTCGACATGCTCAACGGCGCCGCCAACGGCTTCCCCCCACTGCACCGGCGCATGGATCGCCGCGTGTGGTGGAAGGCTTTGTCGAGCGCGTGGGATCGCCTGCACGAGGCGCAACGCAACGGCGCCGACTTGCCGATGGACCCGTATGCCCTCGAAAGCCCGGCCGAGTTCTTTGCGGTTGCCAGTGAGCAGTTTTTCGAGGCCCCGGCAAGCTTGCGCCAGCATTTGCCGGACGTCTATCGGCAGCTCACGCAGTTTTACCGGCAACATCCAAACTGAAGGCCCACGCGCCGCACCGCGCATTGCATCGATGGCCATGCGTCAACCGGGACAAACACGTCATTGCATTCGACGCGCCGGCCCGGCAGGCGTTTGTATCGAACCTGGTCCGCGACGACGAGTTGATCGCCATTCGTCAGCACCTTCAGCAGGAGCGCGCCTCGGGAACCACGCGCTTTCGGGCGATGGCGTAAACGAGCTTGGGCCGATCGGTGAACGTGCGCCGTCCCGGGCCGCCGACGCGAGCCAAAGACAAGCTCGAAGGCATGTGACTTCCTCGGTCCCGGTTTCCCTACTTCGCCGGTGCCTTGGCATAGCGCAAGTACGGCAGCTTGATGTCGATCTCGCCAAACGTGCTTCGGGCTTGTTCGTCGTTGAGGCCTAGCCCCACGATGACGTCCTGGCCCGGGACCCAGTCGGCCGGCGTCGCGATGGGCGCGCCGTCGCTGGCCTGGATCGCGTCCAGCGCCCGCAGGATTTCCGCAAAATTGCGCCCTACCGCCATCGGATACGTCATGGTGAGTCGAACTTTCTTGTCCGGCCCGATGATGAACACGGTCCGTACCGTGGCGCTGTCGGCCGCCGTGCGACCGTCAGGCAGGTACGCCTCGGCGGGCAGCATGTCGTAGAGCTTGGCGACCTTCAGCGAAGTGTCGTCGACGATGGGAAAGTCTGCCGGCGCACCGGCAAAAGCCGCGATGTCGCGCTTCCACTTCTGATGCTCTTCCACGCTGTCGACCGACACGCCCATCACCTTGGTATGGCGCTTGGCAAACTCCGGCGCGAGCCGGGCAACCGCACCAAACTCGGTGGTGCAGACCGGGGTGAAGTCCTTTGGATGGGAAAAGAGGATCGCGTAACCGTCCCCGATCCAGTCGTGCAGAGTCAGCTTCCCGGCGGTTGATTCCGCGGTGAAATCCGGTGCGATGTCATTGATTCTGAGTGTCATGACTGATCCTGTTCAGAAGGAGTGGAGTGTATCGAGGCACAAGGCGCTGCCCTCTATCTTCGGATGCTGCAGCTGACCAGGTACGAAGCCCTGCACAGGCTGGCATCCAACGGCAGCGGTGCGACCACCGGCATATCGAACCAAGCTATCGCAACGGATGCTCAGGAAAAGTGAACGTGCCGCCTTTCCCATGCCGTCCGGTTCCACCCGGTCCGGCCTCACGGCTCATTTCACCCGCTCCCCGGCCGCCACGCGAACGGCGTTCACACCCACCTGCTCGGGGTGGATGACCAAGCGCAGGCGGCCGGCATCCCGGAACAGGCGCAGATGGCGATACCTGACCAGATAGGCTACGGCCACCGCGGCTGCCGCGAGGCCCGCCAGTGCACCGACGCCCAACGCCCAGCGTGCGCCGAAACGATCGACCACCCAGCCGACCAGCGGTGCACCGAGCGGGGTGCCGCCCATGACCACGGCAATCCGCAGCGCAAGCACCCGACCGCGCATCGCGCGCTCGGTGGTGAGTTGCATCATCGAGTTGCTGGCGGTCATGAAGGTGAGCGCGGCCAGGCCGACGAAGAACAGCACGATAGCGAACAGCAAGGGGCTGGGCATCGCCGCCGCCACCGCCAGGGCGACACCGAAGGCCGCCGCGGCGCCGCCCATCAGCACCATGCCGGGAAACGGGCGTCGTGCCGAAAGCAGGGCCCCGCACAGGGTGCCCGCCGCCATCGCCGAGGTCAGCAGGCCGTACTGGCTGGCGTTGCCATGAAACACCGTGACCGACATCGTCGAAATGAAGATGGCGAAGTTGAAGCCAAAGGTGCCGATCAGGAAAAGCATCACCAGCACCGCAATCAGATCGGGACGCCGCCACACGTAGCGGAAGCCGGCCATCATGCTGCCGCGCGTGCTGGCAGGCCGCGCCTCGGTATGCAGTTCGTGCACCCGCAGCAGCGATAGCGATACCAGCACGGCAGCATAGGAACCGGCGTTGATCAGGAACAGCCAGCCCTCACCCACGGCGGCAATCAACACGCCAGCCACCGCCGGGCCGATCATGCGTGCGCCATTGAAGGAGGTGGAGTTCAGCGCCACCGCGTTGGCCAGGTTGTCGTCGCTGACCAGGTTCGATACAAACGCCTGCCGGGCCGGCGCGTCGAATGCAGTGACGCAACCCAGCAGCAGCGCAAAGCCATATACCTGCCACAGCTGCACCACGCCGGTGAGGATCACCACGCCTAGACCCAGCGCCAGCAGACCGGCCGCGGCCTGGGTGAAGAGCAGCAGCTTTCGCCGGTCCAGATGATCGGCGGCAAGACCGGTCAGCGGCAATAGCAGCAGCGGCGGCCCGAACTGCAGCGCCATCACCGTGCCCACCGCCGTCGCGCTGTGGGGGGTAAGCACGGTAAGCACCAGCCAGTCCTGCCCGATGCGTTGCATCCAGGTGCCCAGGTTGGACACCAGCGCGCCACCGGCCCACAGCCGATAGTTGTAGCTTCTGAGCGAATGGAACATCCCGTTCATTGCGTGCCTGGAGGAAAATTGGAGGGTAAGGGGACGGAAGTAGTCAAATTGCGATAATTCCTGCCGTTCCCTCTTTACGCAAGGCCAACGGCATAGAAACACCCACCCCAAACGCGGAGGCTCCCTTGAGAAGACTCAAAATCATCGAACACATCTCGCTCGACGGCGTGATCCAGCACTCCGCCGACGACGACGATTTCCCCTGCAGCGACTGGACCGCGCCCTACCGGACCCCCGCTGGCCGGGAGGCCATGCTCGCCGCGTATGGCGCAAGCTTCGATCTGCTGCTTGGTCGTCATACCTACGATATCTGGTCGGGATTCTGGCCAAAAGCGCCGCGCAGTCCGATCGCGGACGGCCTCAACACCGCCACGAAATATGTCGCGACCCACCGTCCGGAAAGTCTTGCATGGGGCCCGTGCGAGGGCCTCGGACCGGACCTCGTCAACGGCATTCACCGCATCAAGTCGCAGGACGGCCCGGACCTTGTCCTTTCGGGTAGTTCCACGCTGACCTCGACGCTGCTCGAACATGGGCTTGCGGAGGAAGTCCTGCTGGCCGTCTATCCGGTACTGTTGGGCACGGGGAAACGCTTCTTTGCCGAGGGAACCCCGCCACGCTCCTTCGAGCTCGTCAGCACGACCGCGCTGCCGTCCGGCATCATATTCAGTACCTACAACGCCGCCGGGCGTTTGAAGACCGGATAGTTCGACGACGCGGCATCGTCAGGGAATACCGAATCCGGGCAAGCTCGATCCACGAGAGATAGGCGAAGGCAATTATCGCCATTCCCTTCCCTCCGCCTTCTTGTGCAGTCAGTGTTTGACGGGGGTGGAAGCTGAGCTGCTGTCACTCAAGTTGCCGATAAACGGAATCGCACCATTGCCGGTGACTTTTGGCAGTACGCCATTCCATTTCTTCACCGCCCTCAGACGAATGATTTCCGGCGTCAACGTGCTTTGCAGCAGCTTCTGTGCCTGCGACTGCCCCTGGGCTTGTGCCACTTCCTGCTGTGCCTGCACCTTGATGCGTGCCAGATCGTATGTCGCCTGTTGCGCGCGTTGCTGGGCAACCTGCTTGGCTTCGATGGCCTTGGCGTAATCAGGACTGAACTGGAAGTTGGTGATGTTGACCCTTTGCACCTGCACCTTGTATTGATTGAGTCCGGCGACGATCTGCTTCTGGATCGTGTCACGCACCTCGTCGCGTTTCTCGACCAATTCCTCTGCGTCGTAATGTGCCGCCACCGCCTTGACCGCGTTGGAGACGACCGGCGTAATCACCTTCGCCGTCAACTGGCTCTCGCCACCCAGATGCTGGTAAACCCAAGCCGCATCGGCCGGCTTGATCGCCCAGTTCACCGCCACCTCGGTGGAGACATTCTGCAGGTCCCGGCTGGCCGCCGTTTCCTGCGTTTGCGACTTCTGGATCTGCACGTTCATCTGCTTGACCGTCTGCGCGAACGGGATCTTCATATGCAAACCCGGCATCAGCACGCTTTGGTTCACCGAGCCGAACGTCATCAACACGCCGCGGTCGCCCGGCCCAACGGAGACAAAGCTCGACCACACCAGCATCAAGAGCAAGAGCGCGACGATCAGGATGAGCGAGCCATATTTCTGCAGCGACGGCATCTTTGCGGGGATCGGCATGGAGGTTCACAATTGTGAGTAGAGACCTCGCAGCCTAACCGAAGACAAGCGTCCAAGGGTGTCCTCGATACGTTGAACGGACCGATCGTCCCGGAATTTCCCTTGACACGAATGGCACTGACTTAAGCTCGTCATTCTCGCGAAGGCAGGAATGACGGAAAACGGGCCTCTCCGCTTAAGTCAGTACCATTCGTCCCTGACACCGCTGCACATCACGCCACGAGGCGGGCAAGCGCATCGTCCAGTCGCTGCACCGTGCCGTCGACATCCTTGAGCTTGTCGAGACCGAACAGGCCAAGCCGGAACGTCTTGAAGTCAGCGGACTCGTCACAGGCCAGCGGCGTGCCGGCGGCAATTTGCAGGCCTTGTGCGGCAAACGCACTGCCCTTGTGGATGGCGTCGCTATCGGTGTAGCTCACTACCACGCCGGGTGCCTGAAAGCCTTCGGCAGCGACGCTGGGAAAACCTCGCCGAGCCAGCACGGCACGCACCTTCTGCCCCAACTCGCATTGCGCATCGCGCGCTCGTTCGAGCCCCATGGCCATGGTTTCGACCATGGCGTCGCGCAGCTGCAGCAGCGCATCGGTGGGCATGGTGGCATGGTAGGCGAAACCACCGTTTTCATAGGCCGCCATGACGGCACGCCACTTGGCCAGGTCCAGCGTAAAGCTGGAGCTTTGCGTGGTCTTCAGCCGCGCCTCCGCGGCCGCCGAAAACATGACCATGGCCGCACACGGCGTCGAGCTCCAGGTTTTCTGCGGGGCAGACAGCAGGATATCCACGCCGATCTGCGGCATGTCGACCCATAGCGCGCCGCTGGCGATGCAATCGAGCACCAGCAGGCCACCGTGCTGGTGGACCGCGGTTGCCACCGCTTGCAGATAGTCATCCGGCAGCAGCATGCCGGATGCGGTTTCCACGTGGGCCGCGAACACCAGCTCGGGCTTGTCTTCGACAATACGTGCGATCACTTCATCAAGTGGCGGCGGTGCAAACGGGGCCTGGTGTGCGGCATGGCTCGGGCGAGCCTTGAGGACGGTCGTGTGTGCGGGAATCCCGCCGACCTCGAAGATCTGGCTCCAGCGGTAGCTGAACCAGCCATTGCGGATGATCAACACGTTTTTGTCATGGGCAAACTGACGCGCCACCGATTCCATGCCGGCCGTACCGCCGCCGGGCACGAGCGCGACGGCATCGGCGCGGTAGGCCGTTTTCAGATGAGTCGACAGGTCGCGCATGACCTGTTGAAAGCGTTGCGACATATGGTTGAGTGCGCGGTCGGTGAACACCACCGAGTATTCCCGCAGACCATTCGGATCAACGCCAGATGACGATTCGGCATGCATGGTTTTCGCCTTGTTCCTAAAGGGGGCGGTACACGATCTACTTCACCACGGGATGCGAGGCACAGTGAAAGTGGCACCGGTCACATATTCTGATGCGGCCTGGCCGCAACGGAAAGCTACCATGGGGCCCCGCGTCGATGTCTGACTGCTGAAGGCGGCCGAACCGAACGGCCTCCCCCGGAAAAGCGCTCACATTCGATGTCGTGAGAACGTGCACTGCGAGCAGTCACTGGAAACAGGGGCTACCTCACCCTGCCCTCTTGTTTCGTGCAAGCGATCCGCTCCGAATGCCTTTTGCTGTCGCAGAAATTGCCCCCGCCACGTTTTTCGGCGGGCAACGCAACCCCAGAACCACCCCAGGGGCACTTGACTTCCTCTGTCACGGTTTCAGTGCCCCGGTGTCGGGAACCCTGAATGCAAGAACCTGTCTACTGGGATTCGCCTCAACACTCGCTGACGGTATGTACAGGTTTCGTGGGGATAATTCGCTTGAATGAGGCCGTGTCATCGAACGTTCCGGGCAGATCCGACATCAGCAGGCGGAGGATCGTGCGCGCGGTCTGGCATTACTCAACAGCGAAACGCGCGAGAGCCTGGGTCGCAGGCGCTGGCGACAACAGCCACTGACGCACCCGGCGCTCGCGCTGGTTTTGGTCTTGGTGCTGCATGCGCTGTTTGCGCTGGCGCTGTGGAACGAGATGCAGCCCAAGGCCGCCCAATTGGAGGTGGTGCCGGGCGATATCGATCGGGCGCTGACCGTACGTCTGCTGGATCATCCCCGTGCGCCGCGCGCCGTGCAGCCGCCTGCGCCACCCACGCTGCCCGAGAGGGTACCGTCGCGGCAGGCGGCGACCCCACGCGTTCGGCCCGTGACGCACGCGAAATCACGTCATGACGCGATGGTCGTGCAGGATCGTCGAGCGACACCTGCGCGGGCGGCCTCCATGGCCATGCCACCCGCCATCAGCTTGTTCGCCAAAGATGGCTCGGTGCGGCTACCGCCCACGACACCCGGCGTCTTGCCAACAGCAAGCGCCAAGGCCAAACCGGCCAAGCCCGCGGATGATCGTCGGATCATGCATCACGACAGCAACCGTATGCATTACAAGGCCACCCGCTTCGAAAAATATTTTCCGCCACCGAATGAGACTGCCGGCGGTGCGCTGGGTCGTCATATAGGCGATGCACTCAAGGCGATGGCCAAAAGCATGTGCGATCCCAAGAAGCGCAGTACGGCGTCCAACCTGCTGTGCGGGGTGCCTCCCCTGCCGCCTTCGCCGAAGGATCGCGACGAGCGCCTCAACCTGCCCCCGCCCCCGCTGGTCCCCGATCTGAATCCGGCCAGGCCGCTGCCGCTGTCGACCTGCATCGCGTTGTACAAAGCAGACAAGCCACTGCCGTACGGCTGCCCTGTCGATACGCCTGATCTGGCCTTCAAGGCCGAGATGCGTGTATGCATCGACCTGTTTCGTGCGGGCAAGCGCCTCAAGACATGGTGTCCGGCCGATACACCCAGACGCGCAGCCACCGAGTCGTCGACACCGGCAGCTTCCTCGAGCATGGGTTCACACTGAGGCCGGGGACGGCACGTAGCGGTCGGTCTCGGAAAATCGGAAATCGGCCAGAAGGAAGTCGAGCGAAGCTCATTCAACGTCCTCCGCCCCGGTTCCGGGACCCCGTTTTTACCGGCGCAACAAGAAGAACGGAAGCGCCATCAGGACCAGCACGAACAGTATGCCCAGCACGCTCATCACGACGCGCGCCGGCTCCGCACGAAGCAGCGTGATGAACGTCTCCGCGGTGCCTGCGCGCTTGGCCGCGGCATATTCGGCACGGGCACGGGCGCTGCGCTGCTGCTGGTAGCGGTCCATCGCACGCCTCGCATCGGCAAAGGCCTCGTCCTCGGTCACCCAGATGCCGCCTGCCGAGACCCCCCAGATGCTGGGCCGGGTTTCATAGAACGCGATCCGCTGCGCGTCGAGCATCGCACGCACCTCGTCGGCCTCATCATCGGGCACGTTGCGCAGGTTCATAAGCAGCTTGGACATCACGCCATGATAGCCGCCCCTGAGTCCCTCCGACCGAGGTATGTCAGTACGCCATCATGTGAAACCGATCTGATTTTTCGGCCGATCAAAGCTCGGGTACGTCCCCCGACTCAAACAGCACTCGCGGCGTACCGTAATCCCCGCTCTCCTCGTCCACGTCCATGCTGTAGGCGACGACGCCCGCATGCTTGTCAGCCAGCAGCCCGGCCCTGCGCGCAGCCTCATCAGCCGTCTTGAACTGCAGGACCTGGCTCGGTTTCAAGCCGTTCTTCACCCGGTCGAAGGGCTGCACTACGTGGATCGTTTCCATATTTGCTCCTGTGTGGAGGCAAGTATGAGGGACTGGAAACCGGAATGGAGGCTGGGGTTTCCATACGCGGATGTGAGGAAGGCTGTCGCTGACACGAGTGGCACTTACTCAAGCGGAGAGGCCAGTTTTCCGTCATTCCCGCCTTCGCGAGAATGACGAGCTCAAGATTAAGTGCCATTCGTCCCTGATACGAATGGCACTTACTTAAGCGGAGAGGCCCGTTTTCCGTCATTCCTGCGAAAGCAGGAATCCAGTGACTTCTGCCGTTTGCAGGCTACATAAGGCGCGGGGGCGCTGGATTCCCGCTTT
>SCSE01000020.1 GCA_004298015.1 Rhodanobacter sp.
CCCGTGGAAAGCGTCAGAGGTAGCACTGCGCGGCCCTGCAGCGAGGGAACCATGGCTGTCAGAACCGCGTGCCGCACGCTGCCATCCGGATTGGTTGCCTTTGTATCCACTTGCAAGATTATTGGCTGGCCGTCGAGGCTGGCAGTGAGCGTCGCGCCAGCGGGAACGTCACCAGCCTTGAACACCTGGCCGAACGTAACCGGCACGTTGTTTTGCGGTAGCGTGGCCTGGCTGACCACGGTGTCCGTGACCAGTGTTGCCGCGTGTCCGTTTGCCGCACTCAGCAGCAGCACGCAGCCTGTACATGCCCCCATCAACTTGTGGACGATCCGAAAAGGGCGCTCTCTCCGACTTGATAGTCGTGGTTGGCGGTCGTTACCCATTGTGATCTCTCTGCCTCGCATCGAGTGAATGACCGGGAAAACCCATCCGATGTGATGCCCGGTTCCATGAACGCCGCCCCTTCATGACGCACGAAGGATGATTGGCGTCGTTCGAGTTGTTTCGGTGTCATGTCGGAACGGCGGTAGCGCCGAATCCGCCCCTTGGAACCGTGAAGGTACCGTATAGTTGGGGTTTGTGACGAACTGTGAAGGCGATCACGGGTTGGCCCATGGCCCGTTTTGTTCCAGGCGAATCGGCGCGCATGGCCTATCTTGCGCAAGCGGATACCCACCGTTGGCGTAACCGCAGAACTGATCCAATTCGTTGTGCTGGGCTGCTCTGGGAGGAACGTTCGCCGCCATAGCGCCGACAAACCAAGAGATCGATCGGGTTCGCGATACGAGCCTGGGCTGGGAGCCGGTAGCGGGATATGCGACTGCTTTCTATAGCGGCTCAGGCGGCCGATCTCGCTTCCGTGGCCGCAGCTTCGTGGGGTTCGACGGTGCCATCACCCTTCGACTGAGTTCTGCTTCATTGCATTGATGAAGAAGAGCAGGCGGGCATCGCCCGCTGCCTGTTCCCACGGTATTCAACCGGAACCCGGTCTAGCGACAGCTTGCCCCAGATGAGGAATTTATTTTCCGGCTCCGCTCAACTCCTGGCCCAGCTTTTCCGCCGCTTGCCTGTCTTGAAAATCGATGCCTGATTTTTGCAGGACCTCGAGCGTGTTTCGAGCGCCGGCTTTGTCGCCGGTGCGCGCCTGTGCCACGGCGAGGTGATACTGAATCGCGGGGACCTTCGGCGCCGCCTTGGCCGCTTTCACCAGGATGGGCAAGGCAGTCTTGGCTTGGTTGTCAGCAATCAGCGCCCAGGCATAGGTGTCCGCAATGCCGGGTGAATCGGGCGCCAGTTTGTGCGCGCGTTCCGCGAGTGCCAATGCCTTGGGATTGTGCTGCTCGGTATAAATCCAGGCGAGGTTGTTAAGCGCGCCGACATTGGAGGGAAAAGCCTTCAGCACCTGTTTGTACTGCGTTGCAGCGGATGTCTCTTGCGCGTGGCTCGCGTAGTACTGGGCCAGCAGCAGGCGGGTGGACGCATCGTCGGAGTGCTTGGCCAGCCAGTCGCGCAGTATGCCTTCCGGGTGCCTGGCGCCACTCTGGCTCAGCGCCAGGAAACTCTTGACCACCAGCGGCCGGGCGTTATCGATCTTCAATCCTTGCTGGTAGGCCTGGAAAGCCTTGCTCCAGGACTTGCTCGCCATGTACAGGTCGCCCTCCAGGCTGAGGCCCGCCACCTTGGTCGCCGGTTGCTTTTGCAGTGTTTGTGCCAGGGAAATCGCGCCGGGAAGATCATGGTCGTGCAACTTCATGAACGCGCGCAACGTCACTGCGGTCAGTTGACCGGGATTCGCCTTGATCACCTCGTCCAGATTGCCTTCGGCAGCCTTGGTGTCCTTGTTGAGGATCTGCGCCCGCGCCAGATTGGTGCGGTACAAGGCCACTTGCGGCGCGCGGTTCACCGCTTGCTGCAACGGCTTCAATGCCTCGTTGTGATGGCCAGCGTTGATTTCCGCCGCGCCCAAGGCGTTGAGTGCCGCCGGATTGTCGGGGTTGGCATCAGCAAATTGCTTGGCGGTACTCGCAGCTTGGTTGAATTGACCGCTCTCGCTGTACAGCAACATCAGTCCGACGTACGCCGCGGACGACTTCGGTGCGGCGCCGATGGCCTGCTTGAGCCATTTGACGGCTTGGGCCTTGTCGTTTTGCAGCATGGCGAGCCGACCCAGTGCCGTCATGGCCACGGCGTTTTGCGGGTCCTGTTTCAATACCGTTTCATAACGGCCGGCGGCATCCTTGTAGTGGCGATCCAGTGAATCCAGGCTGCCGAGGCTCAAGAGTGCTGCGATATTCTTCGGATCCAGTTTGTATGCCTCGGAATACTGCGCGCGTGCTTCGGCTCGCTTGTTGGCGGCGACCAGCACGGTCCCATACAGCAGGTGCGCGGTGCTGTTCTGGGGGTTTTTTCTGGCGTATTCGGCTGCCGTCTTGATCGCTTCGTCCGGGCGTTTCTCACGCACATAGGCCATCGCCAACAGGGGCGCGCGCCGCGCCTCGATAGCGGCATTGCCCGGGGGGATCTTTTGCAGCAGGCGAATGGCTTCGGCAGTATTTCCGCTGGCGAGCGCCTTGCCGACCTGTGCGAACTTGGTGTCAGATGGGTTGCCGGCGCTCGTTGCTGAAGCTACCGCCCCCGGCGTACCGCTACCCTTGACGGCGGCTCGCTGCAACAGCGCCAACAGCTCGGTGTCGGACGGCGTGCCGGGCACGATCGGCCGAAGCATGTCCAGCGCCTGGCGCGAGCGTCCTTCGCGGTAGAATGTCAGCGCCAGCAACTTGCGTGCCTCGATATTTTTCGGGTCCGTACCCATGACATTGCTGAGGTACATTTCCGCCTGGCCGTAGTTACCCTGCGCGTAGCTGACCGCACCCATCAGCATCTGCGCCTGCGGGTTGTCGGGTGAGGCCTTGAGCACCTGCTGTAGCTGAGAGGTCGCATCGTCGAAATGCCCCTGCTTGTACAGCACCACGGCGTGCAGATAGTGGGGATACGGTTGCTGCGGCGACATTTTTTCCAGTGTCTGGATGCTGGTCAGGGCCTGGTCCAGCTCGTTCTGCTGCGCCTGTGCATTGGCCAGTTGGGTCAGCGCGTAAAAATGCTCCTGTGGCATCCAGTCGGGATGCTTGAGGCCCAGCGCTTTGTGGTAATCCGATGCGGCGCCGGAAAAATCACGGCTGCCGAACGCCAGATCGCCCTTGGCCACCCACGCCTGGGGACTTTGCGGCGACGCAGCCAGCGCCTGCTGCAGGTAGTTGCCGGCTGAAATCGTATCGTTGGCGATGGCAGCCAGTTTGGCGAGCCCCACCAGCGCATGGACATTTCCGGGATCCAGTGCCAATGCGGCCTTGTACGATTGTTGTGCGTGGTCATTTTGCTTGAGCTCGCGATAGGCATCGCCTCTCAGCGAATCTACGCGTGCTTTGACCTGGGGTGCGAACGATGTCTCGGGAGCCACGATCTTGAGCAGCTTGTCGTATTGTTGGGATACCAGTAGCGCTCGCCCCATCGGCACCGCCCAGCGCGTTTCGGGGGCGCCATTCGCCTGGGCTTTTTGCAGGTCGCTCAAGGCTTCCTTCGAATCGCCGAGCATCAGCGAAGCCTTCCCGAGCAACAGCCAGGCGTCGCCGTTCTTGCTATCGCGTTGCAGGACTTTCTTGGCCTCGATGTAGGCCGCGCGATACTGGCCGTCGGCCTGGTATTTGGCGCCGGCATCCAGGTTGCCTTTTCCTCTTGGCAGGCCGCAGCCGCCCAGCAGCAGACTGATGCAAAGCAGCGCCAAACAATGACGGATGGCTCCAGTGTTCAGTTTGCTCAAGCGCATATTATTACCCTCGGGTTTACGCCCGCGCTGTGCGCGGAGTCAGTCTGCGTCGGCGGTCTTCTTCAAACCGTACTTTTCCAAAAGATCATAGAGTGTTGGCCGGCTGATGCCGAGCAGGCCTGCCACCCGCGTGAGATTGCCGGAAGCCTGGTTCACGGCCCGCTCGATCGCACGCTTTTCAGCCGCGGCGCGCACCTCGTGCAAGTCCAGGACATCGTCCCCGCTGATCGCGCCGAGGTGCAACTCCTCGACTCCGATCTGCTTGCGATCTGCCATGATGACCGCGCGATTGACCGCGTTCTCCAGCTCGCGCACGTTGCCTTGCCAGGGATATGCGTCGATCGCCTTGAGTGCCTTGGCGGTAAAACCGTGGACCTTGCGTCCGTGGCGATGTGCTGCCTGCTCAAGAAAATGCCGCGCGAGCAGCGCCGCATCGCCCGTCCGGTCGCGCAGCGGGGGAAGCAGGATGCTCACTTCACTGACCCGGTAGAAGAGATCCTCGCGGAAGCGCCCAGCGCGGATCATTGTCTGCAGGTCCTGATGGGTGGCGCAGATGACGCGTACATCCACCGGAATCACCTCTCGCCCCCCAATGCGCTCCACCACGCGCTCCTGAAAGAAACGCAGCAGCTTGGCCTGCAGCGCCAGCGGCATATCGCCGATCTCATCGAGCATCAGGCTGCCGCCCGTGGCCAGTTCGATCTTGCCCTTGGTCTGTTTGTGGGCGCCCGTGTAGGCACCTTTTTCGTAGCCGAACAACTCGGCTTCGAGCAGGGCTTCAGGAATGGCTGCGCAGTTGATCGCAACGAATGGACCGTCGCGTCGCGTGCTCAGGCGGTGCACCGCACGCGCAAACAGCTCCTTGCCGGTTCCGGTCTCGCCGAGCAGCAGGACGGTGGCGTTCGAAGGGCTAACCTTTTCCACCAGCCGGCAAGCGCCGCGCATGACTTCACTGCTACCGATGATGCCGTCGAGCGTCGCGGCCGACTGGCTTTTGAGCTTGTGGTTCTCCGCTTCGAGCTCGTGAACCCGGAACGCGCGATCCACGATCAGGCGCAGGACATCGAGATCCAGCGGTTTGGAGCAGAAATCGTAGGCGCCGCACCCAATCGACTTGACAGCGTTGTCGCGGTCGCCATTGCCGGTGACCACGATGATCTTGGTATTGGGCGCCTGCTCCAGTATCTCCGTAATCGTGGCGAAGCCCTCGGTGGTGCCCGCCGCGTCCGGCGGAAGACCGAGATCCTGAAGCACCACGGCGGGCTTGTGGCTGCGCAGCAGGTCGAGCGCCGTCGGCCGGTCGCCGGCCATGATCACGTCGTAATCCTCGAAGCTCCAGCGCAGCTGGCGCTGCAAGCCGACATCGTCCTCGACGATCAAGAGGCTGCGCTGCCGCTCGCTCATGATGCAATCCTCGGCCTGCCAACTGTCGTTGCGTCCCCGGCAGGCTCGGCCAGAGGCAACCGGATCGCGAACACGGTGCCTTGGCCGGGTGTGCTGCGTACACTCATTGCCCCGCCCAGCGAGCGCACGTACTCACGGGCCTGGTAGGCGCCGATGCCCATACCCTTGCTTGCCTTGGTGGTGAAAAACGGCTTGAACAGCCGGTTGCGGATAAAGTCGTCGTCCATTCCTGCGCCATCGTCCTCGATTTCGATTGCGGCGTCGCCCCCAGCGCGCATCACCCTGAGCGTAACATGGCCATGGGCCTGCGCCGCGTCCTGAGCGTTGCGGATCACGTGGCCCAACACCGTAGCAAGCTGGTCGGTGTCCGCACGCACCCAAAGGTCCTCCCCGGCGGGCTGGTACTCCGGCCGCGGCGGCTGCGCACGGGACTCGCCCAGCGTCTTGTCGATTGCCGCCGTGAGCTGCACGCGGCCCCGCGCGCGCGGCGCCGCGTCGCCGCGCAATTGTTCGAGCAGCAGCGAGATCCGACGCACCGAATTAGCCACGGTCGTGAGCATGTCGTCCACGAACGCTGGATTGCGTTTATGGCGCTCGGCGTTCTGCAGTAGCAGCGATTGCTGCGCCGCGACGTTCTTGAGGTCGTGCATCAGAAAAGCGGTGAGCTGGTTGAAGCCTTCGAACTGGCTCGCTTCGGCAAGGCGCCGGGCGTCGGCTGCCTGTGCCAAGGTACCCGCTACTTGCCCGCCGGCTACCCGGAGCAAATCAAGATCCTCCCAATCGAGCGCGTGCCCGACGCGTGCGCGGGCAAGCACCACGAAACCGATGAGCCGACCTTCCAGCACCAGTGGTACCAGCAGCCATGCGCGTGTCAGGGCGATCAATTCGGTGGGCGCCCGCAGTCGTTCATCGCCTAGGGGCGGCGGTTCAGTCAAATCATAAATCCATCGGCGTGAGCACATGATCCCGAACAACGGCAAGCTCGATGGAAGCTTCAGGCCGATCGGCGCCGGCATGTTCCAGCATGCTTCCGGCACGAATTCATCAGCGTCGTTGCGCATGAACAGCGCGCTTCCCGGGCTGTCCATGATCTGCGCCATCGCGCGCGCTGCGCGCTGCGGCAGTTCCGTGTCGCTGGCCGACAACGAGGCCGACAGCCGCAACCACTCCTCGCGATAATCGTGGCGGAAACTGAAGAAGTTCTTGTTCAGGAATACGCGCAGATGCGAGCGCACCTGGCCGGAGAACGTGATTGAAAGCATGACCAGCAGCGCGAAGCAGACCAGCGTGATTTCCGCTACCCGGCCCCAGTCGCCCCCGTACAGGCGCACGTAATAGCCACCAATCGCCGTGGCAATGATATAAAACGCGACCACCAGCAGGCTGGTGGAATAGAACACCGCGCGGCGCGAAACGCCTACCTCCAGCGACCATTGCGGATTGCGGGCCGCCGCCACCATCAGAAACGGCACCAGCAAGGCATCGATGAAGCCGCGCGCCGCCCACGCGCTGATGTTCAACTGGCGGTAGAGCACCGCGTAGGAGTACAGGAAGATGTCGTAGGCGAACAGCACGCCGAGCGCGATCACGAGAAACTTGAGCGCCCAGCGCTGTTCCGATTGAACATTGCGGTAGAGCTGTTCGAGAAACACCACGCCAGTGAGGGCGAGAACCAGCACCCCGACTAGCAGGACCTTGACGTTGAACGCCGACGCAGCCGTTTGTGGCAAACCTGTTATCGGCCACAGGCAGTAAAGCGCGAGCATGATCCAGAGCAGGTGTGCACCGACGCGCAAGCCACGCAACAGGCCGGACATTGGCCACGCGCCGAACAGTGCGCTCACGAACACTAGCCACGCTCCGTAGCGCAGAACCTCGGCCATCAGTACCCAGTTGATCGCCACGGTGCGCCGCCACTCGGCATACGCCAGAAACGCCGCCCACAGGACCGAGACCATCGTGGCCAGGATCAGCAGGGCGCCAGTACGCTGCCCACGCCAACCGACCCCCAGCAGCACCGTACCTGCGAGAAACGCGGTGGCGGCGACCAAGTAGCTGGAAATGACGATGAGGTGCATATCTGGACGATCCGTGGCGCAAGGCGTGATGATTTGCGATCAACCGGCCCTCCGCCCGCTCCCCGATTCACGCATGGTCTGGCGCAGGCCGGCTGGAGCTTTCGGAAGGCACTGTTTCTTCCGCGGTATGGTTCGGCACGATCAGCAGACGGCTGCGAATGTCTGCTGCCACGCGCGCCGCCGTGTGTCCGTCCCAGAGTTGGGGCTTGCGGCCATGTGGCCAGTGGCCCGCGAGAATTTCGTCCACCGCAGGGACCAGCTCGGCGGCAGTCACCAGCCGGTTGGTACCTTCGGTTATGGTGACCGGCCTTTCGGTGGTGGTGCGCAACGTGAGGCATGGAATGCCCAGATAGGTGGTCTCCTCCTGGACACCCCCGGAATCCGTGATGGTCAGGCGCGCGCCGCAGACAAGGTTCATGAAATCCACGTAGCCGAGCGGTTCGATGACTTGCAGATCGGGCGCTTCTACCAGCTGCGGCCAAAGGCCGAAGGCTTCCAGGTTCTTGCGCGTGCGCGGATGCACCGGAAATACCAGCGGCAATCTGGCTGCAATGCCTGTCAGCTGGCTGACCAGCGACTTCAGTGCGCCGGGCGCATCCACGTTGGACGGACGGTGCAGTGTGACCACTGCGTACTCGCGCTTCTCAAGCCCGAGCCGGCTCCGCTCACCGCTGGCATCGATGTGCTCGCGCATCAGTTCGTAGGAATCGATCATGATGTTGCCGACGCGTGTGATTTTTTCCGGCGCTACGCCTTCAGCCGCGAGATTCGCGTCCGCGTCCGCTGATGGAGTCCACAGAATGTCGGCTACCGCATCGGTCACCAGCCGGTTGATCTCCTCGGGCATCCGGCGGTCGCGGCTGCGCAATCCCGCCTCCAGATGCGCCACGGGAATGCACAGCTTCGCGCCGACCACCGTGCAGGCAAGCGTCGAATTGACATCCCCAACCACAACGATCAAGTCCGGTCGATCCGCAACACAGGCGCCTTCGTAGGCGAGCATCACGTTGGCAGTCTGTTCGGCGTGACTGCCGCTGCCCACGCCCAGGTGAAGATCCGGCGATGGCAGCTTCAAGTCACGAAAAAAAGCCTCTGACATGTTTCGATCGTAGTGCTGGCCGGTGTGCACCATCCGCAAGCGACACCACGATTGGTCGTGCAACGCGTGAAACAGCGGCGCGACCTTCATGAAATTAGGCCGCGCGGCCGCGATCAAGTCAATCCTGAGCCGCTGCATGACAAGGCATCCCCCGATCCAGATGGTTTTGAGTGTGGCAAGGCGTCGCTGGCATTCTAACGTGTTATCCCATGAGAATCTTTACATTTCCATTTGCTGAATCCTTGCTGTGGATACCTATTCGAACCGTGTACCGATCAAACGACGAAGAGCTGCGTATCTGACGAAGAGCTGCGTATCTATAGAGAGTAGGGTCAGCCGGGTGACTTCCAGGCTGGGAAATACCTTGAATTCGAAGTCCCCCGCCGTTGAACAGGGTCCATGGGATAGCGGAGATTTGGAACCGAGCGCGAGGCGGATTGCCGTGCCATTTGATGATTCATTGGGGTTGCGACCCACCTCGATTCGGCTTGAAGAGTCCCCGATCACTAACCGAGGCAGCGCATCCGCTTCCTGACTCCGGATGAGGCAGGGCGGCTCCTGACGGAGTTGCCCGAGTCTTTTCGGGAAATGGCGCAGTTGGCACTGACGACGGGGTTGCGGCAGCGCAACGTGTCGTACCGCGATGGGATCAGGGCGACATGAGCCGTCAGGTGGCATGGATTCATCCGGACGAGGTCAAGGCCGGGAGGGCCATTGATGTTCCATTGAACGTGGCTGCGCTCGACGTGTTGCGTCGGCGTTTAGGCCGACACGGGGACTACGTCTTCGCCTACCAGGGGAAGCCGATGTTCCGGTGTTCGACCAAGACATGGAAGCGGGCGTTGGAGCGGGCAGGGACCCAGAAGGCGTTTCGCTGGCACGACTTGCGCCACCCGTGGGCGTCTTGGCAAGAGTTGATGGCGTTGGGCAGTTGGGCGAGTTACGGCATGGTGCCTCGCCATGCACATCTGGTGGCCGATCATCTGCGTAGTGGGGCGACGCGTATCGATGGCACGTTTTCGACACACAAACAAAAGCCGCAACTCGTGCGGCTGTCGTAAGTTACTGATGTACATGGTGGCCGGGGACGGAATCGAACCGCCGACACGGGGATTTTCAATCCCCTGCTCTACCAACTGAGCTACCCGGCCAGAAACTGGATTGTCACGTGGCGACCGTTCGGGTTGCCAGTGTTACGTGGAGCCGCGCATTAGACCCAATGCGCGGCTCTTCGTCAAGGCTCGTGATTGGGTTCGACGTAACCCGCGGGTTTCGCGAACTCGCCGCCGAACAGGAATTTCTCCATTTCCTCGCCCAGGTACTTTCGTGCTTTCGGGTCGAGCGGGTTGAGTCGGTATTCGTTGATCAGCATGGTTTGATGGGCCAGCCACTGCTGCCATGCGGGCTTGGAAATGCTGGCATAGATGCGCTGTCCCAACGGGCCGGGCCAGGGGGCGAAGTCGAGGCCTTCGGCGTCGATGTCGAGCTTGCTGCAATGGATGGTGCGGCTCATGGGATTCCTTGGGTCGTTGCCGTGGCGGGAGCAGGCCTGCCACTGCGTTCGTCTGAGGCCAGATTCATCAGCAGGGTGCGAACCGGAGCAGGCAGGCCCAGTGTGGACAGTTGCTCGGCGTTGCACCAGCGCTGCCGGGGATTATCGGCGATACCGCCTGCGGCTGTCGCGCGGTCGAACAGCCATGGCTCGATGTGCAGCCGGTAGTGGCTGAATACGTGGATGAAGGGGGCGAGCGTTTGCGCGTCATCGACCTGCGCGTGTTGTTGCGCCAGGCGCCAGGCGTGATCGGGCGTAGAGGCTTCGGGCAGGCTCCAGAGTCCCGACCAGACGCCTTGCGGGCCGCGTCGTTCGAGCAGCACCCGGCCATGCGGGTCGCGCAGGATCAGCATCATCGTTGCGCGACTGGGCAGGCTTCGACGCACTTTGCGGGTGGGCAGCTGCGCCGTCAGGTGGTCGCGTCTGGCGACACAGCCGGTAGCCAGCGGACAGGCTTCGCAACGTGGTCGCGAGCGCGTGCACAGCGTCGCGCCGAGATCCATGATCGCCTGACTGTAATCGGCGATGCGTGCAGTCGGGGTATGGGCTTCGGCGTGCTGCCACAGCTGCCTGTCAACGGCACTCAGCGAGGGGTGTCCGTGTACGCCGTGATAGCGGGCCAGGACGCGTTTGACGTTGCCGTCGAGGATCGCGAAGCGCAAACCATGGGCCTGCGCCAGAATCGCCCCGGCGGTGGAGCGGCCGATGCCGGGCAATGCGCTCAATGAGACGAAGTCGCGCGGCAGCTCGCCGCCGTGCTGTTCGACGCAGCGTTGTGCGGCGCGGTGCAGGAAACGGGCACGGCGGTAGTAACCCAGCCCCGACCACAGCGCCAACACGGTGTCTTCGTCGGCAGCGGCCAGCGACGGCAGGTCGGGCAGGGCCTGGATGAAGCGCCCGAAGTAACCGATGACTGTGCTGACCTGGGTCTGCTGCAGCATGATTTCAGACAGCCACACGCGATACGCATCGCGTTGCTCCTGATCGTTGTTGCCGCGTTGCCAGGGCAGATCCTTGCGTCCATGCTGGTCGAACCAGGTCAGCAGGCGGGATGCGACAGTGCGGCTCATGGCTTGCCGGCGGCGGGCCTGGGTGCTGCTGCGGTGCTGGCGGATGCGGGCAGGCTGTCACCGGCCTTCATCGAGAGCCCTTCGATGGTGATCCCGCCGGTCTCGATCTTTTTTGCCTGGAGCTCGCCGCTGCCCGGTGGCACGGTCAGTACCGGGTTGCCCGGGTCGCCGAGCTGGCTCCACCAGCGAGCCAGTGCCAGCGGCGGCAGTCGCAGGTCGACATGGGCGTCCTGACCTTCCAGTTTCAGGGCGAGCAGCAGGGGATTGCTCTGATCGGCGGGTGTCAGTGCCAGCGAGATGGCGTACTGCCCCGCATCGGCGTGCTCGAGCTTGCCCGCGAGATGAGCCACCGCATCGGCGGCGCCATGCCAGTAGGCGCTGCCGCTCAGTTGCAGCATCAGCGCGCCACCTTGCGACAGGTGCAGGTTGATGTTGTCCAACTGCAGGGCATTGCCGCGGATGCGTGGGGTGGCGGAGAGCCGTAATTTCAGCATGGTACCGCTGGCGGTGTTGGCTGACATGCTGAGCGGGAACGGCTGCCCGGAGCGCAGCCTGCCGGCATCCAGGTTGACGTTGGCAAGCAACAGCTGGTTGCCGCGTACCAGGCTGCCGTAATTGATGCTGACACCGGTATCGATGCGCGGGATGTTGGGCGGCGTGCCGCTGGGCCGGGCCGGCAAGGTGGTCAACCACGCTTGCAAGGCATCCAGATCTACCCGCGGCGAATCGATCTGCAAGGTCGAGATGACCGTAGGGCCACCGAACAGGGTTCGCCATGGCAGGCCCAGTTTGCCGCGTGCGGCGAGCAGGATCGGGGCGGTGGCACCGCGGGCGTTGAGCGTGATGCCATGCAGGTCAAGCGCCGGGTGCGGGAACAGGCTCGGACTGGCCGGACTGGCCAGATTCAATTCAAGTCCCGCCGCGCGCGCCTGGGTTTGCAGCATCGCGGTGAAGCGCTCGGGTTGCAGCAGCAGGTAGACCGTGATCACGATGGCGAGCACGGCAGCCAGCAGCAGGCCCGCAAACACCAGCAGGGAAAGGCGCAGCCATCGCGGCATGCTGCCGGCACCCTGCCGTCGACTGGTTTCAGTCATGGGGTTGCTCTGGCTGCGCGAGGCTCGCTGGCAGCAGGCCATCGACGAACGCCTCGGCCTCGAACGCGCGCAGGTCGGTGGCGGTCTCGCCCAGTCCCACGTAACGGATCGGCAGGCCGAATTCGCGGGCCAGTGCGAACACCACGCCGCCCTTGGCGGTACCGTCGAGCTTGGTGACCACCAGGCCGGTGACGCCGACGATCTGGCGGAACTGGCGGACCTGGTTGACAGCGTTCTGACCGGTGGTGCCGTCAATCACCATCAGCACTTCGTGTGGCGCATCGGCATCGATCTTCTTCAGCACGCGGGCGATCTTGCCCAGCTCGTCCATCAGCCCGGCCTGGGTGTGCAGGCGGCCTGCGGTATCGGCGATCAGCACGTCGATGCCGCGCGAACGGGCGGCCTGCACGGCGTCGAAGATCACGCTGGCGGCGTCGGCATCCTGTCCTTGTGCGATCACCGGCACCTGGTTGCGCTGGCCCCAGGTCTTGAGCTGTTCGACCGCCGCGGCGCGAAAGGTGTCGCCGGCGGCCAGCATCACGTTGTACTGCTGATCGCGCCAGCGGCGCGCCAGCTTGCCGATGGTGGTGGTCTTGCCGGCGCCGTTGATGCCGACGGTCAGTACCACGAAGGGCTTTCGGCCGCCGATGTCGAAAGGCTGCTCGACAGGCTTGAGCAGGTTGACCAGGGCCGCGCGCAGTGCGGCCAGCAATGCGGCCGCGTCGGCGAACTCGCGTTTGTGCATGCGTTTGCGCAGGCTCTCCACCAGCTCGGTGCTGGCCTCGATACCGACATCGGCGGTGATCAGGATGGTTTCCAGCTCGTCCAGCAGGTCGTCGTCGAGTTTCGGGTGGCGCACGAACAGCGAGCCGAGTCCGCGGGCGAAGGTGTTGCCGGACAGGCGGTCCCGCCAGCTGCGGCGCGGTGGCGGGACTTCGCCATCCACGGCGATGGAGGGTTCGCCCGGCGCATGGCCTGCAGGGGCTTCGGCGGCTTGGGCGGGGGGCAGGTCTGGAGGGGTGTCGGCCGCACGGGAAGCCTCCTCAGGTGGCTGCTCCGAAGTCGTTTCGGCGGGCTTTTTCTTCCAGAATTTGAGCATTGCGGTGGCGATTCGATGACAATGGGCGGCATGCTAACACTCCGACCTGTACTGTCTGCTGAGCAACGGATGCTGTCATGGCGCGGATGAGCGGCGGACGCGGTGCGGTTCCGGGGCGTATTCGCATCATCGGTGGCAGCTTGCGCAATTCGCGGCTGCGGGTGGCGGATCTGCCGGGGCTGCGACCGACCGCCGAGCGGGTTCGCGAGACCCTGTTCAACTGGCTGGCCCCGCGGATTGTCGGCGCACGTTGCCTGGACCTGTGCGCGGGGACCGGCGCGCTGGGGATCGAGGCGCTTTCGCGGGGTGCTGCCGCGGTGCAGTTTGTCGAGCGTGATGCTCGCGCGGCACAGGCACTGCGTGACAATCTCGAGCGCCTGAAGGTGGCTGGGGGGCAGGTTGCGATCGCGGATGCCGAGGTCTTTCTGCAGGGGCCGGCAAGCGCGTCAGATCTTGTATTCATCGACCCGCCCTTCGCGCTTGGCTTGTGGGCGGCTCTGGCGCTGCAACTGGAGCGCCGGCGCTGGCTGGGTCGAGAGGCCTTGATTTACGTGGAGTCCCCCTTCGGTCAGGCGCTTGATTTGCCGCTGAACTGGCAACTGCAGCGCGACGGGCGCGCCGGTGAGGTGCGCTATGCGCTGTATCGACGCGGGCCGGACGTGAACAGTTAGCGCCAGCGTGATCGGCGGCGGCAAATTGCGCCATCGACACGGTACAGCGTACTTCAGCCGTTTGTTGTGCGCTGCGATATCGAAAGTCGGCGCAGAGGTGCTTGATGCAAGGTTGTTTGATAAGCGATGGGTTCTGCTCCCAGGTTTTTTTGGTGCGTTGCATCAACTTTCTTCGGTGGTGGTCTGTACGCGGGGGCGATGCTGCCGGCCAGCGCCGAGCGGGCGCCCGACCCGACAGGAATGTCGGTATGCCGGTGAATGCTGCGTCCTGTGCCAAACACGGGTCGGCTTCCGTTAAGCTAGCTGTCTTCATTCCGTTATTGCTGTCTTGTGAATAAACTCTTGGGCAATCCGCGTCTGGCCGTCTATCCCGGCACCTTCGATCCGATCACCAACGGTCATGCCGATCTGGTGGCGCGTGCCGCGCCGTTGTTCGACCGGGTGGTGGTGGCGGTGGCGGACAGTTCGAACAAGGGTCCCAGCTTCAGCATCGGCGAGCGGATTGCGCTGGCCCGACTGGCGTTGGCGGACCTGCCCAATGTCGAGGTTCGCGGTTTCGACTGCCTGCTGGCGCATTTTGTGGCCGAAATCGGCGCCGGTGTCATCATTCGGGGCCTGCGCGCCGTGTCGGATTTCGAATACGAATTTCAGCTGGCGAGCATGAATCGCCATCTGATTCCGCAGGCTGAAACGCTGTTCTTGACCCCGGCCGAGCAATACAGCTTTATTTCGTCGTCATTGGTGCGCGAGATCGGACGTCTCGACGGCGATATCAGTGGTTTCGTACACCCCGCAGTGCAACAGGCCATGCGGCAGCGCTGGCAGAAAGGCCGATTCGGCTCTAACAAGCAACTCGAAACAGAAGGTGATCATCATGCGTAAGTTCGCTCTCATTGCTGCTGTCGCGCTCACGGCAGCCCTGACCCTGTCCGCCTGCGGCAAGCACGACAATGACCAGAAGGCTGCGGCCACCGCTCAGGTACAGAAGCTCACCAAGCCAACCGACATGAGCGATACCAAGGCGTGGAATGCATACCTGGTGCAGTTGCTGCAGGAAAACCTGCAGGGCATGGCTGCCCAGCGGCCGTATCCCTATCTGGTACCTGCCGGCGACAGTGCCGATGCCAAGGCCGCCCGCGACCGCCAGCTTTCCAATGTGCAGGACACCGTGGCCCGCGGCGTGCTGCCGGGCAATTTGCTGGCGTTCGCCGGCCCGGATTCCAGCAAGACGGCTGACTTGATCGTGACGGCATTCAAGGATGCCAAGCCGGGTTCGTTCAAGGACGTGATCATCCTGTTCATCGGTGACAAGGCGGATGAGCAGCGGGTTGACGACGTCCTCAAGCCGACCGGTGCGACCATCCGCTTCGTCGCGATGTAAGCCTTGCGTCCACTGGCCGCGTGACGCGCCGCCAGGGCCGCCTGTTCACGATGCTGGCGAAGGCGTCCCCTGGGCCGCCACGTTGTCGCCGGGTACCGTGCCAGCACGTCGGATGCACCGTTGTCACCTGTATGATCGATCCCCATGGCCCTGAAAATTCTCGATACCTGCGTCAATTGCGACGTTTGCGAACCGGCCTGCCCGAACAAGGCAATTTCGCTGGGCGAGGAGTTCTACCAAATCGACCCGGACTTGTGCACGGAGTGTGTGGGCCATCATGACGAGCCGCAGTGTGTGGTGGTCTGTCCAGTGGAATGCATCATCAGCGACCCAGATCATGTCGAGTCGGTTGAGCAGTTGGAGCTCAAGTACCGTCATCTGATGGCGGTGGAATCGACAAAATGACCTGCACCGGCTCTTTCGGCGCCGACGTGACTTACGGTTGCTGGTGGTTGCACCGGCCAGTGACCATCTGCCATCGGGGCTGTGCGCTCGGGGCGGCGTCATGGGATCGCCGCGGCCGATCTGCCTCCGGACCTGAGCCGCTCGCCAGGGCTGGCAGGTCGGTTGGTTCGTCGGATGAGCAAGTCTGATGGATTGGCCCGACACGACATCGTTGCGCCGCATGGCATTGCACGTCGTGGGGGCATTCTTGCTACTGGCCGGTGTGGGTCTGGAGGCGATGACGGCCAGAGGATTGCTCAACTACCACGCCTCGACCGAACGGCATGGCGGCGAGGTGATCGATCTCAACGCCGATACCGGACCGCAGGCGGGTCAGCGTGGTTTCATGGCGCGAATCGTGGGAACGCCGCAAGTGGTGGAGGCGGCGCGCGACGCGGCGTTCAATCTGCAGGTGAATACCCCGTTGCTGATGCGACACGCGGAGATGTTCCAGTGGCGTGAAATCCGTATCGGTGGGTCCGTGCACTACGAACTGGATTGGGTCGATCATCTGGTCGATGCCAGCCATTTCCAACAGCCTGGAGGTCATCTCAATCCGGCCAAATTTCCGATCCGGAACCGGGATTTCCTCGCCGGTCTGGTGACGCTTGGCGGATTCAAACTGTCGGCACAACTGCTGCATGCGCTCCCAGGGTATCAGCCGGTCTCGCCCGATCTGCAGGCACTCCCGGCCAATATGGCGGCGAGCTTCGGCAAATACGGCAATTACCTCGTGACCAGTTCGCACGCGGGAGCGCCGCAGTTGGGTGACGTGCGCGTGAGCTGGGGCGAGATACCGCTGCAACAGGTCACGGTTTTCGCCCGCATCGATGGCGATCGACTGGTCGCCGCGACCGATGCATCCGACGGCAAGGGGTATCACGTCGAAATCGGCAATGTCTCATTGCTGGACATGTTTCCGGATATTCCGATGCCGCCGGAATTTGTGCAGGGAAAGCGGATACTGGCCCTGTTGCTGGCGGCACTGGGCGCGTTGCTGCTTTGTTGCATGAAGCAGCAGAAACGAGCTGATATCCCGTTGGCGATGGGTCTGAGCGGGCTGGCTGTGGGTTCGGTGGCCAGCGTGGTGTGGCTGGGGCACGACACGGGAATATTGCTGGGCTGGCTGGCTGTCGCGATGTCCGGCCTGTTGCTGGCGATCTGGCGTGTCCGGCTTCGTGCAGATTGAGTCGAAGACTTCACCGGTCTGTGTCTGATACCGACCAGACGTTGCACCATGGGCACGCGGGCGGAGTCGATGTTGGGCCGCTCGCCAACCCACACACTCGGGTCCGGAAGGAAATGAAGCGAGGCCTCAGTTGGCCGGTGTTACATTGGCGCTTGCATAGACTTGATCGGCCCACTGCGTCGCTTCCAGATAGATCCCGGCCATTTTCTGGATGACCTGGGGACGTACCTGCTGGCTGTTGAGCTTGCCTGTTTCCCAGGCGCGGATCTGATCCAGCAATGAGCCGAATTGACCGCCCCGGCCGGTCAGCGCGTCGCTGATTTCCGGTACCAGGCGAAGGTGCGTCAGCAAGAAGCTCATGGGTGCGCACATCAGCGTATCGAGTAGCGAAAACAAGCCGACGGTGAAGGCTGTTTCTGGCTGTCCGTTGGGTACGCTTGCCGCCAGTTTTTCGCACATGTGGGCACGAATCAGTGCGGCACGGAGAAGTTCGGGAGGGCGGTCGTCCATGCTGCACAAGGACATGGTATCGATCCAGTTGCGCATGCGGGTGACGCCGAAGAAGATGGCTGCCTGCTGCACGGATTTCAATTGCCGTGGAAGTGCGAAGTAGGCGGAATTCACGCAGCTCAACAGTTTGAAGCTGAGAACCGCATCGTTGCGAATGATATCGCCTAGCTCCACCGGTCCCGGATTGGACTCCTGCAAGGTCCGCATCAGGCGTAGCATGCTCAGGCGGTTGGCCGCCAGAACCGGCACTGCCACGGGCTGGGGAATCAGCAGATAACGCCCCTGGATGGCCTGGAAAGGCAGCTCCAGACAGCGCTCGTAGGTGGGGTGGTCGTTGACCTGACCGGCGATGACCGAGATGCCACGCGCGTGCAATTGCTCGCAACGCTCCTGCAAGGTTTCCGGCGACAGCCCGCTGGCGTCCAGCCGGACGAATTGCACGGTCTGCAGGAGGGTCTCCAGAGACAGACTGCCATTGTGGTCAAGATCAGCCAGGTCGAGCACGAATTGGCAGCCGCGCTGGGACATCAGCTGCAGTCGTTTCATCAGTTGCGGATCGTCTGCAACGTGCGGCTGCAACAGCAGGCCAAGGCGCGGCTGGTGCAACAGGATGTCGGAGTCTTCCGGCAGCAATTCAGCGGGCAGATTGAGGAAGGTGCGGTTGCCACGCACCAGACGTGTGAGTGCTCCGTCGGTAATCGTCGAAAGTACCCCCTGCAGCAGGTTTTGTTCGTCGCCTGGTTCGCGATGGAAGGTGATTTCGTAGGCGAAAAGCTGCCGTTCGCGGTCGAGCATCGGCACTCGCAGCACCGGTAGCGGTGGCGACGTGGCCGGTACGTTCGAGTCGGATGAGGCGGCGGCTTGGCGGTTGCTCATGGCGGTTAATCGCAATAGATGTGGGGTTATGCCGGGACGTGTTTGGTATGGCGCGCGTTTGCCGCGTGAAATTTTTCCCGCCACGTCCTGTACGTCATGCTTCGGCCAGTACCTGGGAACGCGCGTTGGCGCGCAGCTCACCGGTGCGACCATACAACTTGCTTTCGCCACTGTGACCGGTGAGAACGGCAAGCGCGTTGCGCACCTGCAGAAGCCGCTGGTTGACGACCGTGCCGTTGCGAAGATTCAGTTGTTGGCAGCGGTGCAGCGATTGCATCACCGCTGACCAGGCTGATTCCAGAGTGGTGCTGGGGGTATCCAGTTCTTTCTGGAACTGAAGTCGTTCCGTATCGAGCCGCTCCAATCGCAGCAGGACTTGCTGCTTTTGTGAGCCGGCGTGATTCAGCGCCTCGGTATCATTGCCATCCAGCGCCATGCGCTCGGATTCCAGTGCCTGCAGCAATTGCCCGACACATTGCTGCATCTCCGCCACTACGGCGGTCAGTGCGCTGTGGAGTTCCTGGCGGAGCGACTGACTCATGCTTTGCCCGCACCCCCCATTTGTTGTTCGAGTGCCAGCATGCGATTGGCGATTTTTCCGGGATTGATCTGATAGTTGCCGCTGGCCAGCGCCTGGCGCACCTGGTCCACGCGCTGCGAATCGATCGCCGCAGCGCTGTCTTGACGCGCGGCCTTTTGCATCGCGCGAGCGGAATCAGTCAACTTGACCTGATCGTCAGCTTTTGACGCATCGCCCGCTGAGCCAGTGGTGGACGGCGTTGCGGCGGCCGACGAAGCATTGCCCGAACCGCCGGTAGCCTGGGTGAATTTCGGCAAGCCATTGTTGATGATCGTGGTATTCATGGGTCCGATACTCGCTTGTAGGTTGGCCCTGTATCCAGGATATCGGCAGCGACCGAGGGAACTTTAATGCCTGGCAACAGACCGGAGATGGGCGGTCTGCCGGATCGGTTCAGGGCAGCGCGAGTACAACGCCGGGGGCGCTGACCATCGCGTCGACAATCCTGCCTGAGCTGTCGTTGCGGACGCGCAGTCGCGCGCCGTTGTCGCCACTGCCAAGCGCCGTGCCCGTTGCACGCACCTCGATGCCGTTCATTCTGGCAATCAGCTGAACCTGGTCGCCGGCGCGAATCATGCGTCGTCCACCCAGCGCCGCAGGGGTCAGGACACTGCCGGCGGGCAGTGAGCGGGCCAGCGTCCGACCGTTGGCTTGCTCCAGGCTGGTGACGTAGCCATAGCCGAGCCGGGTGACATCGCGATCTTCGGCGTGCAGGTCGGTTTTGCGCACACCGTCGCCGCGCAGCAGCGGTCGATTGGTAACCAGCACCTTGCGGAACAGCTGCAGTTGCAGTGGTACCCGAACCGACCATCCGCCGGCCTGCGGGCAGCGAACCTGGACGGTCATCCGGGAGGCGGCCGCGGCGTATGCAGCCACGCTGGCATGCAAGGGAACGGGGCAGGCGGTCAGCCGCAGGCGTTTGTCGAGCGGTGACGATTTGATCTCGACCCGGCTGCCGGGCAACGTGAAATGCTGGCGCAACGCTTTTACCGCGGCGCTGCGTACCTCGGAAAGAGCCTGGGTTGCTGCCGCCGGAGTGACGACAATGCAGGCGGCAAGCAGACAGCCGCCGACCAGCCAGGTTTGAGACCACCCAGTATGTCGTACGGAAGGCTTTTTCATGCATCCGCCAGCAGGGTGCCGAGTTGTTTGAGTAGATCCTCGCGCCGCGATTCCATCTGTTGTGAAACCTGCCCCGCGCCCTCGAGTCGGCCTTCGCTCAGCAAGTCGACGAAGCTGCGGCTTTGTTCGCACAGCTGTTTGCCGGATTCGACCAAGGCGATACCGGCCGCGTGCTGCGGATAAAGTGCAACCAACCGGCTGATGACACGATTGAGTACATGCGTGTCGAACCAGCGCCGATCCAGTGCGGTCGGCTCCAGCAGAGCCAGCTCCATGGCCTGTCGCAGGCTTGAGGCAGCCTCGCGCAGGGTGAGGCTGAGACTTGCCGGATCGCGACCGCTCTCGCTTTCCAGCCAGTCCAGGCCGAGGCGGTGTGCCAGCAGCGCAGCCCGACTGACTGCCTCCGCCTGACGGCGTGCCTCCGTGCTGCGGCGTTGCAATGTACCCAGCAGGGCCTGAGATCCAGAGGCGCGGATACGCTGCTGATCATGTTGTTGTCGCAGGTGGCCGATTTGTCCAGTTGCCGCGCTCAACGCTTCACTGCCCTCGCGCAGCGCGGTTCCAGCCTGATCGAGGCCGGCCTGCGAACGTTCCAACTGGCGCAGTCCATGTTGCACGTCGCCATCCAGCTGTCGCGAAAAGTCTCCGATTGAACCGGTGACGGCTTCGATCTCGGCCGTACTCAAAGCGGTTTTCTCGGCCAGCTGTTTGACTTCATCGGCGACCACGGCAAAGCCTCGTCCCGCTTCGCCGGCCCGCGCCGCTTCGATCGCGGCATTCAGGGCTACCAGATTGGTCTGGTGGGCGATTTCCTGTACCACCCCCGTGAGCTTGCGGATCTGGGCGACTTGTTCGGCGAGCTTGCTCTGGTTGCGATTCATCGCCGCCATCGCGTTCCGCAGCAGGCGCAGCTGACCATCCAGCTCGCCGATCCGGCCCTCGCCAGCGCTTTCCGCGCAGGCAGCCCGGGTCAGGCTGGTGGCGAGTTGTTCCAGCAACGTCGAGATCCCGGCGCTGCCATCCGTCAAATGATCGACGTTTCCCCGACTGTCGGTGGCCGCTTGCTGCAGTGCGGTTTGTTCTCGCATCAGCTTTTCTGCGGTACCCAGGACCAGGCTTTGCTGCTCCAGGGTTTGCAGGGCCACGGCGTTGGGTGGCCGGCTGGCCACACGGTTGAGCAATGGGGCGATGGTGCTGGCGGCACGCGGGTATTTGCGTCGAAGCGCGGCCACACCTGCGTCGTCACCGTCGACGGCAGTCTGCACGAGGGCAGTCAGATGCTGATTCCAGATCAAGCTCATGGGACGGACGTCACCTTCGATGGTACGGGGTTGCTGAACCAGTGGATCGTCAGTATCCACGAAAACTTGAGCAAGCAATTCGCATGCCACTGCCGGCGCTGCGTTCGCCATGGCCGCGGCCACTCAAGCGTGCGCGGGGTCTGCCGATACGCTGTGCACAGGACCTCTACGTGAGGTGTCGCATTTCGAAGGAATCCCGATGGGCAGCGCGTTGCTGGAAAAAGTTGAATGGCACACCAGGCTGGCAGGGCACAATCGCGTGGCCATGCTGCTGTTTCGCCTCGGTGACAATCAACTTTTCGGTATCAACGTGTTCAAGGTCCGGGAGGTGCTCCGGCGAACTCCGCTGGAGCGGATGCCGGGCGCACACGAACTTCTGGCTGGAACCGGCGACTACCGGGGGCAAACCATTCCGGTGATCGATCTTGGCGCCGCACTCGGCTATGCGCCGCTGCGCCAAGTGGAGTCTGCGCACATGATCGTCACGGAGTTCAGCCGTTCGGTCCAGGGTTTTCTGGTGGCAGAGCCGCAGCGCATCGTTCACTGCAGTGGTGAGTCGCTGGTGGCGCCGGCCGCTGCGCTGGGCTTCGGGCCCCGGGTCAACGCCGTGACGCGGGTTGACGGCGCGCTTGTTGCCATCGTCGATGTGGAGCATGTGCTGGCCCAGATCGATGCCGCGCCCGACGAGCTTTCGACGCGGCTGGTACGTGATGCGGGTGACCGCACAACGGGTTTGCGTCGTGCGCTGGTGGCAGATGACTCGCTGATTGCGCGGCGACGCATCGTGAAGGTACTCCAGCAGATCGGAGTCGAGTGCGTGGTGGTCCAGGATGGTCGCGAAGCACTCGATCGCTTGCTGGAGCTGGCGGACGCACCGGAGGCGGAGCGCGTCAGTCTGTTGGTATCGGATATCGAGATGCCGCGCATGGATGGTTATGCACTGACCCGGGCCGTACGCGAAACACCCGCACTGAGGTCATTGAAGGTGTTGCTGCATAGTTCAATCAGCGGGATCTTCAACGAAGAGATGGTGAAAGAGGTCAATGCAGACAGTTTCGTGGCGAAATTCCAGCCCGATCTGCTGGCCAGGGCTGTGATGGACCTGCTGCCGGAGTCTGCGGCGGACGTCGAAAGAACGTAACCATCGAGTGCCGTCGGACGCAGCGCCAGAAATCCGTCGTGGTCGCTGACAGAGCGTGCGCCGGGTCAGCTGGCCATAGCGTCAGCCCAGCTCCGACGCGGCTTTGCGCGTCATGGCATGCAATTTGCCTCAAGCCCCATGCGGATTCCAACCGTGTGGAGCGACGCGATGAGCCTGATTCCTGACAACCTGTTTGGCATACATACCCAGGCGCTGGAGCTTTGGCAGCGCCGTACCCAGGTGTTGGCAAACAATCTGGCGAATGTCGATACGCCGGGATACCTCGCTCGCGATGTTAATTTTCGCAAGGCGCTGGCGTCGGCGAATGACGGCTCGGGCAATCTTGCCCTGCAGACCGACGCGCCGAGTCAGATCGGCGACACGACGGCACCGGCGGCGGCACCGCTCGCCTATCGCGTCCCTGTCCAGCCAAGCATGGACGGCAATACCGTCGATGCACAGGTCGAACAGGCCGCATTTGCCGCCAATGGCGTGCACTACCAGGCCAGCCTGGCTTTCATTACCGCGCAGATCCACATGCTGCGTACCGCGATTACCGGGTGAGGTGAGGCATGTCGCTCTTCAAGGTTTTCGATATCGCCGGCTCCGGCATGGCGGCCCAATCCCTCCGTCTCAACACGGTCGCCAGCAATCTGGCCAATGCCAACAGTGTGGCCAGCTCCGCTCAGGGCGCGTATCGCGCTCGTGAACCGCTGTTTGCCGCCGTGCAGCAGAGCGTTTCCGGGCAGCAGAATTCGGGTGCGACAGGGGTCAGGGTGATGGGACTGAGCGAGAGTCAGGCTCCCATACCCAGCCACTACGCGCCCAATAACCCGCTGGCCGACGCCAACGGCTACGTCTACGACAGCAACGTCAATCCGGTCGACGAACTGGTCAACATGATTTCCGCCTCGCGCTCCTACCAGAGCAACGTCGAGGTGATGAACACCACCAAGCAGTTGCTGGTGAAAACCCTCGATCTCGGCAAGTGACCGAACGGAGCGAACGATGACAACCATCAATACCGCCAATGCCGCCGCCATTGCCCCTGCGGTCAGCACCGCGGCCAGCACGGCCGCGATGGGGGGCGGCATGACCCAGGCCGACTTCCTCAAGCTGATGACCACCCAGTTGCAGGCGCAGGATCCGACCAAGCCGATGGACAACTCGCAGTTCATTTCGCAGATGGCTCAGTTCAGCCAGCTGTCGGCTACCCAGAATCTGCTCACGTCGGTCGATGGACTGAGCAGCAACCTGGGCAGCTCGTTGCAGACCTCACAGGTGCTCGGCTCGACCAACCTGATCAATCGCCAGGTGTTGGTACCGGCCTCGGCCATCGATTACAGCGGCAGCAGCGTTACCGGTGCAATCAATGTCGGCAGCGCAAGCAACGCCGAGGTAAACATTCTGGATGCGCAGGGAAACACGGTGCGCAGCATCAGCGTCGGGAGCCAGAGCGGCAGTATGGCCCCGTTCACCTGGGACGGCACCGACAACAACGGCAACAAGGTCGCCAACGGCACCTACAGCATTGCCGCGAGCAGCAACGGCAGTGTCCTCAGTAGTTACGTGGCCGGCACGGTGACAGCCGCCGGCTACGGCGGCAGCAAGGTAGGCACCTATCTGCAGGTGTCGGGTGTGGGCGGCGTTCCGCTCAGCCAGGTGGCGCAGATTCTCTGACGAACGCAACACCCACTCCTGATTCGAGGAACACATCATGGCTTTGAACACGGCACTCAGCGGGATCAATGCGGCCCAGTCCGATCTGAACGTCATTTCCAACAACATTTCCAATGCCAACACCACCGGCTTCAAGGGGTCGCGGGCGGAATTCGCCGAGATCTATGCGGTGACCGGGATCAACCTCAACTCCACCGCGACCGGCAGCGGTACACGCCTGGTCGATGTCGCCCAGCAGTTCGCCCAGGGTGATATCCAGACTACCAACAGCAGCCTCGATCTCGCGATCAGCGGCAATGGCATGTTTACCCTCGGTGACGGCAAGGGCGTCAGCTACACGCGTGCCGGCAACTTCCAGACCGATGCCAGCAACTTCGTGGTCACGCCGAGTGGGGCCAAGTTGCAGGTCTATCCCCCCAATGGGATTGGCGGTTTCGACACCAGTACCTTGTCTCCCCTGCAGTTGGTGACGGCGCAGAGCCAGGCCACCCCGACCAGCCTGGTCACCATGACCTCGAACCTCCCGGCCGGAGCGAGCGTGCCGGTCAACGCCTTCAGCCCCACCGATGCGACCAGCTACAACGCGGCCACACCGGTCACTGTCTACGATTCGCTGGGTGGCACGCACCAGGGCACGGTGTACTACGTCAAGACGGCTACCAACGCGTGGAATGCCAGCTTGTACGTCGATGGCGCCAGCGCCGGTACCCAGTCGATGAGTTTCAACACCACCGGCAAGCTGACCTCGCCCGCCGGCGGCAATCTGGTATTCAATCCGGTTCCGCTGGGTAACGGTTCCAATCCGCTTTCGCTCACCGTCAACGTGAACAACACCACCCAGTTCGGTACCAGTTACTCCGCCGGCGCAATCACCCAGAACGGGTTTGCAGCGGGAACGTTCTCGTCGATCGATATCGACAGCAAGGGGGTGGTGACCGCACATTACTCGAACAACCAGAGTAGCCAGGTCGGCCAGATCGCACTGGCGAATTTCGCCAACCTGCAAGGGCTGAACCAGCTCGGCAACAACAACTGGACGGCAAGCGGCAATTCGGGATCGGCCGTGATGGGCTCGGCCGGGGGTGGCCAGTTCGGAAGTGTCCAGTCCGGCGCGCTGGAAAGTTCCAATACCTCCGATACCACGGCGCAACTCGTCGACATGATCAAGGCGCAGCGCAATTATCAGGCCAACGCCCAGGTGCTGGGTACGGACAATACGTTGGCTTCTTCGTTGTTCGCCGCAGTCTCCAGGTAATCGGCAGCGATGGACCATTCTCTCTATGTGGCGATGACCGGCGCGACGCAGATCCTGCGTGCGCAGGACGCGGTCAGCAACAACCTCGCCAATGCCAGTACGGTGGGCTTCAAGAGCGAACTTACGGCGTTCCAGAGCCTGCCGGTACTCGGCACTGGCCTGGCCACCCGAATCAACGTGGTGGCGCAGGGCAAGGGGCAGGACATGTCACAGGGCGCCTCGGTAAGTACCGGTCGCTCGCTGGATGTGGCGGTCAGTGGCCCTGGCTGGATCGCGGTGCAGGCACCTGACGGTTCGGAGGCGTATACCCGCGCCGGCAATCTCAAGCTGACATCCAGCGGACAGTTGACCGATGCGGCGGGCAATCCGGTGATGGGCGCCTCCGGTCCTATCAGCGTGCCCGACAGCACGAAGATTCGCATCGGCGAGGACGGCACGATTTCCACCGTACCGGCGGGTTCCGGACCGAACACCGTGACCGCGATCGGCCGGATCAAACTGGTCGATCCCGACCCGGCCCAACTGGTCCAGGGGACGGACAGCCTGATGCACATGGCCGATGGCGGCACGGCGCCGGTTGACGATGCGGTGCATGTCATTTCCGGGGCGCTGGAAAGCAGCAACGTCAACCCGTCGGCGGAACTGGTAAGGATGATCGCGCTGTCCCGGCAGTTCGACATGCAGCTCAAATCGATCAAGACCGCGGAGAACGATGCCGATTCCGCCAACAAGCTACTGCAGTCGAACTGATGAACGGCTGCGCCAACCAGCAGGAGTGACTCATGCTTTCCGCACTATGGATCGCCAAGACCGGTCTCGATGCGCAACAGACGCGCATGGATGTGATCGCCAACAACCTGGCCAACGCCAATACCACCGGTTTCAAGAGTTCGCGTGCGTCATTTCAAGATCTGGTCTACCAGAACAAGGGGCAGCCGGGTGGTCAGACCACCGAGCAGACCCTGTCGCCATCAGGCCTGATGTTGGGCACCGGTGTGCGCGTGGTCGGTACCGAAAAACTGTTCACCCAGGGAAATATCTCGCAGACCGGCAATTCGCTGGACGTGGCGATCCAGGGCCGCGGGTTCCTGCAGGTCAGCATGCCTGACGGAAGCATTGCCTACACCCGCGACGGTTCGCTGCATACCGACGCCAATGGTCAGCTGGTTACCGCCGACGGCTTTGCGATCTCACCGGCCATTACGCTACCGAGCAACGTGCAGAGCATTACCATCGGCAGTGACGGCACGGTCAGTGCCACCGTGCCGGGCCAGGCTGCCGCCCAGCAGATAGGGACGTTGCAGCTGGCCGATTTCATCAACCCTTCCGGGCTGCAGCCACAGGGCAACAACCTCTACGTGGAGACGGCCTCCAGTGGTTCTCCGCAAAGCGGTCAGCCGGGCCTGAGCGGCATGGGCACGCTGCTCCAGGGTTCGCTGGAAAGCTCCAATGTCAACGTGGTGGAGCAGATGGTGAACATGATCGAGACCCAGCGCACCTACGAAATGAACTCCAAGGCGATCAGCAGCACATCGCAGATGCTGCAGAACCTCACGACCAACATGTGAGCGCACCCATGGCCTCCGGAAAATCCATCCTGCATTCATTCGCTGCCATCGGCCTGCTGCTGCTGGCAGGCTGCGCGCCGCGCATGGTACGCGATGATTCGCAATGGGCGGCGACCGCACCGGTCCAGCCGGTACAGCCGGCGCCTGCCGATGGCGCGATCTATCACGATGCGCAGAGCATGGAGCTGTTCACCGACCCGCGTGCGCATCGTGTGGGCGACATTCTTACCGTGGTGCTGCAGGAAAGCACTCAGGCCAGCAAGAAGGCGACCACCAGCACCAGCAAGAACGACAGCGTGGCGTTGTCCGCACCGACGATCCTGGGTCAGCCGGTCACGCTGCGTGGGCGGGGGCTCAGTACCTCCTTGAGCGGCAAGAATGCCTTCGACGGCAGCGGCTCCAGCACCCAGAGCAACCAGCTTTCCGGCCAGATCACGGTCACCGTGGCGCGACGGTTGTCCAACGGCAATCTCGTCGTTCGCGGCGAAAAATGGCTGACCATCAACCAGGGCCAGGAACTGGTGCGCATTTCCGGCATCGTGCGTCCGCAGGACATCACCCCCAACAACACGATCAGCTCCACCCGCGTGGCTAATGCCAACATTGCCTATACCGGCCGCGGCTCGCTGGCCGACGCCAATACCCAGGGTTGGCTGGCCCGCTTCTTCAATTCCAAGTGGATGCCCTTCTGATGAACACGCCACGCAGGGCTCGTCCGTGCCGCGCTGCCGCGGATGTGCCGACGAAAGCGGCTTCGGCCACGGCGGACAGCCATCTGGCCCAAGTAGTGCGTGGCGGCCACTCGGGAAAACGCGCGCCGGCAGCGCTCGATAGTGCCGTCATTTCAATCTTGCTGCGGCGTGGGCGTGTCATCGCGTCGATGCTGTTGCTGTGCATGGCCGCGTTGCTGATGGTGCCGCAGACGGCATATGCCGACCGCATCCAGGACCTGACGCAGGTGGCAGGGGTACGCAGCAATCAGCTCATCGGTTACGGCCTGGTGGTCGGTCTGGACGGGAGCGGCGACCAGACCACGCAGGCGCCGTTCACCACGCAGAGTCTGGAAAACATGTTGCAGCAGTTTGGCATCACTGTGCCGGCCAATGCGCGCCCGCAGCTGAAGAATGCGGCGGCGGTGGTCATTACCGCCAGCCTGCCGCCGTTCACCAAGCCCGGGCAGACCATCGACGTTACCGTGTCCTCCATAGGCAATGCCAAGAGTCTGCGCGGCGGTGAGCTGCTGATGTCACCCTTGCGTGGTGCCGATGGCAACGTCTACGCGATCGCCCAGGGCAGCGTGGTGGTGGGTGGCGCCAGCGCCCGGGGCAAGAGCGGCTCCAGCGTGCAGGTCAATATCACCTCCAGCGGTCGCATTCCCAATGGCGCCACGGTCGAGCGCACCGTCGCCTCGTCATTCGGCAAGGGCGGCAATCTGATGTTGAATCTGAACACACCCGACTTCACCACCGCCGCCCGCATCGCCAATGCGGTGAACAAGGCCTATGGCGCCGGTACCGCACAGGCGGTGGACGGTGGTTCGGTCGAGGTGCGCGCGCCGGCCGATCCCTCGCAGGAGGTCGCCTGGCTGGGGGCGATCCAGGGTCTGGAAGTGACACCCGGTACAGCGCCGGCGCGGGTGGTGGTCAATTCGCGCACGGGAACGGTGGTGATCGGTTCAGATGTCCGTGTCAGCGCCGCCGCGGTAGCGCATGGCTCGATCCAGGTGACGATCAGCGAGCAGCCGCTGGTCAGCCAGCCGGCGCCATTCAGCAAGGGTCAGACGGCAGTGGTTCCCAGCAGCAACGTGCAGATCAGCGAAAACGGCGCGCATATGTTCAAGTTCGGTCCCGGGGTAAGCCTGGACACGATCGTGCGTGCGGTAAACCAGGTGGGTGCCTCGCCGAGCGATCTGATATCGATCCTGCAAGCGTTGAAGCAGGCCGGTGCACTGCATGCGCAACTGGTGGTGATTTGATGGCTTCCGGCGTCGACTTCGCAGCTCAAAGCGTCAACACCTGGACCGACTTGTCCGGGTTCGCCGCGCTGCGTCAAAAGGCGCAAACCGACAGCAAGGCCGCGTTGCCGGTCGTGGCCAAGCAATTCGAGTCGATCTTCACGGAAATGATGCTCAAGTCGATGCGCGCCGCGAGCTATGGCAATCCGCTGTTCGACAGTCAGGGCGGCAAAGCCTGGCAGGGTCTGTTCGACCAGCAGCTGTCAGTCAGCCTGTCCCAGCAAGGCCGCGGGCTGGGTATTGCCGAGATGCTGGTGCGCCAGCTTGGCGGCAAGCACTCCGGCGCCGCTCAGCCTTCCGGCCACGCCGTCGTCGGCGCTGCCAACGATGCCCCAGCCCCGGGCCAGGTCGATGATTGGAAGAAGCGGCTGGATTCGGTGGTGGCTGTGGCCAGCTCCGCTGGCAAGGTGGTATCCAAACTGCTGCCGGGCGATCCGCAGGCGTTCGTCGCCACCTTCGCGCCGTATGCCTATCAGGTGGCCCGCAAGCTGGGGGTGTCGATGCGTGCGGTGCTGGCCCAGGCGGCGTTGGAAACCCACTGGGGCAGACACATGCCCGCTCATCCCGATGGCAGCAGCAGCAACAACCTGTTTGGCATCAAGGCCGGTTCCAGCTGGGCTGGCACGCGCGTCAATGTACCGACGCTGGAGTTCGAGGGTGGCGTGCCGGTGAGGCGACAGGCGCAGTTTCGCGCCTACCCGTCGCCGGCCGCATCGTTCGCGAACTACGCCGAGCTGGTAGGCAGCAATCCCCGTTATGCAGGCGCCCTGGGCAAGGGTGACGATGTACTCGGGTTCGCCCGTGGACTGGTCGAGGGCGGTTATGCCACCGACCCGAATTACGCCACGAAAGTGGCCGCCGTGGCCAACAGTCCGGTGATGCGCAAGGCGCTGGCTGCCCTCAAGAACGCCGTCAATTTGCCGACATCTGTGGAATGAAGGCACAGGAGTGATTCATGGCTGACATGCTCGGCATCGGAATTTCGGGGCTCAGTGCTGCGCAGGTGGCACTCAATACCGTGGGCAACAACATCAGCAACACCAACACGCCCGGCTACAGCCGGCAGGTGGTGCAACAGACCGAGCAGGTCAGCCAGGGCAACGGCCGGTACACCATCGGTAGCGGGGTCAATGTGGTGGCGGTGCAGCGTGCCTACAGCGATTTCCTGACCCACGCGGTATGGAACAGCAACGCCAGCCTGCAGCATGCCAGTACCTTCAATGACCTGGCCAGCACGCTGAACAGTGCGCTCAGCTCCAGTGGCGACCTGCAGGGCTCGCTCGACAGCTTTTATGGCGGCTTTGGCACCGTGGCCAATGCACCGAACAGCACTTCCGCGCGCCAGGCATTTCTGGGTAGTGCGAACTCACTGGCAACCGTTTTCAATACTCTTGGTCGGCAGCTGGATTCGCAGCGTGGCCAGATCAACAGCCAGGTCACCAGCACGGTATCGGGCATCAACAGCACGATCAGCAATATCGCCGACCTCAACCAGCAAATCAGCCAGGTCAGCGGCACCGGCAAGCCCAATGCATTGCTCGATCAGCGTGATGCCCTGGTGCAGACCCTCTCCGGTTACCTCGGGGTGAACGCGATCAACCAGAGTGACGGTACGGTGAGCGTCTACTCATCCAACGGTCAGGCGCTGGTGAGCGGCAACAACGCGTACCCGCTGGCCACCGGCGGCAACGCCTACGATCCAGGTCGCCAGGATGTGTTCGATGCTTCCGGCAACAACATTTCGTCGCGTCTCAGCGGTGGCTCGCTGGGGGCGCTGCTGGACTACCGCACCCAGGTGCTTGACCCGGCGCAAAACCAGCTGGGCCAGGCAGCGGTGGCACTTGCCACCAGCGTCAACAACCAGCAGGCGCAGGGGCTGGATCTCAACGGCAAGCAAGGCGCGCCGATCTTCAACCTGTCGCCGCCGGGGGTGCTTCCATCCAGCGGCAACCAGGGTAATGCCGCAGTGGCCGCCAGCATCACGGATGTGTCGAAACTGACGGCATCGGACTACAAGCTGGGCTATGACGGCACCCAGTGGAACTTGCAGACTGTCGCCGGACAGAGTGTGCCGTTGACGACCAACGCCAACGGTACGCTTTCGGCGGATGGCCTCACCTTCAGTATCAGCGGTACGGCACAGGCTGGCGACAGCTACCAGATCCAGCCCACGCGCAATGCTGCGACCGGGTTGTCAGTCAGTTTGACCAACCCGGCCGGCGTCGCCGCCGCCGCGGCTTTGACAGTCAATGCCGCTGCTGGCAACACCGGCAATGGCACGGTTTCGCCTGTCACCGTGGTCGACCCGAACAATCCGCAACTGCTCAGCAATGCCACCATCAGCTTCACCACAGCCAATGCCTACCAGGTTACCGACAGCAGCGGTACGATACTTACCAGCGGTGCCTACAGTGCCGGTCAGCCAATCAGCGCCAATGGCTGGAGTCTGTCGGTCTCGGGTACGCCCGCTGCGGGCGACAGCTTCAAGGTGGCGGCCAACACCGCAGGATTGAACGACAACAGCAATGCACTGGTGATGGCTGGCATGGCCAATTTCGGCGTGCTCAATGGGGGCGGCACTTCGGTGCTTTCGTCCTTTGCCAATCTCACCACCCAGATCGGCAACGCCGGCAGCCAGGCAGCGAGCAACCTGACCACCCGGACCAGCCTCAACAATCAGGCCGTGTCCGCCCAGCAGACAGTCTCTGGGGTGAATCTCGATCAGGAGGCGGGCAACCTGGTCAGGTTCCAGCAGGCGTACCAGGCCTCGGCGCAGATCATCGCCGCCTCGCAAACCATTTTTTCCAGCCTGTTGACAGCTGTCCAGAGGTAATTGACATGCGTCTTTCCACCCAATGGCTGTACCAGCAGTCGGTCAGTACCATGCTGAACCAGCAAAGTGCCCTGGCCAGCACCCAGAACCAGGTGAGCACCGGCAAGCGCATCAATGTCGCGTCTGACGATCCGGCCGGCGCCGGGCAGGTGTTGAGTCTCAACCACGTCATCGCGGCCAACGACCAGTTTACGGGCAATATCAACAGCGCGAGCAACCGTCTTTCCACCGAACAAACCGTACTGAGTTCGGTCGGCAACCTTTATGACAGCGCGCGCTCGATGGCGATCCAGGGTATCAATGGTTCGCTCTCCAACAGCGACCGCGCCGGGATGGCGACCCAGCTGGGCCAAATGCGCGATCAACTGGTGCAACTGGCCAATGCCAGCGACAGCAGCGGCGCCGCCTTGTTTGCCGGTACCAGCACCACCACTGCCCCGTTCGTGAAGGATGCTGCCGGCGCCGTCGGCTATGTGGGCACCGACACGGTCCAGCAGGCCTCGATCGGTCCTGGTCTTAAGGTGCCGACCAGTGACGCCGGCAGCCATCTGTTCATGAACATTCCGGCCGGCAACGGCAGTTTCGCCGCCAGCGCCGGCAACGCCAACACCGGCACGCTGGTGGTGGGCGCCAACGGTGTCACCGATCCGGCCACATGGCGTGCGGGAAATGCCGCCAGCGGGGGTGCTTACACCATCACCTTCGCAGCCGGCGGCAACTGGACCGCTGCCGATGCCAGCGGCAACCCCGTGCTCGACAGCAGCGGTACCCCGGTGAGCGGCACCTATCAGGATGGTGGCAGCATCAGCTTTAACGGTCTGACGGTCGCGATGACTGGCACGCCGGCCAGCGGCGACACGGTCAAGCTCCAGTCCGGTGGCAGGCAGGACGTGTTCACGACGCTCAACAACATGATCGCGGCGCTGCAGGGCAATGGCAGCAACACGCAGCTGGCCAACACTCTGAGTCGGCAGATCGAGTCGCTGGATCAGGCCAAGTCCAGCGTGACCGGTGCCGAAGTATCGGTTGGTGGCCGCCTGAGCACGCTCAATCAGCAGCAGACCGTCTACCAGGATCTGAAGATTACTTATCAGCAAACGCTTTCCAATGTTCAGAATGTGGACGTCTATACGGCCATTGGAAATTTGTCATCGCAATCGGCGGCCTTGCAGGCTTCGCAACAGACGTTCGCCAAGATCAATGCAATGACGCTTTTCAACTACATCAAATGATCGATACAGCTATATGCCCCTGATGGCATGGTCGTGAACAGCCGGGACTGCCGGGACTGCCGGGACACAAGGGTCACGGTGGCGGAAACATGGTGGCGATCGCCGATCACCGGATTTTGGGCGTTTCAAACCCAATTTTTGGATCCGTGCCACAGCACTGACACGAATGGCAAAAATTATCCAGCAGCGACCACTCAAGTATTTACGGTCAGCGCCGAAAACCTTTCTGAGGCGGATGGCATCCCAACGATGGAACCTTACCGCCGGGATGAAGAATCACCCAACAATCCGGCATCAGGTTTTCACAGGAGACTTCCATGGCACTTACCATCTACACCAACATCAATTCGCTGGTTGCGCAGAACAACCTGAACAAGTCGCAGAGCGCGCTGGCCCAGGCCACCGAGCGCCTGTCCTCGGGCCTGAAGATCAACAGCGCCACCGACAATGCGGCCGGCTACGCGATCTCGACACGTTTCACCACCCAGATCGGTGGCCTCGGCCAGGCCAGCTCCAACGCCAGCGACGCGATCAACCTCGCGCAGACCACGCAGTCGGCGCTGGATCAGGTCACCGCCAACCTGCAGGCCATCCGCGATCTGGGTGTCCAGGCGGCCAACGGCAACTACAGCGCCAGCGACCGCGCCTCGATCAATACCGAGGTACAGCAGCGACTGGCGGAAGTCACCCGTATCGCCAACCAGACCGACTTCAACGGCCAGAAAGTGCTGGACGGCTCGCTCGGCACGCTGAGCTTCCAGGTCGGCGCGAATGTCGGCCAGACCATCAGCGTCGACGTCAGCCAGGGTGTGCGGACCAGCCAGCTTGGTAAGGTCGCTGAAGTCTCGGGCGGCGTGGTTCCTGCCGCTGCATTCACACCCACTTCGGGTTCCGTCACGGGTTCGGTGGCAGCAACCCTGTCTACGGCCTACACCTTCACTGTCGACGGCCACTCTGTCTCCACGGTCGCTGGCGACACCACCGCTGCGCTGCTGCAGACCGATGTCCAGAACCAGCTGAACACCGCGGCGCCGGGTGCCTATACGGTCAGCAATGCAACGGGTGTATTTACGATCACCAACAACGCGACCGGCACTGCGTCGACCGCCCCGGTGATCGCCGGCACAGGTGCCAGCAGCTTCGTCGGCGCTACGCCGACGTCGGTAGCCGGTGCCAACAACAATCTGGGCAGCGAAGGTCTGGTGGTCAACGGCACCGCGGTCAACCTTTCCGGCGTGACCAACCTGCAGGGGCTGTCCGATGCGGTCAACGCGGCCAATATCTCGGGTGTCTCGGCAGCGGTGAACGCAGCCGGTACCGGTCTCAATTTCTACTCCAGCGATGTCACCAAGGGCCTCAACATCGCCGATGCCGGCGGCCAGGTGATCGTCTCGGGCTCGGCGACGAACGGCAATGGCGGCAGCTATACCGCTGGCACCACCGCAGCGGTCGCCGGCAGCCTGCAAGGTGGCAGCGTGTCCACGGTAGATGCTGCCAACGCGCTGGTCTCGCGTATCGACGTGGCGTTGAGTACGGTCAGTGATCTGAACAGCACCCTGGGTGCGATCCAGAACCGCTTCCAGTCGACGATCGCCACGCTGAGCGCCGAACAGAACAGCCTGTCCGCTTCGCAGAGCACCATTCGCGACGCGAACTTTGCTGCCGAAACGGCCAACCTGAGCAAGGCGAATATCCTGCAGCAGGCCGGTATCTCGGTGTTGGCGCAGGCCAATGCCCAGCCGCAGCAGGTGCTGAAGCTGCTGCAATAACCGCAACACGGTGCTGCCGCGCGAAGCGTTTGGCGTGGCAGCACCTGCTACATCATGGAAACGGTTGGCGGACGGGATGACACAGGCCGCCGCCAGCCCCACCGGAGCCGCCCGCAAAGCCCTTGTGTCTGACGAGGTTTTTGCCGGCGCCTCGTCCCTCCCGGGTCGTATGATCGGGAGTGTTTTCCACCGACGCCGAATACTTCACGGGTATCGTCATGACCATCACCAGCGCCACTTCCAGTCCGGGCCAGTCGATTCTCAGTTCGGCGGGTATCGGTTCTGGCCTGGATGTAAAGTCCATCGTCGCCGCGCTGGTTGGCGCCCAGAAGGCCGGGCCACAGACCCGGATCAGCAATGCCACCAACCAGACCAACAGCCTGCTTGGCGGACTTTCGTCGTTGAATACGGCGCTGACGGCGCTGCAAGCCTCGGTGGCAGCGCTGACCAGCGCCAGTACCTTCAACAGCTATACGGCGACGCTGGCCGATACCAGCATCGGTACCACCACCACGCTCAGCAACGCCAAGGCAGGCAGCTATGCATTGTCGGTCACCCAGCTGGCAACCGCACAGCAGCGAACCAGCGGGGCCTATTCCAGCACTGCGGCTGTCGGCAGCGGGACACTGGATATCACGGTCGGGAGCCAAAGTGTCAGCGTAAATGTCTCTTCGACCGCGACATTGTCGGATGTTGCCAGTGCCATCAACAGCGCCTCGGGCAACCCCGGCGTGACCGCCACCGTGGTCAATGGCACCAACGGTTCACAGCTGCTGCTGAGCTCCAACAAGACCGGCGTTGCCAACGGCTTCAGCATCACCGCCAGCAGTAGCAGCAGTTCGGGGCTCTCCAGCCTGGCCAGCACGCTCAACACGGCGGGCAGCAACGAAGCCAAGGATGCCTTGCTCAGCCTCAATGGCATCAGTGTCGACAGCGCCAGTAATTCGGTCAGCGGTGCGCTCGACGGTGTGACCTTGAACCTCACCGCGCTCGGCAGTACGCAACTGACCGTCAAGCAGGACACCGCCAGCACTGTCAGTACGATCCAGGCGTTCGTCTCGGCCTACAACAGCTATGTCGGCTCGATCGGAACGCTGTCCAGCTACAACCCCACGACCCAGGCAGCCGGTCCCCTGCTCGGCGATGCCACGCTGAACTCGGCGGTCAACCAGATATCCGGCGTGCTCAGCAAAGGCGTACCGGGCAACAGCATCGGCTCCCTGGCCAGCTTGGGCATCATCCGCCAGGCCGATGGCACGCTCGCCTTGAACTCCACCACGCTGACCGCCGCGTTGAGCGCCAATCCGGCTGCGGTCCAGGACCTGTTCGCCGGCAGCAATGGCTATGCCACCAACCTCAATTCGGTGATCGACGGATTCACCGCAAGCACCGGCATCCTCACCACCCGCGAGCAGAGTCTCAACGGCCGCCTGACCCAGCTTTCCAGCCAGCAGAGCGCACTCGACGCGCGCATGGCCGTGTACCAGCAGCAGTTGCAGACTGAATACACCAATCTGGACCGCTTGATGTCCAGTCTGAACAATACCAGCAGCTTCCTCACCACCTCTCTGGCGCAGCTCACCAATACGTCGAAACCTTGACCGACCGGGAACGGACATGACTTACGGATACATGCGCAATGCCAGCGCGATCTATCAGCAGAACAGTGTGCAGGGTGTGGTTGAGGATGCCGACCCGCACAAGCTTGTGAGCCTTCTGCTGGATGGCGCAATCGAGCAGATCGTCAAGGCACGCGGATACCTGATCCACCATAACGTGGCGGCCAAGGGACGCAGTATCGCGAACACGGTGGCGATCATCGGCGCGCTGCGCAACAGTCTCGATCACACAGTGGACCGTACGCTCTGCCAGCGGCTGGACTCGCTCTACGAGTATATGACTCATCGCCTGCTTTTCGCGCAGTTGAACGATGACCACGCTGCGCTGGATGAAGTCGTCGCTTTGCTTGCGCCCATCCGTGACGGTTGGCAGGCGGTCCGCGGCAGTTACATGCCGGCGACCGGGATGACAGCTTCGGCACGATGATGACAGCGCGTCGCCATCCGGATCTGGATCGGGCCGTGCAGCTCGCCGGCTTGATGCTGGAAGCGGCGCAGGCCGCCGACTGGCCGAGTGTGACCACGATGCAAGCCGAATGCGATGCGCTGGCCCGGCGCCAGTATCCCGCTGACGAATCCACGCACAAGGCGTTGCTGGAGCTGCAATTGCAGCATGAAGAGCTGTCGGCGCTGGTGGCTCGTGCGCGTGACGAGATTGCCCGGGAGATTGGGCGGCATAGCCACACTCATCGTGCACTGCACGCCTACCTGGAATCATCCCAGGCGCCTTGAACCCCGCCATGCCCGCGCCGTGACGTTTCTGCGCAGTACATCGAAGATATCCTCTGCGCCGACGGGAGGCTATGGTAAAACGACTGGGCTGACACCCGATGCCGTCGCGGCGGCGTTCGACATCTCGCGATGTTCGCGCGGCGATGGCGCATTGACCTGATGACGGGGCGGATACCGATGCAAGAAACTGCCTGGCAGGCATTCTCCGAGCGTATGAGTTGCGAAGACCGCTGGCATGTCGATTGCGTCGCGATTGACTGGCCGTTGTCGTCAGCTCGTGCCGCTGAGCTGGCTGAGAGGGCGCTCAGCGTCCTGACCAGCGTCGCAGCGCTCGAGGATCGACGGGTCGAAAATAGCGATGACGAGAATCCGCTGCTGCCGGAAATACAGCGCCTGGAGGCGAAGCTCACGGCACTGGTCTACATGGTGAGCCAGTTGCTGGAGTCGACCGGGGCGTTGCCGGCGCGCCAACGCCTGCGTTTCAATGCGATCGGTGCCGTACTGCCGGCCGCATCGGTGCCACCCGACAAGGGGCTGCTGCTCAGGCTGCATTTCGATGCCTGTCCCAATCTGCCGCTTGAATTGGCGGCGCGGGTCGAGCGCAAGCTTGAGGATGGCCGGGTCTTTGTGGTCTTTGCGCTGCCGAATGAAGCCCTGGGTGAGGCCATCGAACGGCTCATTTTTCGCCATCATCGACGTCAAATTGCCGAAAAACGTCACTTGACAAATTGACGCCTTGATGATCCCCATTACTGCCAGTGTGATTGTGATCACATTGTGAAAGCGGTGCGAAATATCCTGCCGATCCTGCAATAGCGTGCCCCGGTACCGCCGCTCATCCCATCGCCTGGATAAAAAAATCCCAACTTCAATCGCTTACGCCGTGGGGATGTCATCGGCGGTTCCTGGGCGGGCGCGCTACCTGTGCTGGAAATACGGCGCGTGTCAATTTGATGGCGTCCAGCCGGTCGCAACTGGCCTCATTCTTGCTCTGGTTCACGTAGCTAAATCCAGGGGTGATTGCTGGTAAGTGAACGTCGGGTCCGAGGGAGATGGCGGATCTGATCCAAGAAAGCAGCGGCATCTTGCACGTTAGGAAGGGTTATGCAGAAGTTTGATTTCCTGGTCATCGAGTCCGATGCGGGGCGGGCGGAGACCGTCATCACGGCGCTCCATTTTCTGGGCTACAACCCGCTGTGCGGAGCGACCTGCACGTCAACCGATGCGTCAACCCACGGATGGCGTGCGGTATACATAGGAAATGTCGACGACCCGGAGGAGGCCGAGCGTCAATTCGAGCTGCTGGGTCCTGCAGCGGACCATCTGGCGATCGTTCTCGCCAGTGACTCGGCCTGGGTCGAGCGCTTCACGGCGACAACCTCCGCTTTCAGCCGGCGGGCAACCACGGTCAATTTTCCGTTGCGCTACGCGGACATGACGGAAGCTCTGCGCTATATCCATGGACGCAAGGCCAGCGGTCAGCCCAACCGGGTACGTTTCGTCGGCCGCTCGGCACCGATAGCGCGGGTGAACGGACTGATCCGTCAGGTGGCACCGTTCGATTCGAGTGTGCTGGTGCTCGGTGAATCAGGCACCGGCAAGGAAATGGTCGCTCGCGCCATTCACGATCACTCGCCGCGTCATGACAAGCCATTCGTGGCGATCAACTGTGGTGCGATTCCCGCCGAATTGCTGGAAAGCGAGCTGTTCGGGCACGAAAAGGGCGCATTCACCGGCGCAATCAGTGCACGCAAGGGCCGATTCGAGATGGCCGAGGGCGGTACGCTGTTTCTCGACGAAATCGGTGACATGAGTCTGCCCATGCAGGTGAAGCTGCTGCGCGTACTGCAGGAGCGGATGTTTGAGCGCGTCGGCGGAACGCGAACCCAGCGTTGCGACGTACGGATCATTGCGGCAACTCATCGAAATCTGGAGGAGTCCATTGCCGCGGGCCGTTTCCGCGAGGATTTGTATTACCGGATCAGCGTGTTTCCGCTGGAGCTCCCTTCGCTTCGGGAGCGACTGGAGGATGTGCCGGTGCTGGTTTCCGAGTTCAATCACCGGCTGTCGCGGCGGGGACTCGGCGTGGTCCGTTTCAGCCAGGCGGCGTTGCAGACGCTGCACGGTTACGCGTGGCCAGGCAACGTGCGTGAGTTGTCGAACCTGGTGGAGCGGCTTGCCATCCTGTTCCCTCATGCCGAGGTGAGGGTCAGCGATCTGCCGGCCAAATACCGCAGCCATGTGGCAAACGCCGAGATGCAGATGGTTGGATTGCTGGGTGCGACCGATGAGCCAGCGCTGCTCGCGGGCAGTGACTTTCCCTGTTCGCCTGCTGACTCACTCGGCACCCTGCCGGTCGAGGGGCTGGACCTGAAGGATCATCTCGCGGAGATCGAGTCTGGCCTCATCAGGCAGGCACTCGATGCTACCGGCGGCGTGGTGGCGCATGCCGCCCGACTGCTGCGGATGCAACGCACAACGCTGGTCGAGAAGTTGCGCAAGTACGGCTTGCAGAGCGGTTTTCCGGCCTAGCAGCCGGGCCGGCTTTGAGCGGACGGTCGGTGAATTCGCCGCTGCGGTCCATATCCCCGTCACCTCTGGGCGCATTGAAGCACGATGGGCCGAGAGTCGTCGAAAGGCTTTCCTCGTGCACCAGCGCGATGACTCCCTGGCTCAGTGGCTGGGGAAATATCGGACGCCGTAAACAGAACGTCGCCAGGCGTTCGTGAACAAGAGGAGTCGTGGGGAAATTCGGAGAGTTTGGTGAACCAGATGATTCGGATTTGCCCGCAGTTCACCGTTGGCACGGTATCTACCGGTGATCGCAGCAGGCCGGCGATTTTTTCCCAAGCTCTCGATGTCAGTCATGGGGCCTCGCCATTCATTGCTGCCGTGGCAGGGCATGCGAGGCATGCCTGCAGGTGGACGTCCGGGGGTGCCCCTGACCTGGGAGCAGGGGTGTCGATCCGCTCAAGAACCACGATCGGTAGCCGCCGCGGCGCGAGCTTGCTCGAGATGGCATGGCTTGTGCTATGCCCCCCTTATCCGAGGTCAAGTGCTGGAAAACCGTCATGAGTCAGATCGACGTCAACAACCTGCTTTCACAGATGCGCACGATGACCGCGCAAGTGCGCGCACCGGAAACCGCATTCAAGACAGCGGTGCCCGGTGCTCAAGGCGGCTTTTCCGCGCTACTGCAGAAGTCGATAAGCGCTGTCGGCCAGAACCAGCTCGACGCCAGCCGAATGTCGGCCAGTTTCGAACGTGGCGCTCCCGGGGCCGATCTGGCTCAAACCATGATTGCCGTGCAAAAAGCCGAATTGTCGTTCAAAGCCACCGTCGAGGTTCGCAACAAGCTGGTGGATGCGTACAAGGAAATCATGAACATGCCGGTCTGACGGCTCCCGCGTCCAGCCCCACCTTCATCCTTAGATATCGAGCAAGCTCATGGCCGACAAAGCCATCGCGACAGCCCAGGAAAATGGCGCGCGACTGGATCCCTTCAAGCAACTCTCCGCCAATCCAGCGGCCCGTCAGCTGCTCCTGCTGGTGGCGGTGGCGGCTGCGGTTGCGCTGGGGGTTGCGATCGTGTTGTGGTCGCGCGGGCCCAATTACGGGCTGCTCTATGCCGGCTTGACGCAAAAAGACGCGGCGGCGATCACCCAGCAACTGCAGTCGAGCAATACGCCCTACAAATTGAGCGCCGATGGGTCGTCCATCATGGCGCCGGCGGCCGATCTGGCCGCGCTGCGACTGAAGCTGGCCGGGCAGGGCTTGCCACAGGGTCTGGCCAGCAGCAGTGCGACTGAGGCGGGTGCTTCCCCGTTCGGCATGAGTGATCTTGCCGAGCGCGCTCACTACCAACAAATGCTGGAAAACGATCTGGGCTCGACGATAAGCGCCTTGCAGTCGGTGCGGGCGGCGCGCGTGCATCTGGCCTTGCCGAAGCCGTCGGCATTTATTCGCGACAGTCGCCAGGCCAGTGCCTCGGTGTTGGTTACGCTATATCCCGGGCGGCAGCTGGATGCAGGCCAGGTTGCCGCGATCGTCCATCTGGTGGCGTCAAGCGTCCCCAATCTCGACTCCAGCGAGGTATCGGTGATCGATCAGCAGGGCCAGTTGCTGACCAGCGATCCGAACAACCCGTCGGCGGTCGGCAACTACCGTCTGCAGCTGGCGACGCAGATGGAAAATACCTATGCGGCGCGTATCGAGGCGTTGCTGACGCCGCTGGTCGGCCCGGGCAGGGTGCGTGCGCAAGTCTATGCCGATCTGGATTTCAGCCAGACAGAAAAAGCGACGGAAACGTTCGACCCGAAAAATCCGTCGTTGCGCAGCGAGCAAACGTCCAGCGAGCAGCATACCGGCGGTGCCAGCGCGGGAGGCGGCGTGCCCGGCGCGCTCAGCAATCAGCCGCCGGCCGTGGTTTCGCAACCGACGGCGGCGAAGCCGGGAGTCGGCAAACCGGGTACCACCTCCGCCACGACGGCAGCAACCACGCCAACCGAAAGCTCCAGCAGCGCCACCCGCAATTACGAGCTGGATCGCACGATCAGCCATGTCAGCGATCCTGCAGGGCGGCTGGTCCGGCTGACAGTTGCGGTGGTCGTGGACAACAAGCTGGTGAGTGGCGCCGCCTCGGGTGCGGCAGCCGATACGGGTAGTGCCAAGGCTGCCACCAGCGTGCCATTTACCCCGAAAGAATTGCAGCATCTGACCGAGCTGACCAAGAACGTCGTAGGATTCAATGCGGCGCGGGGCGACAGCATCAGTGTCATCAATCAGCCTTTCCTGCACAGTCCGGCGCCAGAGGCAATGCCTCGGCAACCACTTTGGCAACGTCCCGGGGTGATGGACCTGCTCAAGCAAGGTGCGGGCATCCTGGCGGCACTGCTGGTGGCATTCGGCCTTTTGCGGCCGTTGCTGAAAGGCCTGCTGCGCAACGATACGCGCGCGTTGCCGGCACCGACACCGAAGATATCGGTGCGCGTTGCCGACGAGCCGGAGGTGGCCGACGCCCGATTGCCGCCGGCCGCGGAACTCGCCTACGATCAGCGCATTGACGAGGCCCGGCGAATGGTGGGTGAAAACTCCAAGCAGGTGGCGCAAGTGGTGAAGAACTGGGTGAGTACCGATGGCAGCTGATCAGTCTTCCGGCAAAGGTGCGCAGGATGCGGCAATACTCCTGCTGACACTGGGCGAGAAAGATGCGGCCGAGGTGCTCAAGCACCTGAACGCACGCGACGTGCAGGCCGTCGGCTCGGCGATGGCGGCACTTTCCGGCGTCTCGCGCGATCAGGTCAGGCAGGTTCTGGACAAGCTTCAGGGCGACATGGCCAGTCATACCTCGCTCGGTGTCGGTACCGAAGAGTACATCCGCAAGATTCTCGTCAACGCGCTGGGCGAAAACAAGGCGGGTGGCCTGATCGACCGCATTCTACTGGGGCGCAGCGGCAAGGGACTGGAGTCGCTGAAATGGATGGAGAGCCGCGCGATCGCCGAGATGGTCAATCAGGAACATCCGCAGATCATCGCGCTGGTGCTGGCGCACCTGGAACCGGATCAAGCTGCCGAGGTCATCGGCTATCTGCCCGAACGCGTGCGCAGCGACGCGATCATGCGCATTGCCACGCTCGATGGCGTACAGCCGCATGCGCTGAACGAGCTCGACGAGGTGATGGAGCGTCAATTTTCCGGTAGCAACAAGAAACTCAAATCCGCCAGCGTTGGTGGATTGAAAGCTGCCGCCGACATCCTCAATGCCATGGAGGGCAGCCGCGAAACCGAACTGATAACGGCGATCCGCGGTCAAGACGAGGCGCTTGGCGCGAAGATCGAGGACCTGATGTTCGTATTCGATGATCTGACCGGACTGGACGACCGCAGCATGCAGACCTTGCTGCGCGAGGTCCCCTCGGGCGTATTGATTATCGCGCTGAAGGGATCCGAGCCGGAGATGCGCGAGAGAATCTTCGCGAACATGTCCAAACGGGCAGCGGACATGATGCGAGATGATCTCGAAGTGAAGGGTCCGGTACGCCTCAGCGAGGTCGATGCGGCACAGAAAGAGGTCATGGCGACCGCCCGCAAGCTTGCCGATGCCGGGCAGATATCGCTTTCTTCCGGCGGTGAAGAGTTCGTTTGATGATCAGTGCAAACAGCGAAGCTGGATCGTCCATCCAGCGCTGGGAATTGCCGCAGGTTGGCCATGGGCGGCCGGCGGCAAAGACCGCCGGCGCCACGGTGCAGCCAACCGTCAGCGAAATCGAGGCGATCAGCCAACAGGCATACGATGAAGGTTATGCAGCAGGTCACGCACAGGGCCTGGCGGCGGCACAGCAGCAGCTGCGCGACCAGCTCGTCCGGTTTGACGTACTTTACGAAGCCGCGGCGCGACCGTTGCAGACGCTCGATGAACAGACCGAGCTTGAACTGGCCCGGCTGGCTGTGGCGGTGGCGCGGCGGGTGATCGGTCATGAGCTGAGGCTGTCGCCGGAGTTGATCGTGAAAGCGGTGCGCCAGGCGGTGTCGGCGCTGCCAGCTTCTACAAGGGAGTTGCGGGTCTACGTGCACCCCGACGACCTTCGCCTGCTGGAGGGTCCGGCGGCCTCGGATGCGCATTGGAAATTGTTCGCTGACCCGTTGCTCGCACGCGGCGATTGCCGTCTCGAAAGCGAGCGCTCCAGGCTGGACGCCAGGGTCGAGACTCGCCTCGCCGCCGTGGTCGACGCGGTATTTACCGAGGATGAGCGTGTGCCGGAGGTGGTAAGCGAATGAGCGGTGTCGCCAATCGCATACGCCATGTCATGACCTGCTCGACGGTGCATGGTTATTTCGACGCCAGGGTGTTTGGGAGTGCTTCATGAGTGATGACGAGGCCTTCCTCGCAACGCGGCGCACGCGCTGGATGCGCCAGCTGGGGCAACGCAGTGCCCGCGTCGAGGTGGTGCGCACCGTGGTCGCGGAGGGAAGCCTGCGCCGGGTGGTCGGACTCACGCTTGAGGCCGAGGGCTGCGAGGCAGCACTCGGTTCGCGTTGTCTTGTCGACGCCGTGGACGGCCTGCAGCTGGAGACCGAAGTGGTCGGCTTTGCCGACGAAAGGTTGTTGTTGATGCCGGTGGGCGACATGCATGGTGTATTGCCGAATGCACGGGTCCGTCCGAGTGGTCACTCGGGAGGCCTGCCGGTTGGCGCCATGTTGCTGGGCCGGGTGATGGGTGCTGACGGTGTGCCCCTGGACAGCCTGGGCCCCTTGGCGGTGGACGAACACGCCAGGCTCAAGCGTGAACCGATCAACCCGATGGCGCGCAAGCCGATCGATGCGCCGCTGGACGTCGGGGTGCGTGCGATCAATGCTCTGCTCACGGTAGGCCGCGGTCAGCGGCTTGGCTTGTTTGCCGGCTCGGGCGTCGGAAAATCGACACTGCTGGGCATGATGACGCGTTATACCAATGCCGATGTCGTGGTGGTCGGATTGATCGGCGAGCGTGGCCGCGAGGTGAAGGAGTTTGTCGAGCAGACGCTGGGCGAAGAAGGGCGGCGCCGTGCCGTGATCATTGCTGCGCCAGCCGATGCGCCTCCCCTCAAGCGTCTGCGTGGTGCCCAGTACGCTACCGCGGTTGCCGAGTGGTTTCGTGATCAGGGCCAGCGGGTGCTGCTGCTGATGGACTCGCTGACGCGCTATGCCCAGGCTCAGCGTGAGATTGCGCTGGCAATCGGCGAGCCACCTGCGACCAAGGGCTATCCACCTTCGGTGTTCGCGATGATGCCGGCGCTGGTCGAGCGCGCCGGCAACGATGCCGAGGGGCGAGGCTCGATCACGGCGTTCTACACCGTCCTGACCGAAGGCGACGATCACCGTCACGATCCGATCGCGGACGCGGCGCGAGCCATTCTGGACGGGCATATCGTGCTGTCGCGTGACCTGGCTGAGGCAGGGCACTATCCGGCCATCGATATCGAGGCATCGATCAGCCGTGTGATGCCGGCGGTCGTGACGCGTGAGCATTTGCGGGCGGCGCAACGTTTTCGACAGGTCTACTCGGCCTATCGCCAGCAGCGTGACCTGATCGCCGTGGGCGCCTATCAGAAAGGCTCCGATCCACAGGTCGATCAGGCCATCGAACTATGGCCTCGATTGCGCGGATTCCTGCAACAGGAGGTGGATGAGCCGATGACGCTGGAGGCTGCGGTCGAAATGCTTGATGCCCTGACTGAGCAGGTGACTGCATGAGTTCGCGTGCCACACAACTTCAACCAGCCGTCGATCAGGCCCGGCAGCGGAGCGAGGATGCGCTGGCGCAGCTTGCCCTGCGGCAGCAGCAACTGGCCAAGGCTGAGCACCAGCTTGCCGAGCTGCAACGTTATCGACACGAATATGCCATGGGTGGCGACGGTAGCTTGACGGTATCGGGCCTGCTGAACCGGCAGAAATTTGTCGAGCGCATCGATCAGGCGATAGCGCAGCAAACGGCTGAAATCGCCCGCTTGCAATCTCAGTTCGAGCTGGTACGGGACGGCTGGCAGCAGGCGCATGCCCGCGAAAGCGCGCTGGACAGCGTTGTCGAGGGCTATCGCACGGAGGAACGTCGAGCCGAGAGTCGCCGCGAGCAGGCCGAGAGCGATGAGCGTATGCAATACCGCAGGTCTCGATGATGGCCCGAAAAGTGCATGGGCTTTTCGCGTTCAAGCAACCCGCCTCATACCGGCGGCGTGACGCGTATTGCACTCACGAGCATGCCTCCCTCGACGGAACCTCCTTGCCATGACCGCCACTGCCGCCATTGCTGCCACCACTGCCATCGTCTCCAGCAAACCCACCGGTTCTTCGGCAACCGTGGCTTCACGTGCCAGCGGAACAGGCGACCCCGGCGACTCATCCAGTACGCCTACGCCGAAGCAGTTTGATCATCAGCTGGGCGCTGCCCGGAAACAGCAGGGCCTGGCGAGGGAGGCAGCCAGTGCCGCCAAGCCAGATTCGGCGAAGGTTGACGGAAAGTCCGAACAACCAGCCACTGATGCGAAGACGAAAGACAAACCACAGCCAGATCCGACGGCCACCGGGTTGGTTGGCGCCATGCTGGCATTCGTCAGTCCTCCGCTGAAGCCTGGCGACCCGCCGTCGGCAGCAGGGTCGTGGAAGTCGGGTGGGACAGAGGCCGAAACCAGAGGCGCCAAGGGATCTGTCATGGTGTCCGGCGCCAATACGCCGATGCTGCCGCAGTCCGGGGCGTCAAACATGGCCACGGGTGTCGCGGCGCAGCTTAAAACGGCCGGTGTGCCGCAAGCACTGGCAGGAGTCACGCTGCCGCGAAAAGACGTGGGGCCGGAGTCCTCGGTGCCAGCGTTCGCGCTGCCGGCAGCGACGCCATCCGCCATGCCGCCGACCATGCATCTTCTGCAGTTGCCTTCGCCGGTAGCAAGCCACGCCTTTGGCCATGAGCTGGCGCAGCAGGTGACCTGGCTGGGTGGCCAGGACCTCAAGCAGGCGAGGATACGTCTACATCCCGAGGAGCTCGGCCAACTGGAGGTAAAGGTCAACGTGACCCACGGGCAGGTCGACGTTGTTTTCAGTGCACAGCATCCAGCTGCCGTCGCAGCGGTGCAGCAGAGCCTGCCCCAACTCGGTCATCTTCTGGCCCAGCATGGCTTGAATCTCGGCCATGCTGAAGTCGGCCAGCATTCGCATGGCGACCGCTCAGCCCGTCACGGTGGGTCGCGGGGAGTCTCCTCGATAGATGCCGATGAGGGATCTGCCGCGGTATTTTCGAGTTCGCCCGCTGCGGTGGGTTTGCTGGACGCGTTTGCCTGACGGATGACGAGCCGAGCAGTATCCGGGCGATCGGGATTGCGTCGCCCGGGTGGGTGCGTGCACCGTCCTCGAGACTTGCCCCGATAGACCTCGACGGCGATCGGCCCGGCAACCGCCATGATGCCGGCGCGACGCCTGGGTGACGGGCGTCAAGAAAGTGCCGTGCCGCCAACGGCAACACCATGGCATCGCTGAAAATTCAGCAATAACAATACCTTCAGTTGATGGCACGCGGTTTGCATTTGACCTGTTTGCAGCCACCCGGCAACGGGGGTGCAGCAAACAAAATTCACGCAGATCGAGGTTGTCATGGTTGAGGATGAGGAGGAAGTGGAAGCCGTCGAGGCGCCGGTACCGCGCAAGCGTCGATTGCCGTTGCTGATCGGGCTTGCAATTGCGCTGCTGGCACTCGGTGGTGGGGCGTGGATGGCCTTTCGGCCAAGCACTGCTGGCGGGGGGACTGTAGCCAAAAGCAAGGACACCAAACCCACGGAGACCAAGGCGGAACTCTATCTTTCGTTGCAGCCCGCGTTCGTGGTGAATCTGCGTGGCAGTGACTCGGTGCGCTACCTGCAGGTCGGCATCACCTTGATGTCTCACGATTCTGCCGCGATCGAAGTAGCCAAGGAGGCTGACCCCGTGATTCGAAATGCGCTGGTATTGCTGCTGGGTAGTCAGGACAGCGCCAGTATCAGTGATACCGCGGGTCGCCAGAAACTGCAGGAGCAGGCGCTGACTGCAGTACAGAAGATCGTTCAGGCCAGACTGGGGCGACCTGGCATCAAGGCCTTGTATTTCACCAGTTTCGTGATGCAGTGATGGGGATGATGCACGGATGAGCGATCTACTTTCACAAGACGAAATCGACGCACTGCTCAACGGTGTTGAAGGCGGCGATGTCGCGACGGGCAACGATGAGCCAGTACCGTCGGGTGAAGTGATGTCGTTCGATTTCACCCAGCAGGATCGGATCGTGCGGGGGCGTCTACCGACGCTGGAAATGGTCAATGACCGCTTTGCCCGATTCTTCCGCACCGGCGTATTCAATGTGCTGCGCAAGACCTGCGAGGTCTCGGTGCTGGGCGTGAAAATGGTCAAGTTCACCGAGTACGTGCACGGGCTGGCGCTGCCGAGCAATTTGAACCTGGTTCGCGTCAAACCCCTCCGCGGCACTGCCCTGGTGGTTTTCGAGCCGCGCCTGGTCTTTACCGTCATCGACAATTTTTTTGGTGGCGACGGTCGCTATCACGCTCGCATCGAGGGGCGTGATTTCACAGCCACTGAAAATCGCGTAATTCAGATCATGCTGGCCGAGTTGTTCAAGGCGATGGGTGAGGCATGGGCGCCGGTACTGGATCTCGAGTTTGAATACCTGAATTCGGAGATCAACCCCCAATTCGCCAACATTGTCAGCCCAACCGAAACCGTGGTGGTTTCGCGTTTTCAGGTCGAGATTGACGGCATGGGCGGGGAGATTCACCTGACCATGCCCTATGCGATGGTCGAGCCGATCCGCACGTTGCTCGATGCCGGCGTGCAGAGTGACCGCGCCGATCGCGATGGACGCTGGGCGGAGGCATTGCACGAGGAAATCCTGGATGCCGAAGTCGGGCTCAACTCCTTGTTGCTCGAAACTGAGCTGAGTCTCGGCGACTTTCTCCATCTGCGGCCGGGCGACGTGCTTCCAGTGCAATTGCCCGAACTGGCTTTGGTCTACGCCGAGGATGTGCCGCTGTTCCGCGGTTACTTCGGTCAATCCAACGGACGCAATGCCGTTCGTTTTCATACTTTGGCGAACCGTCGCGAAGCGCGCTCGGTCAGCGACAACTTTATCGAGAACAAAGCACAATGAACCAGTCCACGCTAGGCGCTTTCGATGAATCACCCGAGAACATCGGGTCGGCTACCCCAGGCTCCCTGGGGATGGACGGCGGTGACGTCAATCTCGACATGATCCTGGATGTACCGGTGACGCTGGCGATGGAGGTAGGGCGCACCAAAATCAGCATCCGCAACCTGCTGCAGCTCAATCAGGGTTCGGTGGTGGAGCTGGACCGTGCCGCCGGCGAGCCGCTGGACGTTTTTGTCAACGGAACATTGGTGGCGCATGGCGAAGTGGTCGTCATCAATGAAAAGTTCGGCATTCGCCTGACCGATGTGATCAGTCCGGCCGAGCGCGTGCGCAAACTTCGTTGATGAATACCCTGGCATTCATTTCCGTGGCTGCGCCTGCGATCTCGCCTCAAATCAATGTCGGTGGCGAGCTCGCCCGGGTGATCCTGAGTCTGCTCGGGATCATCGTGCTGATCCTTGCCGCCGGCTGGATAAGTCGTCGCGTGCAGCGTCGGCCTGGCGGCGCCGGTCGGCGCATTCGCTGTGTCGAGACATTCGCCGTAGGCGCGCGCGATCGCCTGTTGCTGCTGGAGGCCGATGGCCAGCGCTTGCTGGTCGGCGTCGGCCAGGGCGGGATGCGGACGCTGCATGTATACGACCGTGCCGTGCAACCGGCAGAGGACCCCCCGGAGCCGGCGCCTGCATCGATGACGGGCTTCGGTGAACTCCTGGCGCGCTGGAAGCGTGGGTCATGAAGGACTTTCGTTGGGTTTTGCTCGTACTGCTGCTGCTGCTTCCGCTGGCAACGCTGGCGGCCCCGCCCGGTATTCCGGTACTGAACGTACAGAGTGCGCCAGGGGGTGGACAGAACTGAACCTTGTCGTTGCAGGTGCTGGCGCTGATGACGGCGCTGACGTTGTTGCCGGCAATCCTGCTGATGATGACCTCGTTCACCCGCATCATCATCGTGCTCGGCTTCCTGCGCCAGGCATTGGGTACGCAGTCGACACCACCGAACCAGGTGTTGTTGGGGCTGGCGTTGTTCATCACCTTGTTCGTGATGTCGCCGGTGCTCAATCGCGCCTATGCCGACGGCGTGAAACCCTATATGGACGGACAGCTCTCCGCCGAGTTGGCGATACCCGCCGCGGCAGCACCATTCAAGCGATTCATGCTGGACCAGACCCGCAGCGCCGATCTGCAGCTCTTCACCCGGCTGGCCAAGGAGAAGCCTTACGCCAGCAAGGCTGACGTGCCGTTCAAGGTGGCGATGCCGGCTTTTCTCACCAGCGAATTGAAAACCGCATTCCAGATGGGATTTTTGCTGTTTATCCCGTTTTTGATCATTGATCTGGTGGTGGCCAGCGTGCTGATGTCGATGGGCATGATGATGGTCTCGCCGATGATCATCTCGTTGCCGTTCAAGATCATGCTGTTCGTGCTGGTGGACGGTTGGACCTTGTTGCTGGGTACGCTGGCCGGGAGCTTCTATACATGAGTGTCGCCAAGCGCTTGCGCTCACGCTCATGCCGACCCGCTTCCCGCCACTGCAGCAGAGTCGGTGCAGGACCCCGGCTGTGTCCCGTTTTCTGTGCCTCGCTTTCTGCGTCGGGCAGCAATTCGTGACGCCCGAGTCGATCATGACGATCGGTCAGCAAGCCATGTATGTGGCGATGCTTGTCGCCGCACCCTTGTTGCTGACCGCGCTGGCGGTGGGCCTGTTGATTGGCGTGATTCAGGCTGCCACCCAGATCAACGAGCAGACGCTGAGTTTCATCCCGAAGCTGATTGCGATGGCGCTGGTGGCCCTGGTCACCGGCCCGTGGATGCTGCGCGTGCTGGTGCAGTTCACCCACAACCTGATTGTCGGTCTGCCGGGAGCCATCCGTTGAAGGCGCTGGATCTGGCGCAATTGCAGATCTGGCTGGGTGGCTTGTTCTGGGCGCTGGGGCGGGTTGCCGGCCTGTGCCTGGTCGCGCCGGTATTCAGCGCCAAGACGGTCCCGGCACCGATACGGGTGGGATTGGTGGTGGTTCTTACGCTGGTGCTCGCACCACTGGCGCAGGCCAGGATCGACCCCATGACCGCCGAGGGCGTGGCGACGATGGTCAGCCAGGTGCTTATCGGTGCGGCCATCGGATTTACGCTGAAGCTGGTGTTCGAGGCGGTGTCGTTCGGTGGCGAGCTGGTGGCGCAAAGCATGAGTCTTGGCTTTGCCGAAGTCGCCAATCCGCAGGAGGGCGCCAGTTCCACCGTGCTGAGCCAGTTCTATCTGTTGCTGGTGACTTTGCTGTTTCTGGTGATGAACGGCCATCTGCGTTTGATTGCCTTGCTCGCTGACAGTTTCCACAGCCTGCCGCCGGGCACGGTAGCGATCAATGCCAATGGCCTGCATGCGGTGGCCGCCTTCGGCACGGAGCTGTTTGGCGGTGCCGTGCGGGTGGCGTTACCGGCGATGACGTCGCTGCTGGTGGTGAACATCGGCTTTGCCGCGATCAGCCGCGCGGCGCCCTCGATGAACCTGTTCGCGGTGGGTTTTCCGATCACGGTGTCGTTGGGCTTCATCGCCCTGTGGCTGGCGTTGCGCAGTCTGCCGGGCGCATTCGAGGCGCTGCAGGGTCAGGCCTGGTCGTTGATGCGCGAGTTGATCAGGAGCTGACGCGATGTCGGAAGATAGTGGCCAGGAAAAAACCGAACTTCCTTCCGAAAAACGGTTGCGCGAATCGCGTGAAAAGGGCGAGGTGGCCAGCTCGCGGGATCTGTCCGGCGCGATGGTGGTGCTCGCCGCGGTGGCGGCATTGATGAGCGGCGGTGAAAGCGCGTTGCGCCACGTCAAGCGGCTTTTCGATCTGGGTCTTGATTACCAGCGCAGCGCCCTGTTTTCTGACCAATTGCCCGGGCAGGTCGTACATGCTGCGACCTGGGAGGCCTTGGGTCTGTTCGCACCGGTGGCGGTGGCAACCCTGCTTGCTACGCTGGTGTCGCCGTTGCTGATGGGGGGGCTGAACTTCAGTGTGCAGGCACTGCAGCCGAAGTTTGACCGGATGGACCCGATCAAGGGGTTGGGTCGGATTTTCGCGTTGCGCGGCCTGGTCGAGCTGGCCAAGGCGCTGCTCAAGCTGCTGTTCATCGGGCTGGCCTTGTTGTTGCTGTTGCGTCACTGGCGCGACACCTTGCAGGCCACCGGCAGCGGGACGGTTACGGCCGGCATCGCGTTGTCGATCAGCCTGCTTGGTCGTGCAGCCTTGGTGTTCGGCTGCCTGCTGGCGTTGATCGGTGGTCTCGACGCGCTGTACCAGAAGTTCGATCACGCCAAGCGATTACGCATGACCAAGCAGGAACTGCGCGACGAATCGAAGGAGACCGACGGCAATCCCGAGCTCAAGTCGCGCATTCGTCAGGTTCAGCAGCAGCAATCGCGCCAGCGCATGATGGAAGAACTGCCGAAGGCCGACGTGGTAATCGTCAACCCCAGTCACTTTGCCGTGGCCTTGCGCTATGACGACGGCCGGATGGGCGCCCCCCGGGTGATTGCCAAAGGCGTCGACCTGCTGGCACAGCAGATCCGGCTGGTGGCAGGCAGTCATCGGATCCCGATGGTCGAGGCGCCGCCGCTGGCACGTGCGTTGTACGCCACCACTGAACTGGGCCGCGAGATTCCCATGGCGCTGTATGTCGCGGTGGCCCAGGTGCTGGCCTATGTCTACCAGCTCAAACAGGCGGTGGCGCAGGGCGAGGAGCCACCGTCGGCACCCATTCCCGAAGTCGATCCCGATTTGATGGGGCCGTACCGTGACCAATGACAGGCCAGGCAAATGATCGGTGAAAATGTAATCGGCAATTTCAGGCAGGTCGTCAAGCGCGGGTTTGGTGCTCCGCTGGCGGTGCTGGTCATGTTGGCGATGATCATGTTGCCGCTGCCGCCGTTCCTGCTGGATCTGCTGTTCAGTTTCAATATCGCGTTGTCGCTGGTGATTCTGCTGGCCGTTATCTACGTGATGCGGCCGCTGGAGTTCGCAGCCTTTCCCACCGTGGTGCTGATGGCCACCTTGCTTCGACTGGCCTTGAATATCGCGTCGTCCCGCGTTGTGCTGCTGCATGGACACGATGGCCCCGGGGCTGCGGGCAAGGTGATCGAGGCATTCGGTGAATTCGTCATTGGCGGAAATTTTGCCATCGGCCTGGTGGTGTTCTCGATCATCACCATCATCAACTTCGTGGTGGTGACCAAGGGTGCCACCCGCGTCTCTGAAGTGACCGCGCGCTTCACCCTCGATGCGATGCCGGGCAAGCAGATGGCCATCGACGCCGACCTCAATGCCGGCTTGCTGACGCCGGACCAGGCGCGGGATCGTCGCCAGGAAGTGCGCGAAGAAGCGGACTTCTACGGTTCCATGGACGGCGCGTCGAAGTTCGTGCGCGGCGATGCGACCGCCGGCATCCTGATCCTGATCATCAATATCGTCGGCGGATTTTTTGTCGGTGTGCTGCAGCACGGGCTGTCAGCCAGTGAAGCCGCCAAGACCTACACCCTGCTGACCGTCGGCGATGGTCTGGTGGCGCAGGTGCCGGCGTTGATGCTGTCCGTTGCCGCCGCCATCATCGTCACGCGTGTCTCCAAACCCCAGGACATGGGCAAGCACCTGCTCGGCCAGGTGTTCGGTCAGCCACGGACATTGGCCGTGGCTGGCACGGTGTTGACGGTGATGGGTCTGATCCCCGGCATGCCGAACATCGCCTTCCTGCTGCTCGGCGCCAGTTGTGGCGGTGGCGCCTGGTTGCTGTCGCGAAGGCAGCAAGAAACCCGCGTCAAACTGGCCGACGCCGTCGAGCAGGCACCGACCACCACGACGCCGGCCGAGCGCATGGAGCTGGGGTGGGAAGATGTAGCCAGCGTCGATCCGCTGGGGCTGGAAGTGGGTTATCGCCTGATCCCGCTGGTCGATACGCACCAGGGTGGCGAGCTGATGGGGCGGATCAAGTCGGTGCGCCGAAAGCTTTCGCAGGAGCTTGGCTTTCTGGTGCCGGCGGTACATATCCGCGACAACCTGGATCTGGGGCCCACCACCTACCGGATCACCCTGATGGGGGTGCCGATGGGCGAGGCCGAGGTTCACAGCGAACGGCTGATGGCCATCAACCCGGGTCAGGTGCATGGCGACCTCCAAGGTATCGCCACGCGAGATCCCGCGTTTGGCCTGGAAGCGGTATGGATCGAAAGCGGTCAGCGCGAACTGGCCCAGAGTTATGGTTACACCGTGGTTGATCCAGCCACCGTGATCGCCACCCACCTGTCGCATATTCTGCAGGGGCATGCCCATGAACTGCTCAGTCATCAGGATGTACAGCAGTTGCTGGATCGACTGGCCAGTACGGCACCGAAACTGGTCGAGGATCTCGTGCCCAAGCGGTTGTCACTGGGCGTGGTGGTCAAGGTATTGCAGAACCTGCTGGCCGAGCGGGTACCGATCCGCAACATCCGCAGCATCGTCGAATCCTTGGCGGAGCATGCGGGGCAGAGTCAGGATCCCGGCGTTCTGACCGCCAGCGTGCGGGTCGCCCTGGGGCGCCAGATCGTGCAGGAGATCACCGGACTGGGCACCGAGGTGCCGGTAATCACGCTCGCGCCCGAGCTGGAACAGATCCTCCTCAGCTCGCTTTCCGGGGGCGGCGGCGTGGCCGGCGCCGCCGTGGAGCCGGGTCTGGCCGATCGTCTGCAGCAGAGCGTTGCCGACGCCGCGCGACGCCAGGAAGTGAGCGGCGAACCGGCAGTGTTGCTGGTTGCGCCGCAGCTGCGGCCATGGCTCGCGCGCTTCACCCGGCATGTGGCACAAAACCTGCACGTCCTTGCTTACAACGAAGTGCCCGACAACCGTCGGGTGCGATTGGTCCAGGCGCTGGGACAGTGAACGGGGACAACAGGATGGGAATGGCACAGTGGCGGCGGGGCAACGGCAGCAGACAGTCATCGCGGGTTTCCGGCGGCCGGACCGGCGTCGTGAATGCGCCGACATCGACTGTCGGGCAAGTCCGTTGCCCACGACGTCTTGAGACGTGCTTCGGCGCGCGGAGCAAGGCAGCATGAAGATCAAGCGATTTGTGGCCGCGGACATGCGCCAGGCCATGCGCGAGGTGCGCGAGGAGCAGGGGCCGGAGGCGGTGATTCTGTCCACCCGCCGGTTTGCAGAGGGGATCGAAGTGATCGCGGCGATCGATTACGACGAGTCTCTGATACGCGAGGCCTCGCGCCACAACGCCCCCGCATCGACTCCGGAAACGCCAGCGCCGACTTCTGGCGTGGCGACCGGTGCAACTCCGCCGCCGCTGGCCCGCACGAAGAGGCCGCCGGAGTTCGAAAAGCCTCCCGTTGCGCAGGCGCCGAGCGTGATGCCCGCACCGGTTGCGCCGCCGCAGGGAGCGATCACCATGCAGCCGATGATGGAGCAGGCTGCGAAAGACACGGCCCGGATGCGCGTCGAGCTGGGCGATCTTCGCGAATTGCTTGAGGTGCAGCTGTCCAGCCTTGCGTGGAACGACATGGAGCGTCGCCAGCCGCTGCGCTCGCGGGTGCTGCGTGAAATGACGCGGATGGGTATCGAGGCGGATATCGCCAACCAGCTGGCGGCGGCGCTACCCGAGAAGTTCAATGCCGAACAGGCGCGCTACCTGCCGCTGGGGATTCTCAGCCGCAGCCTCGCCATCAGCGGCCGTGACCTTTCTGCCGGTCAGGGCGTGACTGCGTTGGTGGGTCCGACCGGTGTGGGAAAGACCACGACCATCGCCAAGCTTGCGGCGCGTGCGGTACTGCACGGCGGCGCCGATCAGGTGGCGCTGGTCAGTACCGATCACTACCGTATCGGCGCCGCTGCGCAGCTGGAGCACTATGGGCGCCTGCTGGGTGTTCGCGTGTACCCGGCCTACGACGCCGAAAGCCTGCGCAAGGTACTGGAGCTGTTGCGCGGCCGGCATACCGTGCTGATCGATACGGCCGGAGTGGCGAGTAGCGACTCGCGGCTGGCACAGCAATTGGAAATCTTCTCGGACAGCGGTGATGTGCGTGCGTGTCTGGTGCTGGCGGCCAATGCGCAGGCACAGGCGCTGGATGACGCGGTGCGGGCCTATCTGCCGCTGAAACCGAATGCCTGCATCCTGACCAAGCTGGACGAAACGCCGAACCTGGGTGGTGCGTTGTCGGTATTGATCCGTCATCGTTTGTCGCTGGACTACACCACGGACGGGCAGCGTGTGCCCGAGGACATCGCTGCAGCCGATGCACGGGTGTTGGTGTGCCGGGCCGCACAGGCGCTGAAAAACGAGGTCCCGGATGACGAGTTGATGGCCGAACGCTTCGGCTTTGCGGTGGCCAGCGCATGAGCGGCGTACTTGCGATGGATCAGGCTGGGGGATTGCGAAACATGTTGTCGGGAATCATCGGGCATGGCGAGCCGGCGCCGGTATCGGGACATCAGGCCAGCAGCCTTGCGGCACCCGCAAAGAAGCCGGGATGCCGGGCGATCGCGGTGGCCGGTGGCAAGGGTGGGGTCGGCAAGAGTACGGTCGCGGTCAACCTGGGCATGGCGTTGTCGATGAGCGGCCACGAGGTAATGCTGCTCGATGCCGACATGGGGTTGGCCAATGTCGACGTCCTGCTGGGGTTGACGCCATCGAGGCACATCGGGCACATGCTCGACGGCCAATGCTCGCTGGAAGATCTGTTGCTGCAGGCTCCCCACGGCTTGCAGGTCATTCCTGCCGGCTCCGGGGCCCGTCGGCTGGCCAGACTGGACAATGGCGAGCACGCTGCTGTCATCCGCGCTTTTGATGACCTTGCCCGGCCACCGCAATTCCTGCTGGTGGATACGGCTGCGGGGCTGGCTGACAGCGTGGCGATGTTTGCCGCTGCCGCCGACGACCTGGTGCTGGTGGTATGCGATGAGCCCGCCTCGCTCACAGACGCTTACGCCTTGATCAAGGTCCTCAGCCGAGATTTCGGGGTGCGCCGCTTTCGCATGGTGGCGAACATGGTGCGCAATGAAGGGGAGGCTCGTCAGCTGCATCTGAAGCTTTCGCGGGTCAGCGATCGCTTCCTCGACGTGGTGATCGATTTCATGGGTTGGGTCCCGCATGACGAACGTCTGCGGCAGGCAATCCGCCAGCAGCGTGCGGTAATGGATCTGTGGCCTTCGAGCCGTTCTTCATTGGCATTCAAGAAATTGGCGGGTGCGGTCGATAAATGGACGGAACCCGAACGAACAGGCCTCGACCGGATCGCTTTCTTTGGTGACCGGGTGCCATCGACGGCAGGGTACTGAGATGAGTGTGGCTTCGGAATATCTACAACATTCTCGCGACAGTGCCGATGAACTGGTACGTCGGCACGCACCGTTGGTGCGGCGGATCGCCTATCACTTGATGGGGCGGCTGCCGGCCAGCGTCGACGTGGGCGATCTGATGCAGTCGGGCATGATCGGGCTGCTTGAGGCTGCACGCCATTACGCCAACGATCGCGGGGCGAGTTTCGAGACATACGCGGGTATCCGTATTCGCGGCGCGATGCTCGACGAGCTGCGCCGCACCGACTGGACGCCCCGCTCGGTGCATCGCAAAACCCGTGAGGTGGCCGAGGTCGTTCACCAGATCGAAACCGAGACCGGAGCTGAGGCAAGCGATGCCGAGATCATGCGCCGGCTGGGTATCGGTGCCGACGAATACCACCAGGTGCTCGCCGACGCGGCTTGCGTCCGGCTGCTCAGTCTTACCGCGTCGGACGACAACGAGGAAGACACCATCCTGAACGTCGCCGACCAGGCGGGGCTGAGTCCGCAGGAGAGCATCGAGCGTGACGGGATGCGCGAGGCGCTGAGCGAGGCGATCGGCAGCTTGCCCGAGCGGGAACAGTTGGTGATGTCGTTGTATTACGAGCAGGAGTTGAATTTGAAGGAAATAGGCGCCGTGCTGGGTGTGAGTGAGTCGAGGATTTGCCAGATACACGGCAAAGCCGTTATCCGCCTGCGTGCAAGGCTGACCGACTGGTGTGCCTGATGCATCGACATGATGAGAATTTTCTGAGAGATGACGCGCTGGTCTGACCAGTACACGTGGAGAGGGTGTTGGACAAGAACATGAAAATCCTGGTGGTGGATGATTTTTCCACCATGCGACGCATCGTTCGCAACTTGCTGGTCGAGCTTGGTTTTACCAATACCTTGATCCAGGAGGCCGACGATGGCGAAAACGCGATCGCGATGCTGCGCAGCACGCCGTTCGAACTGGTCGTGACCGACTGGAACATGCCGAACATGACCGGCATAGAGTTGTTGCGCGCGATTCGTGCCGAACCGAAATTGAAGGGATTACCAGTGTTGATGGTGACTGCTGAAAACAATCGCGAGCAAATCATTGCCGCTGCCCAGGCCGGCGTGAACGGCTATATCGTCAAGCCGTTCACGGCAGCCACTCTTGAGGAAAAGCTTGGCAAGATCTTTGAGCGGATTGCCGCTAGCGGGGCCGGCGCATGAATACCGTATCCCCCACCCTGAGTGGCGAGGCGTTGCCGCCGGAGTTGCAGGCGCTGTTTGCCAGTACCGATGGCGCCGCCTTCGAGCAGGCACTTGACGGATTGCTGCGTCAGCGTGAACAACGGCTGTTTCGCGCACTGGGCGTGCTTGCGCGTGATCTTCACAATGCGATGCGCAGGATCGGCGGCGAGCTCTCGGTGGAAGGGGCTCCCGCCACGATGGCCGATGCGAGGCAGGATCTTCAGGAGGTGCTGGAAATGAGCGCCAAGGCGGCGCATCGCAGTCTGGATTTTGCCGAGCGGATGCGTCCGGAAACGGAGTCGATGGCGCGCCATGCCAGCGAGGTACTGGCCAGCAGTGCCGGCAACGAGGCCGGCGCTGCGTTGGCACGTCAGGCCGGTGATTTTGCCGCGAGTTGTCGTGAGGGGTTGGCTGACATGGTGCTTGCCCAATCGTGGCAGGACCTGTCTGGCCAACGCATCAAGAAGGTGGTGAGCTTCATCGGCAGCGTGGAGAGTTCGCTGCTCGAGCTGGTGCGCCTGACCGGGGCACTGGCCGGTGGCGAGGCGCCGGTCGCGGCCGCCAAGATATCCAGCCAGGACGAGGCAGACCGGTTGCTCAGCGAATTCGGATTCTGAGCGTGAATCCGGAGCTTGACAGCGAGCTGCGCGATGATTTCCTGGTGGAGGCGGGAGAGCTGTTGCAGAACCTTGGCGAGCAGTTGGTCGGCCTGGAATCCTCGCCGGGCGACGCCGAGCTGTTGAACGCGGTATTTCGCGCGTTCCATACGGTCAAGGGTGGCGCTGGCTTCATGGCGATCGAGCCGATGGTCTTGCTGTGTCATCACGCCGAGGATCTGCTCAACGAGGCCAGAAACGGTCACGTGGCGCTCAACGCCACGTATATGGATGCACTGCTCGAGACGCTCGATCTCCTGAATGGGATGATGGATGCGCTGAACGCCAATGCCGCCTTGCAGATGCCGCCACAAGCTTTGTTGCAGCGACTCTTGCCGGCAGCGGCTGTGGCGATGCCGGCTGCCCCGGCAGCCGCTGCGGCAACCGGTGGCGCAGGGCTGATCGACGACAGCGAATTCGAGTCGTTGCTGGACACGCTCTACGGCACCGGTGCGCCCGGTGTCACGGAGGCCGCACCGCTGCCCACGGTCGGGCCGCCGGTGAGCGCTCCGATCGGGGATGACGAATTCGAGGCATTGCTGGACAGTCTGCACGGGGCGGGTGGGCAACCCGGGGCCGTGCCGACCAAGGTGCCCCCGAAGCCGGCTGCGAGTCCGGCGCCCGAGCCGGCACCTGCGCCGGCGCGCCATGCGGTGGCGGAAACCACGGTGCGGGTGGATACCGGCCGACTCGACGTACTGGTGAATCGTGCCGGCGAATTGGTATTGGTGCGAAACCGGATGCTCAGTCTGGCGCTTCGCGATGGAGACGAGGCGCTGTTGAACGCGGCCAATGAGCTGGGCCGGGTCACCGATGAACTGCAGAACGCGGTCATGAGTATGCGGATGCAGCCGGTGGGGCGATTGTTTCAGCGCTTTCCCCGAATCGTCCGCGATCTGGCCCGTCAGCTCGGCAAGGACGTGGAACTGGTACTGGAAGGCGAGGGTACCGATCTGGATCGCAGCCTGGTCGAAGCGCTGGCAGATCCCTTGATTCATCTGCTGCGCAACGCGCTCGATCACGGTGTGGAAATGCCGGATGAGCGCGAACGCGACGGCAAGTCGCGCAAGGGGCGGGTGAAGCTGTCGGCGAGTCAGCGCGGAGAGCGCATCGTGATTTCGGTGAGCGACGACGGCAAGGGCATGGACCCGGACGTGCTGCGGCGGAAGGCGCTCGAAAAGGGGGTGATCGACGAGGCTCAGGCGGCTCGTCTCAGTGAGACCGAGTGCTATGAGTTGATCTTCCGTCCGGGCTTCAGTACCGCCGCGGCAATCTCGGATATTTCCGGGCGCGGTGTCGGCATGGACGTGGTGAAGACGCGTGTCGCCGAGCTGGGAGGTACCTTGAGGGTGACCTCGAAGCTTGGCAGCGGAAGCGAGCTTGAGCTGTCAGTGCCGCTGACGCTGGCGATTCTGAGAGTCCTGATGGTACGCGTCGGATCTCGTCTTTTCGCATTGCCGTTGGGCAATGTCGAGGAGGTCTTCGAGTTGACCGGGGGGCAGGATCACATGCTCGATGGTCGATTGGTGGCCAACCATCGAGGTCGTGCGCTGGCATTGGCCAACCTGGCCGGCTGGGCCGATGCCGCGCCGGTGGCCGGGCGGCATGTGGTGGTGCTGCACATCGGTCATCTGCGCATCGGCTGCCTGGTGCATGCGGTGCTCGGCCGCGAGGATGTCATCATCAAGCCCCTCGGTCACCTGTTCGCGGGCGCACCGGGTATTGCGGGCGCCACGGTCACCGGTGACGGGCGTCTCGCCCTGGTGCTGGATCTGGCGGGCCTGGCCGATGCGCACGGGGAGTTGCTCCCTTCGCTGCAACTGGCCGGCTGACAGATGGATCCCGTAAGTATCGCCGGGACGATTCTGGCCTTGGCGGTCCTCGTCGTCGGAACCGTACTCAAGGGCTCCACCGTGGGTGCGTTGTGGAATCCCGCGGCATTCGTGATCGTGATCTTCGGCACGCTGGCCGCGCTGCTGGTGCAGAACCAGGGCAAGGTGCTCAAGCACGCCCTCAAGATGCTGTCGATGATTTATCGTCCGCCACGCCACCAGACGGCCGACTTGATTCGCCGGATCGTCGAATGGAGCGAGATTTCACGCCGTCAGGGTCTGCTCGGGCTGGAGCCACAGATCGAGACGGAGTCCGACAGCTTTATTGTCAAAGGCTTGCAGCTGCTGGTTGACGGCGGGGAGCCGGAGGCGATCCGCAGCGTGCTGGAAGTGGATCTCGATACCCGGGAGGCGATCGATCTGGCCGGTGCCAAGGTGTACGAGAACGCCGGCATCTACTCGCCGACACTGGGCATCATCGGTGCCGTGATGGGGTTGATGGCGGTAATGCAGAATCTCGCCGACCCGAGCAAGCTCGGTCACGGTATCGCAGCGGCTTTCGTGGCGACGATCTACGGCGTGGCGCTGGCCAATATGTTCATGTTGCCGATGGCCGCACGGTTGAGAGGCCTGATCGGCAAGCAGACCCAGATGCGCGAGATCCTGATTGATGGCCTGGTGTCCATCGCCGAGGGCGACAACCCGAGACAGATCGAGGCGAAACTGCAGGGTTATCTCGCATGAGGAAGAAACGGCATGAGGAGCACGTCAATCACGAAGCGTGGGCCATTCCCTATGCCGACCTGATGACCTTGCTGCTGGCATTTTTCGTGGTGATGTACGCGGTTTCGGTGGTCAATGCCGGCAAGTTCCGCGTGATGTCGGCGTCGATGTCACAGGCCTTCAATGGTGGCAGCCCGGCCACCGCGCCACCCGAGGCAGGCAAGCACGCGCCGCAGGTAAGAGCGATATCCCTGCCGCATTTCTTCAGCCCGATCAGTGCGCCGATCCAGTTGCCCATCCCGCAGCATGCGGCGGCCGTCCACGCCAACGCGCCACGTGCCGTACGCTTGGCGACACTCGGGCAGATCGAAGACAAGGTCCAACATGTATTGCAGCCGTTGATCGACCGGCAACTGGTTGTTTTGCGGCGAACACCCGAGCGGCTGGAGATCGAGATTCGTACGGATATCCTGTTTCCCAGCGGGGTCGCCAAGCTGTCGAAGTCGGCCACGCAGATACTCCTCGAGCTGGGGAGGACGCTGGCGCCGTTTCCCAATCCGTTGCGGGTGGAAGGCTTTACTGACGACGTCCCGATCAACACGCCCTTGTACCCGTCCAACTGGGAGTTGTCGGCTGCGCGGGCGGCGCGCGTCGCCCGCCTGTTTGCCGACAATGGCGTACGCCCCGCGCGCCTGGGTATCGTCGGTTGGGGTGAAGTGCGGCCGATTGCCAGCAACGCCACCGCTCAGGGGCGCAATCACAACCGCCGTGTTCTGGTGGTTGTGCAGAACGACCTGCCCGGGCTACCGGATGCAGGTGCGGCGGCGTCCGTCCAGCCAAGGCCGGCAGATCCGTTGGAAGGCGGAAGGTCGGCATTGCCGACACACTACGTGGCCGCCCCCAGGTCCCCGGTGGGTGGGCCTGCATCGTTCGCAAGCAGCTCTTCAGCCAAGGCGGATTTTGTCGCTGACCCTCTGGCATCGTCGCCCGCGGCGACAGCCCGAGCGGCAGCTCCTGGCCCAACCGCGGACGTTGCAGGTGCGGCCCGGCCACGTCTCAAGCTATCCGTTGCGCCCAAACGAGGGGACAATGAGTTGCGACGACGTTCCGTGCCGGCGACGAGCATCCGACAATGAGTTTCTGGATCGTGGAGTGAGTGCATGACTGGCGTAGCCACCATGGCTGATCAAAATGAGCATCACTGGTTATCGTTTCATATGGGGGCCCAGCTGTACGCGGCACCTCTGCGCGAGGTCAGTGAAGTCATCCGGGAGCGTGAGCTGACCCCGGTACCCGGCGCCGAACCGGATCTGCTTGGCATACTCCATCTGCGTGGACATATTGTGCCGGTGCTGGACGGTCGCCTGCGTCTTGGTCTGCCTGTGGCGCCAGCGGCGGACGCGGCCCAGGTGCGCATCGTGCTGTTGACGCAGGCCGGTCAGCTGATCGGGTTGCGGGTCGACGCGGTCGCGGAATTGCTGTCCACTGAAGGCATCGAGATTGCACCGCCGCCGCCGGGGCGTGCGCGACGGGGCGATGATCCGGTCAATGGCGTGCTGGCCTGGCGGGATGGTTTTGTCGCCTTACTGGATGTGTGTCGTCTGTGCCGCTTGAACCGGGAGAACGGTCATGTGGTCTGAGGCTGCCTTGATGGTGCTGTTGTTGCTGGCACTGCTGCAGGCTGCACTGCTGCTGCACTTGTGGCACCGCCTGCAACAGGTGCAGTTTGCACTGGCGAAAATGGGAAGCGCGGCAGTCCATGCTTGCACCGACATTCCCACCTCGATGCTGGTGACGGCGCTGGGGCGGCTGGAGCAGCGCATCGGCCAGCTGGAACAAAAGCAGCCACAGGCCCGGCTTTCCTACGAGCTCGCTCAGCAACTGGCGGGCGAAGGCGCGGGCATCGAACAACTGGTGGCCCGTTGCGGACTATCGCGCGATGAGGCCAGGTTGGTGCTGCAATTGCATACGGGAAGCCAGTGAACACCCTTCTCCGGGCCGCGTAGTCTGCCCGGCTACTCTTCCGAGGCGTGGTAGATCGTGGCCAGTACCGCGGCGGCGGCGGCATACAACATGATGGGCACATCGTCACGCAAACGCAGTGAAGCAAGCATGGCAGCGATCTGTGGATCATGGTGCAGCGGAATGCCAAGCGAGCGGGCCCGTGCAAGCAGTGTTTCCAGTGATTCGGCAGGCATCGGCTTGATCTCGTTGGCACCGTTGGCCAATCGAAGACTGACTTTGCGTTGGGCCGGCGGAGGCAGCGTGTTCATGCCGTCGCCTGCAGCAGCAAGGCACTGTACCGGCCCGACGGCTGGGGTACGCCCACCTGGCAATTCAGCTGGTCGAGCAGGATGCCGGATGCCGCCAGCCGGTGGCGCAGCGCCGTGAACTGACGCTCAAGGCGTTGCGCAGACTGCGGGCGTTCGGCCCACAAGCGCACGGACAGGCGTGGCTCGTTCAACTGCAACTCGCCCTGTACCGGGCCCAGCTTGGGCAGGTTCAGCGCAAACCCCAGCACCCAGCCGTGGCTGCCATCGGTGGATTCGGCCACGAATTCCAGATGCAACTGCAGCACGTCGCGTCCATCGTCGCCCTGCAGCGGTATCTCGATGATCCATGCCGGCAGGGCACCTGCCTGCAATTGCGCTACTTCCACCCGAGCCAGAGCGGCTTTCACGTCGCCATGCAGCCGATCCAGCATCGTGTTCACGCTCGCCCCCTCGGCAAGCAATGGCAGTGGCAGTCGTGCTTGAGACTGCAGGCCGCGTTGCAACAGGGGTGGTGGCGTATCGGTACGACTTGCCATCGAGGGGGTCGAAGGGCCTCGATCGAGTATGCCCAGCAGCCGCAGAAGTGCGCTCTTCCAATCCTCTTCCGCGAGCGCCGGGGCGAGCTGCGGCAACGCAGCCAGTTGCGATTCGAAAAAAAGGCCGCTGCGCAGGATGGCCTGGCGAAGCCCTTCGCCGCGCGTAATATCGGCCGGTGTACGGATGGTATGTTCGAGCATCGCCAGCGCAGTGCGCAGATTTTCAGGCAGCTGACGGAGCATGGGGCGTTTGGCCAGCGCACCGAGGGTGGCCAGCAGGGGTGCGTATCCATTCTGTTGCGGCAACCTTTCGCGCAAGGCTTGCTGAAATGCCGGTTCAGAGGTTCCCGGCAGCAACACCTCCAGTTGGGGCTGGCTGCCAAGCGTGAGTACCCGGACCTGGAACTGCCCCGGTAGCTGGTTGCCGGCGATCTCGGTTTCCACGGTCACGGCACCGACCTGCAACACCAGCAGACCCTGCGGGTTCAAACCCAGCGGCCGTGCCGACAGCACGGTACCGATGCGCCAGCTTTGCGCAGTAGTGCCGGCGGCGGCGCCGGCCCAGGTAAGAGCAGCGAGGCTGGTGGGTTGAATGATCAAGTCGGATCCTGTCCTGGTATCGCCTGATGCGTGTCTGCAGTTCGTTACGTTTCCGAGCTTGTCGGCTGCTTGCAAGAAAACTTGAGTGGGGTTGCCAGTGGGAACGTATCGTTCCGCGACGCGGGTTTGATTGCGTTGGCGGTGTTTTTTTTGACGTCGCGTTCTGCGGAAATCGCTCAAGTGATACGTGATTCGGTCGATAAGCCATTCGACAGCACAGCTTGAGAGCGTGACGGATGGCGGGTAGACGGGCGGTAAAACGACAGGGTTCGAACACGAAGGCAGGCACGGCGAGCCCGGGTGCGCAGGCTGAGGCCATGGTGCTGCTGCCTGCGGACTGCCGCATCGCGGCTCAGGCTGCCCTGAAGGATCAATTCTCGGCCGTCGCCGATGCCAAGGTCGTGGTGCTGAATGGTGGCGAGGTGGAGCGCGTCGATACAGCCTTCCTGCAATTGCTGATGCTGTTTCGGCGCGAGCTGGACGGGCGTGGCGGCAGCCTGAGTTGGGGTGGCGCGAGCGACGTGCTGACCGAGGGGGCCTGTCTGCTTGGTTTGACACAGGTTTTGGATTTGCCAGCTGCGAAGCTGGCCTGACACGAGATAACAGCATGGCAAAGATTCTTGCGGTAGACGATTCGGCTTCGATGCGTGGCATGGTGGCGTTTACCTTGCGCGGCGCGGGGCACGAGGTGTTTGAAGCCGAAAACGGCGAGCTGGGGCTGGATGCGGCTCGCGCCACGGCCTACGATCTGGTGCTGGCAGACGTCAATATGCCGGTGATGGACGGGATCAGCATGGTGCGGGGGCTGCGTGCCATGGGTGCCTACAAGGGCGTGCCGATCCTGATGCTGACGACAGAGTCGCATACCGAAAAGAAGATGGAAGGCAAGGCGGCGGGCGCCACCGGCTGGCTGGTCAAGCCCTTTGATCCGGAGCAGCTACTGGCCACCGTCAAGCGCGTGCTGGGCTGAGCGGGGCCATGAGCGCCGTCGATCTAACCCAATTCCACAAGACCTTCTTCGAAGAGAGTCACGAGGGTCTCGATGCGATGGAGTCGGCCTTGCTGGCTCTGGATGCCGGCTCGATCGACACCGAGCTGGTGCATACGATCTTCCGCTCCGCCCACTCCATCAAGGGTGGCGCGGCTACGTTCGGCTTTGCCGATGTGGCCGCGTTCACGCACGTGGCGGAGTCCTTGCTGGAGGAGGTTCGCAGCGAGCGCCGGGCGGTGGATCCGCAGCTTGTGGATATGCTGTTGCGATCGGTCGATTGCCTTCGGGTGATGCTTCGCCGTTCCAGTGCGGGGCAGCCGGTGGCCGATGCCGAAAGCGACGCTCTGCGCGCGGAGCTGCTACGCCTGGTCAGTGGCGAGGTTGAGGCCGCATCGCCGCCGACCACGGATACGGTATCCGCGGTCAGCGGCTGGAAGATTGACTTCAGTGCGCTACCCCACCTCCTGCAGACAGGCAACGATCCGTTGCGCCTGTTCCGGGAGCTGCAACAGCTCGGCCGACTGGAAGTGGTTCGGGTATTTCTCGTCGAGGGCACGCCTGCCACGCTGGCCGACGTCGATCCTGCACAATGCTACATGGGTTGGGAGTTGCATTTGCACGCTGCGGTGGCGCGTGCCGATATCGATGCCGTATTCGACTGGCTCGACGGTGACTGTGTACTGGATGTCAGTCCACTTCCGACGGCCGAGGCGCCGGCGCAGGATACGCCGGTGCAAGCGACAGATACGACGGCCGCCCCGCAGGCCGATGTGGCAGCTCAAGCCGTTGTCGCCGGCGCCACGGATACACCGGTTCAGGTGGTGCGGGAAACCCCGGCCGCCTCCGCTGAGACCAGTTCCATCCGTGTCGATATCGACAAGATCGATGGACTGATCAACATGATGGGCGAGCTGGTGATCACCCAGTCGATGCTCAGCGAGATCGGCGAGAACTTTCAGCTGTCCCAACTGGCGATCTTGCGTGAAGGGCTGGCGCAGCTGGAGCGCAATACCCGCGAGCTGCAGGAAAGCGTGATGCGCATCCGCATGTTGCCGATCGGTTCGATCTTCAACCGTTTCCCGCGACTGGTGCGCGATCTCGAGCGCAAACTGGACAAGCGAGTCAAGCTTGAATTGCATGGCGAACACACCGAGCTGGACAAGACTGTACTGGAAAAAATCGGCGATCCACTGGTACATCTGGTGCGCAATGCGATCGACCACGGGTTGGAGTCACCGAGCCGGCGCAAGGCTGTCGGAAAGTCCGAAACAGGCACGCTGAAGCTCAATGCGTATCACGAGGGCAGCAACATCGTGGTCCAGATCAGCGACGACGGTGCTGGCCTGAATCGGGACGCGATCACCGCCAAGGCACTGCAGAACGGTCTGATCGGTGCGGGTCAGAACCTCAGCGATGCCGAGGTCGCAGACCTGATCTTCCAACCCGGATTTTCCACCGCTGCCCACGCCACGGACCTGTCCGGCCGTGGCGTGGGCATGGACGTGGTGCGACGCAACGTGCGCGATCTCGGTGGCAGCGTCAGCGTACGCAGCGTCAGCGGCAAGGGCAGTACGTTCACGATCGCCTTGCCGCTGACCCTGGCTATCGTCGATGGCCTGGTCACGGCCGTGGGAGGCGAGCGCTACATCGTGCCGCTGATCTCGATCGTCGAGTCGTTGCGATTGACGGCATCCGCGGTGCGCAAGGTCGCTGGCGGCGGCGAGGTCTTCCACTTCCGCGACGCCTATCTTCCGATCATGCGCCTGCACCGGTCGTTCGCCTGCAACGAGGCCGTCACCGAGGTCGAGCGCGGCATCGTGGTCGTGGTCGAAGAGGATGGTCGGCGGGTGGGGCTGCTGGTCGACGACCTGCTAGGTCAGCAACAGGCTGTTGTCAAATCCCTGGAAGCACATTATCGACGGGTCCAGGGTATCTCCGGCGCGACGATTCTGAGCGATGGTTCGGTGGCGCTTATCGTCGACGTGGGCGGGGTGGTGCATATGGGAAGGCAAAGCAAGGTGGCCTGAGAGTAGCCACGGCAAGCGTGCTCAGAGGACACACGCTGGAAAGGCGCCACGCGGTCTGTGCGGAGACTCGCTACGAATAATCGTTCACTGCAGGGCGCACCGCATCGGTGAATCCTGCGTTCTGGCAGTTCCGCATAAACGTAAGGTAGAGCAATGATGTTGTTTCGAAAAAGGTGGTCATTCGGCCGGCTAAGCCTGAATGCGCGGTTGGCGGTAGTGGTGGCGGTGGTTATCGTGGGCTTGGTCAGCTTGACCACAATGAGTACGCTTGAAAATCGCGACCGGCAAATGGGTGGCCTCGAATACAGCCTGAAAAGTCAGGTCGAATCGGCTATTTCTATAGCGGAAAATTTTCATGAGCGAGCCGCCAAAGGCGAGTTCAGCGAGGCGAAAGCCCAGCAGCTTGCACTAGCCCAGATTCAGAACATGCGCTGGGATGGCGGCGCCGGGTACGTGTTTGCCTTTGATACAGACATGGTGCTGCGAATGCATCCACTCTTGTTGGGCAAGGTGGGGAAAAGCGTTCGTAATGTGACGGATCGTAATGGTTTGCACGTCTTCCAGATGATGGGGGCGGTCGACCTTCAGAAGGGTCACGGACTGACCCGCTATGACTGGCCCAAGCCGACGACCAAGGCCATTGTTGGCAAGATCAGCTACTCGCAGCTGTTCAAGCCGTGGAACATGAATTTTGCGACGGGAGCCTATTTCGATGATATCGATGCCGCATTCCGGCACTCGCTGATCGTCAACCTCGGCAAGGCGGGCCTGGTGGGTCTGTTGGTGATCCTGATGGTCTGGTTCTCGATGCGAAGCATTCGTCAGAGTATTGGCGGCGAGCCGGGATTCGCGGTTGAGATGGCCATGCGAATCGCCGACGGCGACCTGAGTACGAAGGATTCCGGCAAAGTATTTGCGAGTGGCAGTCTGCTCGACGCGCTGGCAAGAATGCGCATCAAGCTGACCAGTACTGTCGGTGACGTGCAGCGTGGTTCGGAGTCGGTCAGTGCCGCCGCGCAACAGATCGCCAAGGGCAACGACAACCTGAGCCAGCGGACACAGGAGCAGGCATCGAGTCTCGAGGAAACTGCAGCCTCGATGGAGGAAATGACTTCCACTGTGAAACAGAATGCCGAGCATGCAAGCCATGCCAACCAATTGGCGTGCAGTGCAAGGGACCAGGCGACGCGTGGCGGCGAGGTGGTTGGTGAAGCGGTCGTCGCGATGGGTGAGATCAACGAATCCAGCCACAAGATCGCCGACATCGTGGGGTTGATTCAGGAAATTGCATTCCAGACCAATCTGCTGGCGCTCAACGCGGCGGTTGAGGCGGCACGCGCTGGCGAGCAAGGTCGCGGTTTTGCGGTGGTGGCGTCGGAGGTGCGCAGTCTTGCCCAGCGAAGTGCCGATGCTGCCAAGGAGATCAAAGGCCTGATCGAGAGCAGCGCAGAGAGGGTCCGTAGTGGCTCGGAACTGGTGGACCGGTCTGGCAAGGCGCTTGCCGACATCGTCGACAGCGTAAAAAAGGTTACTGACATTGTTGCGGAGATAGCCGCTGCAACCCAGGAGCAATCGGCGGGCATCGAGCAGGTCAACAACGCGGTAATGCAGATGGATGAGGTCACTCAGCAAAATGCCGCACTGGTGGAAGAGGCCTCGGCCGCAGCTCGCGCGATGCAGGAGCGGGCCGATGCATTGCAGCGACAGATGGCATTTTTTCATCTAGGGGATGGCAGTGTGCCGATGCTGCCGTCCCGCGGGGTCGTGCCACAAGCGATCCCTGCGCAGGGGATGCCGGCAGAGCGAATCACGCCGGTAAAGTCCGTCGCCAAGGCCGGGGGCGCCTGGACAGAATTTTGACCTGATATCTCCGACTCGCTCCCGATAAGCCTGTTGACTCGCAATGGAATGCCATGGCGACGCGCAACCTGGCCGAAGGCTGGTTGCGCAGCGCGGCGGTTGCCGGGCTTGGCGAAATCACACCCGTGGAGTGCGGTCGCTCAAGTTTTTCATTGACGGGCCGACATGGTGGGGGAATCAGGATGTTCACGGGCATCCGTCATGAGGTAGAGAAACCATGTACGAAAGTAACCAAGACACGGCCCTGCAACTGCAGCAGCTCACTTTCAGCCTGGCTGGAGAAGAGTACGGGGTGGATATCCTGGCGGTACGCGAAATTCGCGGATGGTCGCGAGTCACGCGCATTCCCCAGACGCCTGATTACCTCCTCGGCGTGCTGAATCTGCGCGGCGCCATCGTGCCGATCATGGATCTGCGCATGCGCTTCGGGCTCGATCGCGAAAGCTATAGCGAAAGCACGGTAGTGATCGTCATCGCGGTCGAGGAACGCCTGTTCGGCATCGTGGTGGACTCGGTGTCCGACGTCGTCGACATCGATCAGGCCGCGATAAAGCCGGTGCCCGACATGGGGGTGGTGGTCGACACCCGTTATCTGAAAGGTCTGGCCACGCACGTCGAGCGCATGGTGATGTTGCTGGACGTGGAAAAACTGATGCGGCCTGAAGATGTGGAAACGCTGGATGCGGCCCTGCCGTCCGTCCAAGAAGTTGAAATTGCCGCCTGATCCGGGAATCACGATGAAACTAAAGAAGTTGCTGCCACACCTCTCCAGGCTGTCGACGTTGAGCGTCAAGGCGCGCCTCAGTGGGGTGCTGGGCTTGTTGTGCGTGATGTTGCTGGTCGGCGCCTGGATGGGGCTGGGCGGAATGGCCAAGGCCAATGACGACGCGCGTGCCATATATCAAGGCGAATTGCTTCCGTTGGCGCACATCAATGAAATCGCGCGCAATTCGTTGCTGGAATTCATCTCACTCAGCGAGGCGGCTTTTCACAAGAACGACAAGGCGATCATCACGCAGAAACTCCAGGATGTCGCCAAGTTGAACGCGACCAGCTCGGTCCTGCTCAAGACATTGAACACGACCACGTTGTCGGCAGGGGTCAAGAAGCAGCTGAAGTCGTTCGAGGATGCACGCGTCGATGTCGAATCCTCGATGGGCGATATCAAAGGCGCACTGGGCCAGCCCAATGGCGGCGCGACCAGCATGCTGTATTCCGAGGTGCTGCCGAACGTGGCCATCATGACTTCGGAGATGAACAAGCTGATCTCCATGCAGATCAAGGAGAGCCAGCAACGATATGAGTCGGCGGTGGTCAGCTATCAGCGGATCCGTCTGATGACGTTTGCAGCACTCATCGCGGGCATGTTGTTGGCGGTGACGATGGCGTTTTTCCTGATCCGCTCGATTGTAGGTACCCTGACTCAAGCGGTGCGGGTCGCGCATGCCATCGCACAGGGCAAGCTGGGCCACCATATCCAGACCCGTCGCAAGGATGAGCTGGGCCGGCTGATGGAAGCGTTGAAGGTGATGGATGAACGACTCACGCTTACCGTCAGTGAGGTGCGCAGCGGTTCCGACTCGGTGAGCACGGCGGCCCAGGAGATTGCGCACGGCAACGACGACCTGAGCCAACGCACCCAGGAGCAGGCATCCAGCCTGGAGGAAACTGCCTCCTCGATGGAGCAGATGACGTCGACCGTCAAGCAGAATGCGGAGAACGCCAGTCACGCCAACCAGCTCGCTCGCGGTGCCCGCGAGCAGGCTGAACGGGGTGGCGAAGTGGCGGGGCGGGCGATTGTCGCGATGAGCGATATCAACGCATCCAGCCGCAAGATTGCCGATATCGTGGGCTTGATCCAGGAAATTGCTTTTCAGACCAACCTGCTGGCATTGAACGCCGCTGTCGAGGCAGCGCGTGCCGGTGAGCAAGGTCGCGGCTTCGCCGTCGTGGCAACTGAAGTGCGCAGTCTGGCGCAGCGCAGCGCCGGTGCGGCGAAGGAGATCAAGGCGCTGATTGACGATAGTGCCGAAAAAGTGCGCGACGGCTCCGATCTGGTCAACCAGTCCGGCACGGCATTGGCCGAAATCGTCGACAGCGTGAAAAAGGTCACCGACATCGTGGCGGAGATCGCGGCAGCCAGCCAGAAGCAGTCTGCAGGTATCGATCAGGTCAACAACGCGGTGATGCAAATGGACGAAATGACCCAGCAGAATGCAGCCCTGGTGGAGGAGGCCGCCGCCGCCGCGCGTGCGATGCAGGAGCAGGCTGGCGAACTGACCCGCCAGGTCGGCTTCTTCCAGATGAACGACGACGCGGCCGCGGATGCGGGATCCGCCCCCACTTCGAGTCGCGCGCAGCAGACGGTTGCGGCGGAGGCTGAGGCGGTATTCGCCGCCGTGCGCAATGCGCCAGCAGCGCCGAAGCGTCTCGCGCGGGAGAGCACTGCCGAATTGAGCAGTGCATCTGCCGGTGCCTGGAAGGAGTTCTGAGTGAGCGCCACACCTGACAACGTGCGCGAAGATACTTTCGTGAGGGAGAGCAAGGGTCAGGTACTGGGTGGCGCCGAATTTCAGTTCCTGCGCCGCTTCGTGCTGGAACATTGCGGCATTTCGCTGGGTGAACACAAGCACCAACTGGTGCAAGGTCGCCTATTGCGGCGCCTGCGGGCATTGGGACTACAGGACTTCGTCAGCTACTGTGAGCTGTTACGACGGGATCCGCAGGGCGAGCTTGGCGAGCTGGCCAGCGCCATCAGCACCAATGTCACCGCATTTTTTCGGGAAGTTCATCACTACGATCTGCTGACCGACGAACTGCTGCCGCACTGGTTGAACGAGAAGCGACGCGAGGGAGACCGATTGCGCATCTGGTCCGCCGGCTGTTCCTCGGGTGAAGAACCCTACGCACTGGCAATGGTGCTTGCCGAAAGCATGGACCGGCTGGGCAGCAAGCTGGACGCGAAAATTCTGGCAACCGACTTGTCACCCCAGGCGCTGGAGTCGGCGCGCAAGGGCGTGTATTCGGTCGAACGAATTGCGGGCATCAGCGAGGAGCGACGCCGTCGCTGGTTGCTGCGGGGGACGGGTGAATACGAAGGCTTCGTCTCGGTGCATGCGCGGTTGCGCGATCTGGTCACGATTCAGCCGTTGAACCTCTTGCACGACTGGCCGATGCAGGGGCCCTTCGATGCGATCTTCTGCCGCAATGTGGTGATCTACTTCGATCAGCCGACAAAGCAGCGACTGTTTCAGCGCTATGCGGCAATGTTGCCGACGGGAGGCTATCTGTTTCTCGGTCACTCCGAGTCGCTGCATGGCATCAATGACGATTTCGAACTGGTTGGCCGGACTGTCTATCGGAAAAAAGGCGGATGAGCCTGCTCGCCATCGATCCGATTGAGGCCCCCGTGTTGCCGGGCTTCGAGCACCTCAGACGATTCTGGGATCCCGTTCAGGCCCGCATGACGGTCAAGGTGTTGCCCGGTGAATTCTATGTCAGCAGGCAGGACGAACTGGTTACCACGGTGCTGGGCTCATGCGTATCAGCCTGCGTCCACGACAGCCGTCGCGGTATTGGCGGGATGAACCACTTCATGCTGCCCGAGCCCATGGGTGAGCGCGATAGCTGGTCTGCCACCGTAGGGCGCGCTGCGCGTTACGGCAGCGATGCGATGGAGCAATTGATCAACGCGATTCTTGGGGCCGGGGGGCAACGGGCCGATCTGCAGGTAAAGGTTTTCGGTGGCGGTCGCGTGCTGGCCCAGATGACCGATGTCGGGCAACGCAACATCGAGTTCGTACAGCGCTACATTGCTGCCGAGAAGCTGGTGCTGATTGCATCGGATCTCGGTGATGTGTATCCGCGACAAGTGCAGTTCTTTCCCCACAGCGGCAAGGTGCGGGTGCGCCTGTTGCGTCGCCACGACGACGTGGCTCTTGTCGCCGACGAGAGCGGTTACCTCAAGCGTTTGGCAAAAGACCCGATAAAGGGTGAGGTCGAGCTTTTCTAGCGCCGGTCGGCGACCGTGCAGATCGACACGAGCGGGCCTGGTTGGAACGGCTTGAAGCTTCATGGCGGATGAGACGAATGACGATGGATAAAGTGCGCGTTCTGGTAGTCGACGACTCTGCATTGGTGCGCAAGCTGATGTCGACGATGCTTGCCTGCGATCCGCTTATCGAAGTGATTGGCACCGCTGCGGACCCGCTGATTGCGCGCGAGAAGATCAAGCAGCTTAATCCGGACGTGCTTACGCTAGATGTCGAGATGCCGCGCATGGACGGCCTGACTTTCCTGGAAAATCTCATGCGCTTGCGTCCGATGCCTGTAGTGATGGTGTCGTCGCTGACCGTGCAGGGCGCCGAGGTGACCTTGCGGGCGCTGGAACTGGGCGCGGTCGACTTCTTTGCCAAGCCGAGCAGCGACCTCGCCAGCAGTTTTGGCGATAGCGCACAGGAGATTTGTGCCAAGGTAAAGCTCGCTGCGAAAACCCGGCCGCGGGCACGGACCGCAGTGCAGCAGCTGCAGGTCGCCCCGCGGCTCTCCGCCGACGCGGTATTGCCGCGAGCGCAAACGCCAGGAACTCGTGGCGGCAGTCCGATCATCGCCATTGGTGCGTCGACTGGTGGTACCGAGGCGATACGGGTGGTGCTTGAAGCGATGCCTCCGGACGCGCCGCCGATCCTGGTTACCCAGCACATACCTGCCGCCTTCAGCGGCCCGTATGCGGCGCGCATGGACAAGTGCTCGGCGATGCGGGTATGCGAGGCACACGACGGCCAGCCGATCCAGCCCGGGCATGCCTATATCGCGCCAGGAAGTCACCATTTGCTGATGATGTGGGATGGTGCCAAATACGTCTGCCGGCTGCATGACGGCCCCCAGGTCAATCGTCACAAACCCAGTGTCGACGTCCTGTTCCGCTCGATGTCCGCCAGTGCCGGCGCGGCGACCATCGCCGTGCTCCTCACCGGCATGGGGGATGATGGCGCCAGGGGCCTGCTCGAATTGCATCAGGCGGGTGCGGCGACGCTGGTACAGGATGAGGACAGCTCGGTGGTTTGGGGCATGCCCGGCGCAGCCTGGAAGCTGGGTGCGGCACGTGAAATGTTGCCACTGGATGATATTGCCGCGCGCCTGCTGAAGTTGGCGCGCCTACCTGCGCAGGTACCTTGCGCAACCGACTGACGGATACTGCTGATGACTGTCACCGCACATTTTGTCCGCCTCACTACGGCTTATCCCGCCTTTGGCTGGATCGCCAGTATCGTGGCACTGCTTGTTTCGCTGCTTTGGCATCCGGTGTGGCTTGCGCCGGTACTGGTCATCGCACTTACCAGCGTGTGGATCATGGAAACTCGCCAGCGTGGCGAGCCGGTCCAGGGGGCTGGCGTGGTGGCGAGCAATGCGGTGCCCGTACGCGAAGCACTGGAGGACGTGCGCAGCGCCCTGGTGGATGAGCTCGGTCATGCCAGCCGTGAACTTCATCAGGGGCTTGATCTGTTGAGCGACGCGGTCTCCGAGCTGGGCGGCGGCTTCGACGGTCTGTCGCAAAAGACCGGCCTGCAGCAGTCGCTGCTCAAGCAGATCATCGACGCGCAGGGTGAAGGGGTATCGGTGCAGGACTTCGCCGCTCGAACAGGCGAACTTCTGCAACACTTTGTCGGCATGGTGGTCCAGATGTCGCAGGAGAGTTTGCGCATTGTTTACCGTATCGACGGTATGGCCCGGGAAATGGACGCGGTGTTCGGATTGCTGAAGAACGTGAACACCATCGCGGAGGAAACCAATTTGCTCGCGCTCAATGCCGCCATCGAAGCTGCACGAGCGGGCGAATCCGGCCGGGGTTTCGCCGTGGTAGCAGGAGAGATTCGCAATCTGGCGAGCAACTCCAATCAGTTCAACGAGCAGATCGGCAGCCATGTCGAGCGCGCGCGTGGCGCGATGGAGCAGTTGCGCGGGTTGGTCGGCAGCATGGCGTCGCAGGACCTCAACGTCGCCTTGTCTGCGAAGGGCGGTATCGATGCGATGATGACGCACGTGACCGAGAGTGACGCTCGTACCAGCGCAGTTGCCGACCAGGTCGTGGAAATCAATCGTGGCCTGGGCAGCGACGTTTCAACCACCATCCGCTCGCTGCAGTTCGAGGACATCCTGAGCCAGCTGCTCAAGCAGACACGAAGTCGTCTGGTCGAATTGCAGGAAGTGGTGGCCGAATGTACGCGCGATATCGAGGAGTTGGCATGCTCGCCGGTTGACGCGGATGTCTTGGCGGAGCACGCGCAGCGTGTACGCAGCCGGCTGTCGATCCAGCGCGAGAAGGCTCGCCTGCGTTCACGCGGGCCGGCTCTGCAAAGCTCGATGGACGCCGGCGAAATCGAATTGTTCTGAGGAGTTTTCATGATCATCCACCACGACGCCGAATACGATTGCCTCACCTTGCAGGTGGGTGAGCGTTTCGATTTCAGCATGCATCGCGACTTCCACGACGCCTGCCTGGGCAATCGCGCCGCATCACGCAGCTACATTGTCGACATGGGTGAGGTGACCGGCATGGACAGTTCCGCGCTCGGCATGCTTTTGCTGCTGCGTGAACATGCCGGTGCCGAGCGCGCGGATATCCGTATTGTCAACGCTGGATCGGAGCTTCGCAGCACCTTGCGTGTCGCCGGCTTCGACAAGTTGTTCACCATGCAGTGAGGGGTACGCCATGGCTATGGCTGCCGTACGGCCGTGGGCATGAGTTCGCCTCTCGCGTTCCGGTGCGCCGACGTGGCACGATACGTGTTCCGAAGTCCCGTCCGATGCTTTGTGCCACGCGCGCCGTACCCGGACTAACCCGATTTGACCTCACCCGAGCATCGATCGGTGTCGTGGTCAGGCGTCGCCTTGGGTAGACACGCAATTAGCGGGACAAGGCTCTGCCGATGGCTGGCGAACAACGGCGCAGGCTGGCGGACAGGGTATCGCTACCGGCTCAGGGCAAGGGTGCGGCGGAGGCTGGAGAAAGGCACCCAGTCGGTTTTCAGGTGGACCGGGTGCTCTTGAGGCAGGCTGCCTCACTGCCGCGGAGTACTACCAGGTGCGCACAGAAACCACGCGTACCGCATAGCTCTGCATGGACGCCTGGTAATGGAACATGCGGCCTAGATTGAAGGGCACCGATTTTCCGGGAGCGATATTGGTGGTACCGGCGGGCCAGCCCTTCCTGCTTTGCAGGACCTTCCCATTGGCGTCCCTGGCGTCGATCTCGACTTGCGCCGCGGCGGGCGTGGCACAGTTGTTCACCAGCTCGCCTTTCATGATCATCGTGCTGCGCATGCCGCTCTGGCGGGCGCTGACCGCAAAATCCTTGACCACGAAGTCGGTCGGTGCGCACGCTGCGTTGGCCGTGATCGGCGCAAGCAGGCACAGGGTAATGAGCAGGGTTTTCATAAGCATGGATCCGTCAGTCTGGGTTTGGTGAGTGCTACCAGCCCGACAGCGGCGGAGCTGCAAAAAACTTTAGGGGGCGTCACGTACTTCATTGCGAAACTGTGCGCTGAACCACAATCCTGCGAATAACTTCGGGTCGATCGAGTAACCCTCGGCGGCTCGCGCCAGCAACCAGTGACCGGCGTCATCGCGCGGCACCTCATGCACCACGATGTTTTCGCTGTCATCGCCGCCACCGGGGCCGACCTTGTGCAGATCCAGCGCGCGCGCAAAGGTGATCATCTCGGTGCTCATCCCCGCGGATGAAGGTCCGCGGTGGATGAACTCGATCCGGCCGCATCGATAACCGGTCTCTTCCTCCAGTTCGCGCTCTGCGGCACGCAGTGCATTCTCGTCGGTGTGCCCGGCAAGGTCCCCGACCAACCCGGCTGGCATCTCGATGGTGTACTGCTGGATCGCCACGCGGTACTGCTCGACAAACAGCAGCTTGTCGTCGGCTGTCAGCGCCACGATGATCACGGCGCCGCCACGGTTGTTGCGCTCGGCATATTCCCAGCGACCCCGTTTGCGCAGGCTGAGCCAGCGACCCTCGTACAAGGTCTCCACGGGCGCGTCGGCATCGGCGGGAAGGCGGTCGGAATCTTTCTTCATGGGTTTCGCTGGCCAGCGGGTGATGGCGGTGATGGTGGCCGTTCCGCTGGCCAGCGGCAACCCATCGCGGCATCAGCCTTCAGGTACCGGAAGCGATCAGCCCAGCAGTGCGCGCAGCCGGCTGCGCGTGAAGGCCCCAAAGCCCAGCTGTTCGGTTAGCTGCTCAAGGCGCTCGTGCCCGTTGTACCGACGTTGCAGCATTTCGGGTGTACTGGCACCGGGGGCATCCAGTGCAATGCGTGTAAGTCGACGATATAGGTGAGCCTGCGCGGCATGCTGGCGCAGTTTCGACGCGCAGCTGGCGGCGCCTCGCAAGCGCAGGAAAGGCACTTCGTCGATGCGCTCGAGCAGGATGTCCAGGCTGCTGAAATGACTCAGCAACGCCGCGGCGGTTTTTGCGCCGACGCCCGGAACGCCGGGAATGTTGTCCACCGAATCGCCGCACAGGGCGAGATAGTCGGCCACCTGGTGCGGGTGCACACCTAGCTTGTCATGGACACCGGCCGGGCCCCAGCGCAGGCCGCGCGCATAATCCCATTGTTCGTCGTGCTCGCCCAGCAGTTGGCCGAAGTCCTTGTCGGCGGAGACGATCACACTGCGCCAGCCCAGCGCCCGCAGATTCCACACCGTGCTGCCGATCAGATCGTCGGCCTCGAAGCTGTGGTCGATCATCAGATGGATGCCAAGTGCTTCGGTGATCGCACGGCATTGCACGAACTGCCGCTCCAGATCCGGTGGCGGCAACTCGCGGTTGGCCTTGTACGGCGGATAGATCGCATTGCGGAACGAGCTGGTCAGCGAAGCATCGAATGCCACCGCGATGTGCTCGGGCTTGGCTCGCTCAAGCAAGTCGCAAAGAAAGCGGGTGTAACCGTGCACCGCGTTGACCGGGTGACCGTCGGCATCGAGGAACTCGTCCGGCATCGAGTGCCAGGCGCGAAAGACATACAGGCTGCCGTCGACCAGGTGAACGGTGGGAGGCAGGACTGCCACCGAAGTCACGGTGTCCAGCTGCTGAGCAGCCCGGCGAGGGCGGGACGGTCGCGGTCAGGGACCTCGATCTGCGGCGTGCCGAGATGAATGAAACCGATCACCTGCTCATGCTCGGCAAGGCCGAGGATCGCCGCAGCCCTCTCGTCGTACGCTGCCCATCCGGTCAGCCATTGCGCCCCGTAACCGAGGGCATGCGCGCCCAGCAGCAGGTTGTGGGCCACGTTGCCGGCGCACAGCTTTTGCTCGATTTCCGGGATGCTGCTGTCGCGATGCAGGCAGGCAACCACCACGATCACCAGCGGGGCAAAGGTGTAGCGCAGCCGTTCCTTCTCCTGCTTGGCGGCCGAAAGCCCGGGGTCGCGCTCGATCGCGCGTTCGGCCAGCCGTTCGCCGAAACGCAGCTTTGCCGCGCCGTGCAGACGGATCAGGCGGAACGGCACCAGCTTGCCGTGGTCAGGTACGCGGATGGCGGCTTCGAGCAGCGCCTGCACAGTCGCCTCGTCAGGCGCCGGTGCGCCGAGCTGGCGTGAAGGAACGGAGCGGCGCTGCAGGAGCAGGGCAAGGGCATCGGACATCGGCGGACTCGGGAATGCAGGGAGGTTCATTTTGGTGGGCAACTCATGATCGTGCACCATCGGGCGGATCCAGTTCGAACCATGCCTTGACGCGTGCCAGTGCGGCGCCGTCGTTGCCATCGCGGCGCGTAAATTCGTTGCTGACCGGCGAGTAGACATAGTCCTGCGCCCATGCGCCGACATGCGCCACGATCTCTCGCACCGCGTGGAGCGTGTGATCGATGTCGGCGTTCGTGGTGCTGGGATGGAACGACAGCCGCACCCAGCCGGGCTTCTCCGACAGGTCGCCGTGGTCGATGCGATCGGTGATCGAGTGGGACCGCGACGGGTCGACATGCAGCAGGTAGTGTCCGTAGGTGCCCGCGCACGAACAGCCGCCGCGCGCCTGTACGCCGAAACGGTCGTTCAGCAATTGCACAATCAGGTTGTAGTGAATGTTCTCGACATAGAACGAGAAGATCGCCAGCCGCTGCCGGTTCGAGGGGGCCAGCACGTGGACACCGGGGATCGCCTGCAGCGCGTCCATCACGCCAGGGACGATCGCCTCCTCGCGCTGGCGCATCGCCGACACGCCCATCTGGTTCTTCAGCTGCACCGCCAGCGCGGCCCTGATCGTCTGCAGGAACCCCGGTGTGCCGGCGTCCTCGCGCGCCTCGATGTCGTCGAGGAACGAATACTGCCCCCACGGATTGGTCCAGTTCACGGTGCCGCCGCCGCAATCGTCGGGAACGGTGTTGCGGTAGAGCGCGGCGTTGAAGATCAACACACCGGTCGAACCCGGTCCGCCGAGAAACTTGTGCGGCGACCACAACACGGCATCGAGTTGCTGCTCGGGGTCGACCGGATGCATGTCGATGTCCACGTACGGCGCCGAGGCGGCGAAGTCGATGAACGCCACCCCGCCGGCGCGGTGCATCAGTCGGGCCATCGCATGGTACGGCGTGCACACGCCGGTGACGTTCGAACAGGCGGTGAAGGAGCCGATCTTCACCGCGCGGTCGCGATGTTCGTGCAGCAACGCTTCGAGCGCGGCCAGATCCACCAGGCCGTCCCGATCCGCGGGCACCACCACCACGTCGGCGATGGTCTCGTACCACGAGGTCTGGTTGGAGTGGTGCTCCATGTGGGTGATGAACACCACCGGGCGCTCCGCCGGTGCAATATCCACGAAACGCCGCAAGCCCTGCGGTGCCTTCAGTCCGAGGATCCGCTGGAACTTGTTGATCACCCCGGTCATGCCAGTGCCCATGGTGATGATCAGGTCGTCGGCAGCCGCGTTCACGTGCGCCTTCAGGATGCGCTGCGCCTCGTGGTAGGCGAGCGTCATCGCGCGGCCGGTCTCACTGCTTTCGGAATGGGTGTTGCCCACGTATGGCCCGAAGCGCTCCAGCAGCATTCGCTCGATCGGCCGGTACAGGCGGCCGCTCGCGGTCCAGTCGGCGTAGACGATGCGCTGCTCACCATAAGGCGAGCGGAACGTCTGCTCTTGCCCTGCGGTGTTGGCGCGAAACGGCGCGAAGTAGTGTTCGAGCGAATCCATCAGTGATCTCGGGACGTCGTTGAAATGCTGAAAGGGCATGACGGCTTGCCATGGACGACTGTAGCGCCAATTGCCGACGGCAAGGGATCGCAAAGGAGACCGGGCAGGCGAGGTCAGGCCGGTGCGGTTGCCTGGATGGGGTGCGTCCTCTCATGCGTGGACCGATCCTCGGGCCGAACGTCAAGTCGCCAGCGGCAACGTGAATGCACCCGGCAGCAACTGAGCCACCGTGGTTTGCCGGCTCTCGCTGTCGAGGTTGCCCAGCAGCACCGGCATCGTTCCGCCACACAGTTCGGCCATCACCTGGCGACAGGCGCCGCATGGACTGACCGGCTCCGGGCTATCGGCGATCACCGCCAGGGCCGCGAACTCTCCCGGCTTGCAGCCCGCCGCGACGGCGCTGAACAGTGCGGTGCGTTCGGCGCAGTTGCACAGGCCGTAGGCTGCATTTTCCACGTTGCAGCCGTTGAACGTGCGGCCATCGTGGGTGCGCACGGCGGCACCGACCTGGAATCCGGAATACGCTGCGTAGGCATGCTCGCGGGCGCTGCGGGCCAGCGCCATCAGCTTTTTATCGGAAGTGGAAAGTGCGGGCACCGGATCTCCTGCAGTGGCATCGGGTGATGCGACCCGACCGCGCCGACGAACCAGCTTACCTCCCAGAGCATGCCGGATCAAAACATCATCGTAGTCAACTGCCGCTAAGATAGAGCGACCTCTGGAGGGGAAACACCATGCCGATCACTGTAACCGCCTTGCGCGAAACCGCTGCTGCAGAACGACGGGTGGCGATCACGCCCGAAATGGCGAAGAAACTGCGTGCCAAGGGCTTGCGTGTACTGCTGGAACGCGATGCGGGGCGCAGCGCCGGTTTTCCCGACAGTGCCTATGCCGAGGTGGAATTCGCCGACCAGGCCGGGGTGCTGGCACAGGCCGATCTGCTGGCATGCGTGCTGCCGCCGGATGATGCAGTGTTCGCCGGATTGCGCGAGGGTTGCGTGGTGGTGGGCCAGTTGCGGCCGTACGGCGCCGCAGCGCGCGTCGCCGCATTGACGGCACGCAAGCTGACGGCGTTTTCGCTGGAATTGTTGCCACGCACCACCCGTGCCCAGGCGATGGATGTGCTGAGTTCGCAGGCGGCGGTGGCAGGCTATCGCGCCATGCTGATCGCGGCCGAGGCGTCGCCGAAGTTCTTCCCGATGCTGACCACGGCCGCGGGTACGATTCGGCCATCCAGGGTGCTGGTGATCGGCGCCGGTGTGGCCGGCTTGCAGGCGATCGCCACCGCGCGCCGACTCGGTGCGCAGATCGAAGGCTACGACGTGCGCCCGGAAACCCGCGAACAGGTGGAGTCGTTGGGTGCGAAATTCCTCGAGTTGGGGGTCAGCGCGGCCGGCAGCGGCGGCTACGCGCGGGAACTCTCTGCCGAGGAGCTCGCCGCGCAGCAGCAGGCGCTGGCCGAACACCTCAAAGCGATCGATGTGATCGTGACCACGGCGGCGGTGCCGGGCCGGCCGGCACCGAAGATCATCAGCGCGGCGATGGTCGAGGGCATGAAGCCGGGGGCTTTGATCGTCGACCTGGCCGCCGAGGGCGGCGGCAACTGCGAGCTGACCCGACCCGGCGAGCGGGTCGAACACGGTGGCGTGGTGATTCTCGGTCCGCTCAACCTGCCCGCTGGCGCGCCGCTGCATGCGTCGGAAATGTACGCGCGCAATGTCTACAACTTCGTCGACTTGCTGGTTCACGAGGGTGCGCTGAAGCCGGATTTCGACGATGAACTGGTGGCCAAGAGCTGCCTCAGCCATGCCGGCGAGACCCGCTTCACCGGCTGAGCCGCCGGGGACCGGTGCCTGGCAGGCTGCCAGGGTGCCGGCTTATTGAACCGCGCTGGTCGAGTGTCCCCCGGGTGGCTGGCGATGCTGCTCGACGTGTCGAGGCCATTGATCGCGTTGTCCGCGAGGCAGCGCATGCCATTCGCGCAGCAGCTTTTCGCGCTGCTGCGGTGGCAGTTGGTGGAAGCGTTCGTAGGCGGCATGCAGACGTTGCCGCTGTTGCGGCGTGAGACGCTGGTACTGACGCATGTTTTCCCGTGCCTGCTGGCGCTGCGCCGGGGTCATCTGCTGCCAGTGGGCAATCCGCTGGCGAATCTTTTCGCGCCTTTGCGGTGGCAGGGTAGCCCAGTGATCGGCGCGCTTGAGCAGGTGGGCCTGGCGCCACGGCGGAAACCGGTTCCAGTCGTGCTGCAACGGTGCCAGCATCTCGCGCTGCGCCGGGCTGAGGCTGTTCCACGGACGCGCCGATGAAGCCGATATTTCGCTGGCTGTCGGTCCGGGTGCTTGCTGTGCGGCCAATGGCGACATCATGACGGCAGCGAGCAGGGCGGCGGTCAGCAACGGCAGGATGGAGGGCGTGAACCGGCGCATGGCTCAATGCACCGGCGGTGGGTTGGTGGCGGCCAGCCAGCCGTAGAAGTCGAGGTTCTGGTAAAGATTCGGGTCGACCTTGTCGGCATCCGGAGGCAGCGCACTGTCCAGGTCGGCGGTGGTCGCGGACACGCTTGCCGGTGCTGCGACCGGATTCAGCCGGGTGTGCGGCAGCGGTTGCCAGATCATCAGGGCGGTCAGCGCGACCGCCGCCAGTGCGCCGGCAGGAACCAGCCAGCGGCCAACATGCCGTGGTGGCGACTGTGCGGCCTCCAGCGCCTGTCGCCTGGCTGCGCGCAGCCGTCCGGCGGTGGTCGGATCGATATGCCGGGCTGCCTGGTGATAAAGCTGGCGCGCCCGCTGCCCCAGCTGTTGGTCGGTTTGGTTGTCCGGCAGGTTCATCGCCAGTCCTCCAGTTGATCGCGCAAGTGATGCATGGCGCGTGAGAGATGCGTTTTCACGCTGCCTTGGGAGCAGCCCATGGCGCGCGCAGTTTCCGCCACATCCAGGCCCTCCAGCATACGCAGCATGAACGCTTCGCGCTGGCGCCGGGGCAAGTGCTTCATCACGCGCGTCAGGTCGGCATACGACTGCGCGTCGTGCAAGCGCTCGAGTGGGCCGGGTTCGTGGCCTGCCGGCTCCCAGGCGGGTAGCTCGTCGCCGTCATCGTCGCGACCACCGCCAAGCCAACCGACCACGATCGAACGTACCTTGCGCCGACGCTGAAGATCGATGATACGGCGCCGCAGGATGCCCCAGAACAGCGGCGCCCATTCTTCCGCAGGCTTGTCGCGGTAATGCCTTACCAGCCTCAGCATCGCGTCCTGTACCGCATCCATGGCGTCCTCGCGGTGACGCAGGTTGAGCTCGGCCATGCGGAACGCGCGCCGCTCGATTTGCGCCAGAAACGCCTCCAGGGTCGCCGGCGTCGCAAGCGCACTCTCGGGCGCCTGGTCCGTGCACAGCAATTCCAGCGCACTGCTCATGGCCGCATTGTCGTCGGGTGGCGCATGCTCTGGCTCCATCGGTTCAACTCTCGCTTTCAACGCGGCAGGCTCGCACGGGTTGACCGGCACCCGTATGATGCACCGACAACAGTGTCTTGGCGGGGTGGGTCATGATCGACGGTTTTCTGGCGTTGTACATCTTTATGCTGGCGGCCTTTACCGGCTATGAAATTATCGCGCGGGTGCCGGTGATCCTGCATACCCCGTTGATGTCCGGTTCCAATTTCGTTCACGGCATCGTGCTGGTGGGCGCGATGATCGCGCTGGGTCATGCGCAGACGCCATTCGAGATGACGATCGGCTTCATCGGCGTGCTGCTCGGTGCGGGCAACGCTGCCGGTGGCTACGTGGTGACCGAACGGATGCTTGAGATGTTCAAGTCCAGCAAACCCGATGCCGGCAAGGGGGGCAAGTGATGAGCTGGCTGCCGACACTGATCAAGGCCAGTTATTTTCTCGCCGCCCTGCTTTTCATTGTCGGGCTGAAGCGGATGAGTTCGCCGCGTACTGCCCGCGGCGGCATCGTGTGGGCCGGCTACGGCATGGTGCTGGCGGTTCTCGCCACCTTCTTCCTGCCACACATGCACAACCGTGGCTTGATCGTCGGCGCCGTGCTGATCGGCGTGAGTGCCGCCTGGTGGACCGGCCGGCGGGTGGCGATGACGGCGATGCCGCAAATGGTGGCGCTGTACAACGGGATGGGCGGCGGTGCCGCGGCGGCGATCGGCGCGGTCGAGCTGATCGGCTATGCGCGCGGGCTGGCTGGGTTGCCGCCTGCTGTCGATGCGATCCAGCTTCCTGCGCTGGTGTCGCTGTCGCCGGTCGAGCTGGCGCTGGGTGTGCTGGGCGCGCTGATCGGTGCGGTGAGTTTTTCCGGGTCGCTGATTGCGTTTGCCAAGCTGCAGGGCTGGCTGGACAAGCGCTTCGTGTTTTCCGCCCAGCGCGCCGTGAACCTGTTGCTGCTGGCCGCTACCGTGGCGATCGGAGTGCTGCTGGCCACGGGCCACGCGAGCATGCCGCTGATCGCGGCGTTTTTCGCACTGGCGCTGCTGTTCGGCCTGATGATGACACTGCCGATCGGTGGCGCCGACATGCCGGTGGTGATCTCGCTGTACAACGCGTTCACCGGACTGGCCGTGGCGTTCGAGGGTTTCGTGCTGGGCAACGAGGCGATGATCATTGCCGGCACCGTGGTCGGTGCGGCCGGTACCTTGCTGACACAGCTGATGGCCAAGGCGATGAACCGCTCGATCGGCAACGTGCTGTTTGGCAGCTTCGGTACGGCCAGTGGCGAGGCGCAGGCGATCGAGGGTACGCAGAAGCCGGTCGACGCCGCCGATGCGGCAGTGATGATGGCCTACGCCGAACGCGTGGTGATCGTTCCGGGCTACGGCCTGGCGGTGGCGCAGGCGCAGCACAAGGTATGGGAATTCGCCCAGTTGCTGATCAAGCGCGGGGTGAAGGTGAAATTCGCCATCCATCCGGTGGCCGGGCGCATGCCGGGGCACATGAACGTGTTGCTGGCCGAGGCCGGTGTACCGTACGACCTGATCGCCGACATGGACGACATCAATCCGGAGTTTCCGAATGTCGACGTGGCGCTGGTGATCGGCGCCAACGACGTGGTCAATCCCTTGGCCAAGACCGATCCGGCGTCGCCCATCTACGGCATGCCGATCCTCGATGTCGTCAATGCCAGGCAGGTAATCGTGATCAAGCGCGGCAAGGGTACCGGCTTTGCCGGCATCGAGAATGCGTTGTTCTATGCCGACAACACTCGGATGCTTTACGGCGACGGGCAGGCGGCCGTGGGCGAGCTGGTGAATGAGCTGAAAACGCTGGAGGCCTGACGCGCGTCCGGCCGGATGCGGCTGGAGATGGCATCGCTCGGCGAGGGAGCGCGGTCTCGCGCGCTTTTCCGCAGGCTTGCCGATTTGCGTCAGCGCCATTTCCCGGGCAGGGTGCAGGCCCCGACGACAAGAATGAACGAAACCAAGGTTATCTATGGTGCAGGTCACCTCATCCCGCGATTCCGACGACACAGCCGCCCCGATGACGGAGGCGGCGCCGATGAAGCGGCAGTCAGGGCATTTCAGCGAAGCGTTGCGTCATCGTGTGGTCGCGGCTTTTTTCGGACGGCTGTTTGCCGCGGTGAATCGCACGCTGTGTCCGCCGGGGCAGTTGCCGGAACACGGTATCCACAAGATCCTGATATGCCGGCCCAACCACCGGCTGGGCAACGCCATCCTGATCAGTCCGCTGCTGGCGGAAGTCGAGGCGCTCTACCCGGGCGCGGAAATCGACATGGTCAGTGCCGGACATGCCGCGCAGACCTTGTTCGCCAGCCGTTTCCAGTTGCGCCGGGTGTTCAGCTTCCCGCGCAAGATTGCACGGCACCTTGGGTCGAGCGTGGGGTTGCTGCGGCAGCTGCGGGAGAACACCTACGATCTGGCGATCGATGCCAGCAACGGTTCCCAGTCGGGGCGGTTGCTGCTGGCCATCGTCAAGGCGCGCTTCAAGTTGGGGTTTGCGGAACAACCCGCGCAAGCTGGCGTGGCCCCGGAGCCGGATGAGGGGCCGGAGCATTTTGCGTTGCGCACGGTATTTTTGTTGCGCACGGCCTATGCCGGGAAGCGGGATGGGGGATGGCCGGAGCTCAACGTGCACCTGACCGACGAGGAGCGGCGACAGGCCAGGCTGGCGCTCGCCCGCATCGTGGGAGAGTCGACATTGTCCGCGCCGGAGCGGCCGGTGGTCGGTATCTTCGCCAATGCCACCGGTGCCAAGCATTACGGTGAGGCGTGGTGGACCCGGTTCGTCAGCACCTTGCAGGCCTTGCAACCCGGGATCTGCATCGTCGACCTGGTTGCCGATCATGGGCAGTCACAGCTCGGACAGGCATTTCCGTCCTACTACACACGCGATTTGCGGCGGCTGGCCTCGATGATCGCCAATATGTCGGCCTTCATCAGCGCCGATTGCGGCGTGATGCACCTGGCGGCCGCCAGCGGTACGCCAACGCTGGGCTTGTTCTCGGTGACCTCGGCGGCCAAATATGGCCCGTATGGGGATGCGAACAGTGCGATCGATACGGCAACCTTGAATGCCGCGGAAGCGGCAGCGATCGCGTCGGACTGGCTCAGCATGCCTTGATAGGATCGGGAGTGTTCACTGGCGGGATCGAATCCGGCCCACTCGGTGGACGCGGTCGCATGCGTGGAACGTGCAAGCGCGGCGCTGATCCCTCAGCGTGGCGCCGGGGCGGGTGGGCGTCGCCTCGTTGGCAGGGCGGCGGTGAGTGCCGCTGCTACCACGCCGGCAACAGTCCATCCGATATCTGCGGATGTCAGTCCGAGGCGCGCCAACTGCCAGAGCATGCCGATTCCGGCGCTACGCAGTGTATCGAGCAGTCCCATACCCATTTCGCCACTGATTTTTACCGCCGCCAGCAGCATGTTCATGTAGACCGAAGCCAGCGCCGTTGCGGCACCTGCCAGCAGCGCTGCTGCGAGTCCGGGGCGTTGCACGCCCTGGCGTATTGCCCAGGCCAGCACCATGCCGAGCGGTAGCGCCAGCCAGGGCAGCAGCTGCCGCTGATAAATCGACACCACCATCCAGAGGGCACCAGCTGCGAGGCCGAGCATGAGCGCGCTGAAAAGGGCAAAGGCCAGGGTGAGCAGGCGGCGTGCGCTCATCGGCAAGCTCGCGGCAACGCGTATGAGCGCATCGGTGCACCTTCATGCAAAGCGCTCATCATAACGCGCCGATGGCTGGCCGCGGGACGCGATGGCCGCAGGCAACACCCGTGGGATTTTGTCGTCGGCGTCTGATCCAGAGCAAGCACAGATATCTCGTGAGCGGCATAATAGCCAGTCAGGCACGACGACTTTGTGGTGACTGCAGATACAGGATCGGGTATTGGCATGAGTGGTTTCAGTTTGAGCAGCGAACCTTTCACCTTGTTGCGGGATTGCAGTGCCATCATGGTGCCGCAAGGGGAGGTGGTCAGCCTGCCAGCGGGCCAGATCGGCTATATCACGCAGGCGCTGGGTGGCAGTTTCACCATCTATCTGGAAGGCAACCTGTTTCGGATTGCCGGCCAGGATGCCGATGCGCTTGGCAAGGAGCCCCCGGCCCCGCTCGAAGTACCGGCCAATGCCACCGACGCCGATGTGGAAAAGCTGGCCTGGGATCAGCTGCGAACCGTATTCGATCCGGAGATCCCGGTGAACGTGGTGGAGCTCGGTCTGGTCTATGACCTGAGCCTGGAGCAGACCGACAGCGGCGCGCGCAAGGTCTATGTGAAACTGACCCTTACCGCACCGGGTTGCGGGATGGGCGACATCCTGGTGGACGATGCGCGGACCAAGCTCGAGATGATCCCCACGGTTGCCGAGGCCGACGTGGACCTGGTGTTCGATCCCCCATGGAACCAGTCGATGATGTCCGATGCCGCCAAGCTTGAAACCGGCATGCTGTAGCGCGGCCCCGGCAGTGAAAGGCTGTTGACGTAGGCCTGCGAGTTCCCGCCGGCGGCGGTATGCGTCACGGAAATCGCAGGATAATGCTTTTCGCAGCAAAGGGCGTGGCGCAAGTTATTGCTGTCGATCCTTCTCGGCCGGAATCGGCTGACTGTCCGTTGGTTCAGCTGTAATGGCGATGCAGGAGCGTTTTGCACACCAGCAGCGGCCGTGTGATCGACGTCACAAGTCGTAAGAAAAAGTCGTATTGCATCGATGGGTCGCAAGTAATAGTGTTTACCGATCCGCCATCGGGGAGGCTGGTGGATGATCCTTTGGCGGCATCGTGCGTGCCGTTTTGCAGTCACGCGCCCCGTAGCTGCCTTGCATGGAATGCCAGGGGGGAGACAGCTCGATCCGGGCGTATTTGGGGATCGCTAGACAGAATCATGAGTGCGCTGCCGTGCCGATTGCGCGGCGATTTTTGCATGGGGCTTCGTCGCCGCAGCGGCTTCGTTCGCCTCGAAAACTGTCCAGGAGCTTTTACATGCCCATACATTTTCGTCACAAATTACTGGTCGCCGTCATGGGGATGGCCCTCATTCCCGTCGCCACGGCAGGAACCACGCAACGTCTGCACGCAAAGAATCTGCATGCGGTACCCGCCGCCTCGCTGGCAGCCCGCCTCAACCTGGGACAGGACATGTCGCTGGTGGCGCGCAACTCGGTGGCCCTTCCAGGGGGGCACAAGGTGGTTCGTCAGCAGCAGATGTTTCGTGGCGTACCGGTCTACGGGCGCAGCATTGCCGTGGTGCAGGATGCCAACGGCAATGCGCTGCGTGCGACCGGCGAACTGTTGCAAAACGCCCAGGCAGACCTGGCCTCGGTGGCGCCAAGGTTGAACAGCGCGGCGGTATTCGCCCGTCTCAGGAAGCACGCGCAAACCGTACTGACCGGCGGTACCACGATCAGCAACAAGCAGGCTGACCTGTTCGTGTACCCCCAGGACAATGGGCCCGCACGGCTGGTCTATCGCGTCTCGTACTTTGTCGACGATCCGACCCATCCGACCCGCCCCACCGCCATCATCGACGCCAATACCGGTGAAGTCATCAACAGCTGGAATGGCCTGACCGATGCGTCCGCCAACGGACCAGGCGGCAATCTCAAGACCGGCAAATACATCTACGGCACAAATTACGCCGCGCTCAATGTGACGCAGTCGGGCAGCACCTGCACCCTTCAGAACACCGACGTGTCCACCTACAACATGAACCATGCCACCACCGGCAGCGGCACGCTGGTCAGCTTCATCTGCCCGACCAGCGATACCGATGCGATCAACGGCGCCTATTCGCCGGTCAACGACGCACACCATTTCGGCAGCGTCGTGCACGATATGTACGTGGGGTACACCGGTGGAACCCCGTTGACCTTCCCGCTGGTGATGAAGGTGCACTACGGCAGCAACTACGAAAACGCGTTCTGGAACGGCACGGTGATGACCTTCGGCGATGGTGCCACCACGTTCTATCCGCTGGTCTCGCTGGATGTGACCAGTCACGAGGTCAGTCACGGCTACACCGAACAGCATTCGGCCCTGCAATACACCGGCCAGACCGGCGGTATCAACGAATCCTATTCGGACATTGCCGGCGAAGCCGCCGAATACTACGATCGCGGCAGCAACGATTTCCTGGTCGGCGCCGAGATCATCAAGAGCGGCACCGCGCTGCGCTACATGTGCAATCCACCGCAGGACGGCAAGTCGATCGACAATGCGGCGAATTACACCGCGGGCATGGACGTGCACTACTCCAGTGGCGTCTACAACAAGACGTTCTGTGTGCTGGCAAAAACCACGGGATGGGATACCAGCAAGGCGTTCAAGGTGTTTGCCCTGGCCAACAAGGCATACTGGACCGCCACCGCGGATTACAATTCCGGTGCCTGTGGCGTGGAGGCGGCGGCGACCGATCTCGGCTATAACCAGAGCGACGTGATCAATGCCTTTACCGGCGTCGGGGTGACCTGCCCGGGTAGCGGCGGCGGTGCGGTGACCCTGGCCAATGGTGTCGGCGTGACCGGTGTGGCGGCGGCCAGCGGCGCCGACAACGACTTCCTGATCAAGGTGCCGGCCGGTGCCAGCAATCTGGTGATGTCGATCTCCGGTGGCACGGGGGACGCGGACTTGTACACCCGCTTCGGTTCCGCTCCGACGCTCAGCACCTACGATTGCCGGCCGTACAAGACCGGCAATGCCGAGAGCTGTTCGGTCTCTGCGCCACAGGCGGGTACCTACTACATCAAGGTGCACGGTTACACCGCTTATTCCGGTGTCACCGTCAAGGCTTCCTACAGCACCAGCAGCGGCACCGGTGGCTTGCAGAATGGCGTTCCGGTCACCGGCCTGTCCGGCTCGACGGGCACCAAGCTGTACTACACGGTTACCGTACCTGCCGGAACCAGCAGCCTGACCATTGCGACATCGGGTGGTACCGGGGATGAGGATCTGTATGTGAAGTACGGCGCCAATCCGACCACCAGCACCTACGACTGCCGCCCATACCGCAACGGCAACAACGAAACCTGCACGTTCAATGCGCCAGCGGCGGGTACCTACTACATCATGCTGAACGGCTACACATCGTTCTCGGGGGTGTCGTTGCAAGCCAGCTGGTAACGGACGACATCGAGCGCCATGGATGGTCCGTTTGACCGCAAGACGATGGGCCCGGGCCGTGATGCCCGGGCCCATTTTCAATCTGCGCAGTGTTCAGAGGTTGGGGGAATATCGAACGCCGTAGCGAGATCGTCGCCAGGCGTTGGTACAAGGTGCGTCCGGGTGGCCCATCTGCTGCATCCTCGTTTGGAGAATGGCTTGAGATGGTCCTCCTTGCACGGGCTTCTGGCGGCGATCGTAGTCAGCAGGCGATCTTTTCTCAGCCTCTCAGCTCACCGCCTCGAAGCGATTGGCGTCGCGGTTCTTGCGCACCCTGGCAGGATCCCACACGCGCCCGTTCATGGTGATGTAGACGCCGTCCGGCAGTGTCTGCACGGCGGCTACCGCGCAGCCGATATTGAATACCGCATCGGAACCCTGGAAACGCGCCGGGTTCAGCGCACCGGTCAGCACAATGACCTTGCCTTTGATGTCCGCCAGCGCGCGGGCGGTATCGACCATGCTGTCGGTGCCATGCGTGATCAATACGTGGCGATGGGGCTGCGCCTCGATCGTCGAACGTACCAGCGCGCGGTCCTCGGGACCCATGTGCAGACTGTCCTTGCGCAGGATCGGAATCACCTCGAACTCGAAGGCCACGCCCAATTGGCCGAGAATCTCGCCGATCTGCGGCGCGCCGATCTTGTAGTCGGATTTGTCATCGAAATAGATCTTGTCGATGGTGCCGCCGGTGGTGACGATGGTCAGATGCTGCATTGAGGATGGCCGAGGCGAGGGTTGCGGCATTTTAGCCTGTGTGGCGCACCCCGGGTTGCCGGCTCAGCAGCAGCCGGTCGCTACGGTACGGGTGGGCCCGTTGTGGCGAATCCCGCAAGAAGCCGTGGCACGGTCCGTTCCGGGTCAAGGCACCCTGTATAGGCCGGCGGACATCCACGCGCTGAACTGGCATCATCCAAAACCGGCGTATCGAGGCGGGTCTCACCATGCGATTTTCCGACGTGATGCAAGGCGTGACGCGCCATGGCGACGACTGGCGTGCCGTGGTCAGCGAGGACTGGCTGCAAGGGCGCAGTGTCTTCGGTGGTTTGCAGGCCGCGTTGGCGCTGCGTGCGATGCGCGCGTTGGTGCCTGCGGACATGCCGTTGCGCAGTTTGCAGACGACCTTCGTGGCGCCGGTACCCGCCGGGCCGGTCAGCATCCACGCGCAATGCCTGCGCCAGGGGCGCAACGCGATCCAGCTCGAAGCCAGCCTGATCGACGGCGAACAGACGCTGTGCCGGTTGCTCGGCGTGTTCGGCAGGGCGCGGCCTTCGGTGTTGAATTTCCAGCCGGTACAGCCATCGGTATCCGCAGCGGTACCCCGCGAGCTGCACTACATCGAAGGGCGCATGCCCGCCTTCACCCAGCATTTTCGCGCCTGCTGGCTGCGCGGCGACCTGCCATTCAGCGGCGGTCGACAGCGCGAGAGCGTGCTGCGGATCTCGCTGCGTGACGAAGGCCCGGTCGACGAAACCCATGTGCTGGCCTTCGGCGATTTCATTCCACCGATCGCGTTGTCGATGTTCGACCAGCCCACGCCCGGCAGCTCGCTGACCTGGATGCTCGAACTGCTGCGCGATCGCTACGACGATCTCGGGCTGGACGACTGGCGCATCGACGCCGAGCTGATCGCGGCCCGCGACGGCTACACCCAGCAAGGCGTGATGCTATGGGGACCGAACGGCGAGCCGGTGGCTCTGAGCCGGCAGAGCATGGTGGTGTTCGGCTGAGGGCGCGTGAGCAAGGCATGGCAAATGGGCTACCTTTGCCCCGAATGAACTGCCGCGGGATTAGGCCGACAGGCTGCCAGTACTTGATCCTCACCGAGGTCGTTTCGCGGTTCAGCGTGACTTCGGGTCCAACTCCGTCAATTCACGCGCGCGCACTGAAGACGCGTACTGAAGGTTGGAAATCCCTGTAACCGCTCATCCGCCGGGCTTGCGCCTTACCCCGGCGCCCAGTGTGCCGATCAGCAGCAGGGCGATCGCGATTTCCAGCAGGGCCAGCCCGCGTTCGCTGGCCGAGCTCCAGGCCTCGGCGACGCCGTGGCTGAAATAGAACAGGCTGAGGATGCCGACCCACAGCAGGGCGCGGCGTGGGTCGCGGATCGCCAGCAGCGGCAGTAGCAGGGGAACCAGCGTGATCGCCAGCACCACGGCGACCGGGATGGCCTGTGACGGGAACAGCCACGCGTGCCAGACCAGTTGCAGGGCGACCAGCGCGGCCCAGGCGAGCATGCCCAGCCGTTGTTCCGTCGGCAGGGTCCTCACGCTGCTGCCGTGAGCTTGCGGGCGGTATCGGCCAGACGGCGACCCAGGGCGCGGGCCAGTTCGCGTTCGTGTTCGCTGATCGGGTTGTCGCCCTTGCTGCCGGCGACATGGCTGGCCCCATAGGGCGTGCCACCGCTCAGCGTCGCACTGAGCGCCGGCTCGGTATAAGGCACGCCGAGCAGCAGCATGCCGTGATGCAGCAGTGGCAGCGCCATGCTCAGCAAGGTGGATTCCTGGCCGCCGTGCATGGTGCTGGTGGAGGTGAATAGTGCGGCTGGCTTGCCCACCAGGGCACCGCTGGCCCATTCGGCGCCGGTGGTGTCGAGGAAGTGCTTCATCGGGGCGGCCATGTTGCCGAAGCGCGTCGGGCTGCCCATCGCCAGGCCGGCGCAGTCGAGCAGGTCCTGTTTCTGTACGTAGGGCGCGCCGTCCTCCGGCTCCGGCGGCTGTGCGGTTTCGGTGACCGGGGCCACCGGCGGCACCTGACGCAGGCGTGCACTCATGCCGGGAACCTCTTCGATGCCGCGGGCGATCAGCCGCGCCAGTTGGGCGGTATGGCCGCTGCGGCTGTAGTACAGGACGAGGATGTCGTGATTCATGCGATGCGGCTCATGCGATTGAGGCATTCATTGGCAGTACGCTAGTGTACTGGTCGATGGCGACGGTGTTGGCAGCAAGGGATATCGATGGTTCGACGTTTCAACCGCGATCGTACGGCGAGCTTCAGCCGTTTCATCTGGCAGCGCTTTGTCGACGACAAGTGTTTCGAGACAGCCGGTGCGTTGTCGTACACCACCCTGGTTTCGCTGGTGCCGTTGACGGTAGCGGTTTTCGCGATGTTTTCGGCGTTCCCGATGTTTGCCGATGCGCGCAATACGCTGGTCAACTTCGTGTTCGCGAATTTCGTGCCGACGGCAGGCGAGAAAGTGCAGGCGGCGATGCTGGGTTTTGCTGCCAATGCCAGCCAGCTCACCGGTATCAGCATCCTGGTGATGCTGTTCAGCGCGTTGTCGATGATGATCAGCATCGAGGATCGGCTGAACCGGATCTGGCGCGTGCATCAGGCGCGCGGATGGACCTCGCGGGTGCTGCTGTACTGGGCGGCGTTGACGCTGGGGCCGATCCTGATCGTCGGTGGCATTGCGGTGACCTCGTTCGTCACCGCGGTGCCGTTGCTGCATGACACGGTGGGCGGTCTGGGTATCGGCGAGCGGCTGCTTGGCGTGTTGCCGTTCGTGGTGACCTTTATCACCTTGTGGCTGATGTATACGGTGATCCCCAACTGCAAGGTCTCGCGCACCGATGCGGCGATCGGTGCGTTGCTCGGTGCGGTGCTGTTCGAGGTGGCGCGCTGGGGTTTCACCGTGTTCGTGCGCAACGCCCAGAGCTACCAGCAGATCTACGGCGTACTGGCAGCGATCCCGATTTTCCTGCTGTGGATCTACCTTTCGTGGGTGATCGTGATCCTGGCGGCGTCGATTGCCGCGTCGGCGTCGGCGTTCGAGTATCAGCCGCCCAGCGAAAAACCGCCGCAGGAGGCAGGGTTTCTCGGTCTGCTGGTGGTACTCGGCCATTTCGTCGAGGCCCAGCGCGTCGGTGGCAGCGTCGATCCGGCCGGGGTGGGCGCCCTGGAGCCATGCTTGCGCAGCAGTGCGATTGCCTGCTATTTCGATGATCTGCAGCGGGCCGACCTGATCCGGCGCGGCGAAGGCGGCGGCTGGCTGCTCAGTCGCAGCCTGGACAGTACGGACTTGTTGCGGGTATATCAGGCCACCAGCTATCGCCTGCCGTTGCAGCCGATGGAGGAGGCCGCTGCGCTGGGTGTCGAGTTGCCATCCAGCCTGCTGGCCATGCTCATCACCCTGGCGTCGTCGCTGGAAGCGCGGTTGGGCACCCGGCTGTCCCGTATCTATCCCCTGACCGCGATCAGCGCGGACACTACCGAGGAACCTGTCGCATGACCGTGTTGAAATCCGCCGTGCTGAAATCGGCCCTGATCCTGGCGGTGGCGCTGCTTCCCGCCGCGTCCGTGTATGCCGCGATGCCGGTGAGGCCGACCCTGCATGTCACTACCCTCGAGGGCAAGACCTTCGACCTTGCCGCCGAGCGTGGACATTGGGTCATCGTCAATTACTGGGCGACCTGGTGTGTGCCATGCATCAAGGAAATGCCGGATATCTCGCGTTTCGTCGCCAGCCACAAGAACGTGAGGGCGATCGGCCTGGCCTTTCAGGACAGCGACAAGGCCGATATCCAGGCGTTTCTGCGCAAGCACCCGGTGGTCTATCCGGTTGCCCAGGTGATGCTGGACAAGCCGGTGAAGGATTTTGACCCGCCGCGCGGGCTGCCGACTACCTGGGTGATCGATCCATCCGGCAAGGTGGCCAAGCGCTTTATCGGGCCGGTCAACGCTGTTTCGCTTGCCGCGGTGATTGGCGGCAACTGATGCTCGCTGCGAAGTTCATCGTCAGCGGCAAGGTGCAGGGCGTGTTCTACCGCGCCAGTACGCGTGAGCAGGCGCTGCAGTTGGGGCTGAGCGGCATCGCCAGGAACCTTGCCGACGGCCGGGTCGAGGTGCTGGCCGGCGGCTCGCGCGAGGCGCTGGCCGCGTTCGAGCGCTGGCTGTGGAACGGGCCGGCGGCGGCGCAAGTCGAGGCTGTCAGTCGCGAGGATATGGCGGCGCAGGCGTGGCGCGGTTTCGTTATCGGCTGAGTCGCCTTCAGAGCGTATCGGGCACCCGCCACGCGTGCTCGGTGACATGCTCGAGCTTCGGCCGGCCCTTGAGTCTTGGCAGCTTCACTTCGGCAATCGGCTTGTCGTGCTGCGGAAGTTGCTGCAGCAGATGCCGGATCACGTTGATCCGGCCGCGTTTCTGGTCGTTGAAGTCCGCCACGAACCACGGTGCCTTGTCGGCGTGCGTGCGTTCGATCATCACGTCGCGCAGCATGCCGATTTCGGCGTATTTCTGCCGTGCGGCGAGATCGACCGGCGACAGCTTCCAGCGCTTGAGCGGGTCGCCGGCGCGTTCGGCAAAGCGTTGTTCCTGCTGTTGTTGATCGACGGCCAGCCAGTATTTGAGCAGGATGATGCCGTCGTCGGTGAGCAGTTTCTCGAAGGCCGGTACCGCGTCGAGAAACGCGGCGTATTGGGCCGCGGTGCAGAATCCCATCGCCGGCTCCACCACGGCGCGGTTGTACCAGCTGCGGTCGAACAGCACGATCTCGCCGGCGTCTGGCAGATGCGCCACATAGCGCTGGAAATACCACTGGGTCGTTTCGGCCTCGCTGGGCTTTCCCAGTGCGGCAATGCGGAAGCCGCGGGTGTCGAGACTCTTGGTGATGCGCTTGATCACGCCACCCTTGCCGGCCGCATCGCGACCCTCGAAGATCACCACCACGCGCTGGCCGCCGGTGCGCAGGCCGTGCTGCAAGCGGATCAGGTCCAGTTGCAACTGCTTCATCACCTTGCGGTAGTGGATACCCATGCGTCTTCCTCGCGATCGCCCGGCCGGCGGAATGTGCTCCGGCCACGCTGCACAGGCTACCGCGAAACCCCGTGACGGAAGGGTTCAGGTCGCACCAAGCGCCTGCAACTGATCGGCTTGATGTTCGCGCATCAGGGCATCGATCAGTTCGTGCAAATCCCCCTGCATGATTTCGGGGAGACGGTACAAGGTGAGATTGATGCGGTGATCGGTGACCCGCCCTTGCGGGAAATTGTAGGTGCGGATGCGCTGGCTGCGGTCGCCGGAACCGACCTGGAGCCGGCGGGATTCGGCCTGTTCCGCACTCTGTTTGCTGCGCTCGGCATCGAGCAGCCGGGCCTTCAGCAGGCTCATCGCGCGGGCGCGATTCTTATGCTGGCTGCGCTCTTCCTGGCATTCGACCACAGTGCCGGTTGGCAAGTGGGTGATGCGGATCGCCGAGTCGGTCTTGTTGACATGCTGGCCGCCAGCACCGGAGGCGCGGAAGGTGTCGGTTTTCAGGTCGGCCGGATTGATCGCGATATCGTCGATGTCGTCCAGCTCGGGCAGGATCGCCACGGTTGCGGCCGACGTATGGATGCGGCCCTGCGACTCGGTTTCCGGTACCCGCTGCACGCGGTGTGTGCCGGATTCGAATTTCAGCTGCGAATAGGCACCCTTGCCCTCGATGCGGGCAACGATTTCCTTGTGGCCGCCGTGCTCGCCGGCATGCTCGCTGAGTACCTCGACGTGCCATCGGCGGCTCTCGGCATGGCGCAGATACATGCGAAACAAGTCGCCGGCAAAGATCGCCGCTTCGTCGCCGCCGGTACCGGCGCGTATTTCCAGGTAGAGGTTGGCCTCGTCGCGCGGGTCTTTCGGCAACAGCAGCCGTTGTAGTTCGGTGTCGAGATCGAGCAGGTGTTGCTGCAGCCGCTCGACGTCGTCGCGAGCCATCTCGCGCATTTCGGGGTCATGCAGCATGGCCTCGGTCTGGGTCAATTCGTGTACGGTCTGGTCGTGTTCGCGCAGCGAGTTGGTGACCGGTTCCAGTTGTGCGTATTCCTGCGAAAGTTCGCGAAAACGGGTGTTGTCGGCCAGCACCTCGGGCTGACCCAGCAACAGGCCGATTTCCTGATGGCGCTCGGCCAGTGCTTCGAGCTTGCGGCGAATCGATGGGGTCATTGGATGCGCGGGCGTAAGTGAGGGTAGGAGCGCACCTTGTGCGCGAAGGCTTTTTGCGTCAACGGTGATCAAGAGCATTCGCGCACAGGGTGCGCTCCTAGGAGCTTGGGCCGTAGAACCTTTGGAGAGCGAGATTGCGCTATCGCCATAGGATGGGTGTATCGGAAGGAGCGCATAGTGGTTCTATGCAAGCCTGACGAGAGACGCAGTCTATGGA
>SCSE01000021.1 GCA_004298015.1 Rhodanobacter sp.
TCCCGTGGCACCAGCAAGGAACACTTCATACGCGCGGCAGTCGAGTCGATGGCGTACCAGACACGCGACGTGCTCTCAGCCATGCAGGCCGATGCCGACATCGAGCTGAAGGAACTGCGAGCCGACGGCGGTGCGATCGCCAACAATTTTCTGGCGCAATTCCAGAGCGATATCCTGAACGTGCCGCTCCTGCGTCCCCAGGTTGCAGAAACCACGGCCCTGGGCGCCGCCTATCTCGCCGGCCTGGCAACCGGCTTCTGGACCAGCCGCGAGGAGATCGCCGGCCAATGGGCGGTTGACCGGCGCTTCACCCCGTCGATGCCCGAGGACAGGCGCGATGCCTTGTACGGCGGCTGGAAGCAGGCGGTGCAGGCAACAATGGGCTACCGGGTCTGATACGTCGTCGTGCTGCCATCGCGGGGAGGACGGCTGAATAGTCGTTGGCCATGACCATGCCGTCCACAGGGTAACGGTGAGTTGCCGCTGGTTCGCGCTTCAACTCATCGCATAGGTGTTTCCACAGGCGGGCAAACCACGCGCCTCAGCAAACGACCACGGCGTGGTTCTGCTGCGCGGTCTGCTGGCTGTCTTTCCACGGGAGATTTGACCCATGCGTATCAAAATTATCGGTATCGCCGCCATCACGTGGCTTGCGGTCGGCGCAGGTACACCTGCCATGGCGCAAGACATGAATTACAGCGCCACTACGCTGAGCGGCAACTGGGGCGGCGTGCGTCAGCGGCTGCACGATGACGGCGTCGACCTCAGCGCCGACTACGTCGGTGAATTTGCCCACAACATCAGCGGCGGCAAACGAAAAGCCAGCGCCTACGCAGACCAGATCCATATCGGCGCACTGTTCGATTTCGGAAAACTTTGGGGATGGAGCGGCGGCTCGCTTCATATCGACCTCAACGACCGCAACGGCCCCCAGCTCGATCAGAAAGCCGCGCTGGGAACCTTGCTGGAAACCCAGGAAATATACGGTGCCGGCCACGGCACGCGATTGACGCGCTTCTACTACGAGCAGCAGCTGTGGAACGACCTCATCGACGTCAAATTGGGCCGCATGGACATCAGCGACAGCTTCTTCCCTTTCTCGTGCAACTTTCAGAACCTCAACTTCTGCGGCTCCCTGCCCGGCTACAACACCCAGGGTTGGTACAACTGGCCCGTTGCACAGACTGGTGGCGTACTGCGGATAAATCCAGGTCGCACGTGGTACGTCAAGCTCGGCATCTTCCAGGCGAACAAGAACAATCTGCTGCAGGCACGGGGCCTTGCCTTTGCGCCTACGGGGAAGAACCAGGGCACCCTGAGCCTGTTCGAATTGGGCTGGAAGACCAACCTCGCCGGCAATAGCGACCTGCCCGGTAGCTGGGCTATCGGCGGGTGGCACAACAGCGGCAACTATCCGAATGTGGCATTTGACAGCAACGAGCAGCCGATCGCGTTGTCGGGCAGCGCCGCCAAACTCGAAAACAGCGTGTCCGGTACCTACGCGATGGGCCAACAAAAAGTGCTCAACAACGACGCTGGTGGCGGACTGTCGATTTTCGGCAATTTCATGAAGGGCGACTCGAAGACCGACCTGGTCGACGAGAAGATCTCACTGGGCCTTTTCTATGAGGCACCCTTCGCCTCACGCCCGCATGACCGCATCGGCTTTGCGATCGGCCGCGACCACGTGAGCGACCTGATCGATGCAGCCGCACGCCAGTTCAACTACGCCGACCAACTCAGCGGCTTTGCGCTGGGGCCACGGATGCCCACGCCGGGCTATGAGTACGTCACCGAACTCAACTACAAGGCGCAGATCATCCCGGGTGCTTACCTGATGCCCGATATCCAGTATATCCACCACCCTGGCGGCACCCGTACCAAGGCTGATGCCACCGTGCTGGGCCTGCGGATTGCGTTGACTTTTTGAGGCACAAGTATCCCTCCCGGGTCAGCGATGGAAACCTGCAGCCGGGCGTCGAACCTTGCGGCGCCCGGCCTGCTCTGTCAGCGCCTGGGTTTGAGCAGCGTGCCGCTGCATGTCGGTGAACCGCACAGGCAGCGCCACAGCTTCTTCAACCGCGCGGTGTGCGGCACCTCGAGCACGATGCCGTAGTCGTAGGTGAGCTCTTCGCCGGGCTTGATCCTGCGCAGCGTCTCGATCACCACCTTGTCCTTGCGCGGATCGCCGCTGGAGCTTTCCTCGACCAGCGCGCGGCAGTTCGGCGCACAGCTGTGGTTGATCCAGCGTGCGCTGTTGCCTTGCTGGTTGGCATCGATGATGTACTGCTCGTTGAGTGTGAACAGAAAAGTATGCCCGGTTTCGCCGCCGTCGCCGTAAAGCGCATCAGCCTCATCATGGGTCAGCAATCGACCCTTGTATTCGATGACATGGTCACCCTTGGCCAGGGTCTGGCTGGCAAAAACTCCATTGCCATGGATCGGCGAGCGGCGGGCGATGATGCGACGGGTCATGGACGGTCTGCTGGCGGAAGAGTGATCCGCGATGATGCCTACACCGCGGCGCAATGGAAACCGCTTTTCCGCAGGCGCGTCGGGAGGAGCACCCTGTTCCCGGCACGTCGGCCCCTGCTAGTATTCAAACAATCGTTTGAGGTGAGCCCATGAAACGACTGCTGCAAGTCTTGCTGCTTGTCCTGTCGACCGCCGGCCTGATCGCCTGCGGTCCGCCGCGCAAGAGCGTGTTTCCACCCACTGTGAGCATCCAGCAATTGTCGGTACTGGCGGGCGGCCAGTGGCGCTTGACGGTGCGGATCCAGAACAACAGCTATGCCGAGATGGATTTCAGGTCGCTCGAAGGCCAGCTGCAAGTGGCTTCGCTGATGCCGATTCTTCTTGACGCGCGTTTCAAGCGGGATATCCCCGCGCTTGTCGGCGACGTGATCCACCTCGACGTACTGCCCACGCCGGCGATGACCAAAGCCCTGCAGGCTGTCGCCGCCCGCGGCAGCAGCGGGTCGCTGGCCTATCGCCTCAGCGGCAGCACCATGGCCCGTCCCGAGCAGGAAAAACAGCCGCGCAATTTCAGCTTCAGCGGCAACGACTGGCTATCGCCGGTGCCCGGCATTCCCGGTACCTATCGCTGATCAACACCTAACCACCGAAGGACTTCTTCATGACCCTCTACAAGGCACCGCTGGACGACCAGCGTTTCGCACTCTTCGACGTACTCGGCGCCGAAGCCGTGCTTACCCAACTCGAAGGCGGTGCGGAACACTCACGCGAGCTGATCGATGCCGTGCTCGAGGAAGCCGGCAAGCTCGCCGAGCAAATACTCGCGCCAACCAATGGACCGGGGGACGAAGAGGGCTGCCACTTCGACAAGGCCAGCCAGACGGTGACCACGCCCAAGGGCTTCAAGGACGCCTACCGCCAGTTTGCCGAAGGAGGCTGGTCCGGCCTGACCATGCCCGAGGCCTTCGGCGGCCAGGGCCTGCCCGGCGTGCTCGGCACCGCAACCACCGAGTTGTTCCAGAGCGGCAACCTGTCCTGGAGCCTGTACCCGCTGCTCTCCGAAGGGGCCTGCCATGCGATGGAAATGCACGGCACCGAGCAGCAGAAGGAGCAGTACCTGAAGCCGATCGTCGCGGGTCGCTGGACCGGCACCATGTGCCTGACCGAACCGCAGGCAGGTTCCGACCTCGGCCTGCTGAAAACCCGCGCCGAACCGGCCGACGACGACAGCTACCGGATCACCGGCACCAAGATATTCATCAGCGCCGGCGAACACGACCTGACCGAGAACATCGTGCACCTGGTGCTGGCACGCCTGCCCGATGCACCCGCCGGCAGCCGTGGCATCTCGATGTTCATCGTGCCCAAGTTCAAGCTCAACCAGGACGGTTCGCCGGGCGAGCGCAACAGCGTCGCCGCCGGCGCCATCGAGCACAAGATGGGCATCAAGGGCTCGGCCACCTGCGTGATGAATTTCGATGCCGCCGAGGGCTACCTGATCGGCAAGCCGCACAAGGGCCTGGCGGCCATGTTCACCATGATGAATGCGGCCCGTCTCGCGGTCGGCGTGCAAGGCCTGGCACTGGCCGAGCGCGCGCTGCAGAACAGTCTCAACTACGCCCGCGAACGGCTGCAATCGCGCGCGTTGTCGGGCCCGAAGTTCCCCGACAAGCCAGCCGACAACCTGCTGGTGCAGCCCGACGTGCGCCGCATGTTGCTGACCCAGCGCGCCTTCGTCGAAGGCTCACGCGCGCTGGTGCTGTATACCGCGCTGCAGACCGATGTGGAATCACGCAGCACCGACGAGGCCGCGCGCAAGAAGGCCGGCGAACTGGTCGCGTTCCTGATTCCGATCGCCAAGGGCGTGGTCACCGAGCTGGCCCAGGAATGTACCAAGGAAGCGCTGCAGATCTACGGCGGTCACGGCTATATCGCCGAAAACGGGGTCGAGCAGTTCGTGCGTGATGCGCGCATCATCACCTTGTATGAAGGCACCACCGGCATCCAGGCAGCCGACCTGCTGGGGCGCAAGATCCTCCAGCTGCAGGGCGTCGGTTTCAAGCACCTCCTCGAGGAGATCAGCGGGTTCTGCCAGCAACACAGCGCCGACGAAGCCTTGCGCCAACTGATCGGACCGCTGGCGGTATATGCCAAGCAATGGGGCGACATGACCATGACGCTGGCGCAGCGGGTACAGGCCAACCCGGAAGAACTTGGCGCCGCCGCCACCGACTACCTTTACTACTCCGGCTATGTGACCCTGGCCTACTTGTGGGCACGCAGCGTTGCCGCTGCCGAAGTGGGTTCGCCAACCGACGCGTTCAAGCAGGCCAAGCGCGACACCGCGGCGTTCTACTTCGCCCGCATCCTGCCACGCTGCCTGATGCATCATGCCGCCATCGAGGCCGGCGTGGTCAGCTTGCCGCCCATCGACTGAGCGGCTTCAAGCCAACGCCCGGCACTCCGGGCGTTGGCTTTCCGGCGCGACGAGTTCAGCCTGGCAGCCTGTCGGAGGCGAATTTTTCGGGCATCGGACGCCGCTGGCCGTCGCGATGCTGCCGGTGTTTCGGCCACCCGGGCTCTGCAGGTAGGATGGTGGAGTTGTCCACCCAGGGGAGTTGCCATGAAGTCGTCTCGTGTCGCGGCCACCAGGTCCGCGCTGTTACCCGCGTTGTGCATGCTGCTGCTTGTCGTGAGCAGCGCCGTACTGGCCGCCGACCCGCCCGCCGCCAGGTACCCCGATTACCCCAGCGAGACCCCCGCCCACTTCACCCCGGTCACGCGCAGTTACGACTACGTGCGACGGGTGGTGATGATCCCGATGCGCGACGGCGTGAAACTGCACACCATCATCCTGATTCCGAAGGGCGCCAAACACGCCGGCATCCTGCTCACCCGTACCCCCTACGACGCCAAGGCGCTGACCAGTCACAACCCCAGCGGACATCTCGGCCCGATGCTCGAGGGCTACGACAACGTCACCGACGTGATTCTCGAAGACGGCTATATCCGTGTGGTGCAGGACGTGCGCGGCAAGTACGGCTCGCAGGGCGACTACGTGATGAACCGCCCGGTGCATGGCCCGCTCAATCCCACCCCTGTGGACGATGCCACCGACACGTATGACACCATCGACTGGCTGGTGAAAAACATCCCCGAATCGAATGGCAAGGTCGGCACTATCGGCATCTCCTACGACGGCTTCGAGCCGTTGATGTCGCTGATCCATCCCCACCCCGCACTCAAGGTCGCGGTGCCGATGAACCCGATGGTCGATGGTTGGCGCGGCGACGACTGGTTTCACAACGGCGCCTTCCGCGAACAGAACATGGCGTACATCTACGAGCAGACCGCCAGTCGCGACAACAGCATCAAATGGTGGACCAGCTACCACGACGAGTACGACCTGTTCATGCAGGCCGGTTCGGCCGGCGAGCTCGGCAGGCAATACGGGATGCAGCAACTGGGGTTCTGGAACAAGCTGGTGGCGCACCCTGCCTACGACGCCTTCTGGCGCGAGCAGGCGGTTGACCGGCTGCTCGCCGCGCAGCCGCTGAAGGTGCCGGTGATGCTGGTGCACAGCCTGTGGGACCAGGAGGACATCTACGGCGCGCTGGCGGTCTACCGGGCCATCAAGCCCAAGGACACGACCGGCACCATGGTCAAGCTGGTGATCGGGCCATGGCACCACGGCCAGGAAATCGGCGATGGCAGTTCGCTCGGTGATATCCGCTTCGGCAGCGACACCGGGAGATATTTCCGCGAACACATCCTGCGGCCGTTCCTGGCGCAATACCTCAAGGACGGAGCGCCGAAGGCCGACATCGCCCCGGTCACCGCTTTCGAGACGGGCGTCAACCGCTGGCAACGGCTGAGCCACTGGCCGCTGGCCTGTGAGAGCGGCTGCCCCGCCAAGAGCCGGCCGCTGTACCTGGAGCCGGATCACAAACTCGGCTTCAACGCGCCGTCCGGCGGCACCGCCTTCGACGCCTACGTATCCGACCCTGCGCACCCGGTCCCATTCCGCGCCCGCCCGATCCAGCCGATCGGCTACGACCACGGCCTGACCTGGCCGCAGTGGCTGGTGGACGACCAGCGCGAAGCCTCCGGGCGCACCGACGTCGTCACCTACACCTCCCACGTGCTCACCAAGCCACTGACCATCAGCGGCTCGCCCGAGGTGCACCTGGTGGCCTCGACCAGCGGCACCGACAGCGACTGGGTGGTCAAGCTGATCGACGTGTATCCCGACCAGGTGGCGGCACAGCCGGCAATGGGCGGCTACCAGCTCGCCGTGGCGATGGACATCTTCCGCGGTCGCTACCGTACCGGCTTCGATAATCCACAGCCGCTGGCCGCGAACCAGCCGTTGAGCTACCGCTTCGCCCTGCCAGCGGCCAATCACGTGTTCCTGCCCGGCCACCGCATCATGGTGCAGGTGCAGTCGAGCTGGTTCCCGCTCTACGACCGCAATCCGCAGACCTTCGTGCCCAACATCTTCTGGGCCAAGCCGGCCGACTACCGCAAAGCCACCCAGCGCATCTATCACGCCCCGGGCAAGGCCAGCTACATCGCCTTGCCGGTGGTCGGCACATGACGGTTGTCGCCTGAGCAGGACATGATGGAGATCACGATGAGGAACGCCAGCCATGGCACCCTCGTCGCCGACACGCTGCACCGACGCCGGACGGTGCGGCAGCAGGGCTGCAAACCCGGCACATCGTTGTCCAGGAGGTTCCCATGAAGTGGCTGCTTTCGTTCATTGCAGGATTCGTCTCCACCCTGGTGTTTCACCAGGGCCTGTTGCAGGTGCTGCATCTGATCGGCGCCTTTCCGCATCGGGCCTGGAACATGGCGCCGGTACCGCCGCTTGGCGTGCCCGCGGTGCTGTCACTGGCGTTCTGGGGTGGCTTGTGGGGCATCCTGCTATGGGCTCTGGTCCGCAAGCAGCACGGCGGCAGACGCTGGCTCTGGGGCATGATCTGGGGTGCGCTGCTGCCCAGCATCGTCGCACTGTTCGTGGTGTTGCCGCTCAAGGGCATGCCGATGGCCGGCGGCTTCGACCCGAAACTGATCTTCGGCGCACTGCTGCTCAACGGCGTCTGGGGCCTGGGCGTGGTCGGCCTGATGAAGCTGTATCGGCAGGGCTGACGGCAAGACATGGGCCGACGGGTTGCAGGCCAGGCCACTGCCAATCCGTGGCTAACAACCACCGGCCGGCTCGTGTCGCCGGCACCGCCGGCCTGGCGATGTGGACTGCGCTCCCTCGGGTAAAGCTTCAAAGAGGCATGTTCCGTCCGCCGCGCTTCGTCATTCCGACCATGGCGGGGCCGGCGGGCCGTGCCCGCCCTACGCCGATACACGGGCCGCGACGGAAGTCCCGATCGCCCATCGGCTGCATCTGGAGTATCCCTTGAGCTGGCCATCCTCGATCAGGGGGGGGCGGGCAAAATTTGGCAGACCGCAACTGCAAACAGCCATCTGGTGAGGATCTGTGGAAGTGAGAAGGCGACATGGGGTGAATAAGGACGGTCCAAGGGCTTTCGCGAATGCGCCGCAAGGTGTAGAAACAGCAACCACACCTCACGCTTTCCAAGCTCCCCGATGACTGACACGACCCTGCTGATTCGTCTGGCCGATGACGACGACGATTTCATTCTTGCGCTGGTGCCGCGCTTCGTCGATTTCACCCTGCCGCCGTGGCGACGCCGGCACGAATGCATCGAAGGCATCCGGGACGACCTGCTGCAGCATCTGGAGGATCAACCGGCGAACAGCTACCTATACGTGGCCGAGGACGCGGACGGTGAACGGGTCGGCTTCATCCACCTGCAGCGGGCGGAGGATTTCTTTACCGGCCGCAGCAATTGCCATATTTCAGACCTCGCCGTGATGCCGGAACACGAAGGCAAGGGCATCGCCAAGGCGCTGCTGGCACATGCCGAGACCTGGGCCCGCGAACATAGCTGCCAGCTGGTAACGCTGGCGGTGTTTCCGGGCAACCAGCGCGCGCGCAAACTGTACGAGACGACCGGCTTTGCGCCGGACTTGCTACGCCTGGCCAAGCCGGTACGCTGAATCGACACCGCCAGCGGGTCGGGCTGGCGTCTTTCCGCGAAAACATACCTGGGTTGGGCATGGCGGGCGCTGCCCGCCGCCTGTCTCAACCAGGACAGCAATCAAGCCGCCTGTTTCGCATCCCGGCGGCGCAGCAACGAATACAGCACCGGCATCACCAGCAGTACCAGCGGCAATTGCAACAGCATCCCGGAAATGATGGCGATCGCCAGCGGCTGCTGCATCTGCGAACCCTGGCCGATCGCCAGCGCGAGTGGCAACAGGGTCAGGATGGCGGCCAGCGTGGACATCAGGATCGGCCGCGTGCGGTGCTTGCCGGCCTCGTGCAGCGCACCGTGCAAGGCCATTTCGGCCTCAGCCTCCTGCAGCTCGGAGAAGTAGAAGATCGCCACCTCGGTGACAATGCCGACAATCATCGTCATGCCCATCATCGAGGAAATGTTCAACTCGATTCCGGTAATCCATAGCCCCGCGAATACCGCCGGCAGCGCCAGCAAAGGCATCGCCATGATGGTCATCGCCACGCGGAAGCTTTCGTACAGGAACAACAGCAGGGTGAAGACCAGCGCAATTGCCGCCAGCATCACGATGGTCAAGCCGCGAAAGGCCTTCTGCTGCTGGTGATAAAGGCCGCCGAGCTGATAGAACATGCCTTTCGGCAGCATGCCCTGCTTCGCCAGCACCTTCTTCACGTCGGCAATGGTGGAGCCGAGGCTGCGTCCACTGATGCGCCCGGTGACCGCCACCATCCGCTTCAGGTTGTCGCGGGTAATCTCCGGTTGCCCCTGTACTTCGTGCAGGGTAGCCACCTGGGACAGCGGCAAAAGATGGCCGTCGGCGGCACGGATCGGCATCTCGGCGACCTGTTCCAGTCGTCGATGCGAGTCCAACGGAAAGCGCACGCGCACGCCGACAACCTTGCTCACTTCGGGCAGTTGCGCCACCACGCTGCCGTCGATCGCCGCCGCCACCTGGTTGGTGACACTGACCGGATCGAGACCCTGCAGTGCCGCCTTGGCCGAATCCACCTTCACCGTCAGCGCGTCGCCGGCCGGGTTGATGCCGTTGCGCACGCCGACCACGCCCTTGATCTTGCCGATGGCATCGGCGACCCGGGTCGCCGTGGCATCGAGCTGCTTGACGTTGTCGCTGTAGAGCTGGATCTCGATCGGTTGCGGCACCGCCACCAGGTCGCCGATCAAATCTTCCATCAACTGTGACAGCTCGATATCCAGACCCGGCACGTTGTGCTCCACCTTGGTGCGGATCTGCGTCATGACCTGTTCGGTCGACGGCCGCGAGCCGTTTTTCAGGCGCACGAAGAAATCGCCCTGGTTGGCCTCGGTCAGCCCGCCACCGAGTTGCAGGCCGGTACGACGCGAGTAGGTGTCGACGTACGGATTGGCGCGAATGATGGTCTCGACCTGATTCAGCAGGCGATTGGTTTCGGTAAGCGAGGTACCCGGCTTGGACAGGTAATCGAGGATGAAGCCGCCTTCGTCCATCTTCGGCATGAAGCCGGTGCCGACACGGGTGTAGGCAAATCCGCCAACCACCACCAGCGGCACCACCAGCAGCAGGACCAGCACGGGGCGCTTCAGCCAACGCCCGAGAATATTGTGGTAGCCCGTCATCATCCGCTCGGTGAAGCGGCTGGGCGGGTGCTCGACCAGATGCCGTCGATCCATGAAGCGTTCGGCCAGCAGCGGCACCGCCACCCAGGTCAGCAGGTAGGAAATGATCAGCGCGCTGGCCATGGTCAACGACAGCGCCTTGAAGAAGGCACCGGTCACCCCCGAGAGGAAGGCCAGTGGCAGGAAGATCACCACCGTGGCCGCGCTGGAACCGGTCAGCGGGCGGGTGAACTCCCATGCCGCCCCGGCGATGCGCTCGTGGATCTTGCCCTCACCCTGGCTCAGGCGGCGCATGATGTGTTCCAGCATCACGATCACATCGTCGATGATCAACCCGACCGCCGCCGCCATCCCGCCCAGCGTCATCATGTTGAAACTCATGCCCAGCACGTGCAGCAGCAACACGGTGATACCCAGCACTGACGGCACCACGATCAGCGCGATCAGGATCACCCGGGTGTTGCGCAGGAACACGAACAGCACCAGGCCGGCCAGCACAATGCCGATCAGGATCGCGTCACGCACGCTGGTGGCCGCGCCGGTCACCAGCTGGGTCTGGTCGTACCAGTTGGCTACCTTCACCCCGGGCGGCATCTGCGGCGCATAGTCGGCAAGGCGCTTTTTCACCGCCTTGGCAATCTGCACACTGTTGCCGGCCGGCTGCTGGTAGACCTGCATCAGCACCGCGTTCTGGCCATCGGCATTGACGCGGATCCACTGCGGCACATGACTCAGGCTGACCCGCGCCACGTCGCCGACGCGCACCACACCGCCGGGACCCGCCCTGACCACGATGTCGCGCAAGGCGGCCACGGTCTTGGGCTGGTTGTTGGCCAGCAGCAGGAACAACTTGTAGTGATCGGAGACTCGCCCCATCGCCTGGATGGTCGCCGCCTGACTGACCGCCGTGGAGACCTGGGCCAGGCTCAGATTCAAGGCACGCAACTTGCCGGGATCGACATCGACGTGAAACTCCGCCACCTCACCGCCCTGCACATTGACCTGTGCCACGCCATTGATGCCACTGAGCAACGGGCGCAGCTGATACATCGCAAGATCACGCAGGGCGCTGGGCGAGAGCGTATGCGAACGCAGGCTGTAGGCAAGTATCGGGAAGGTGGTGGGATCCATCCGGCGCGTGCTGAGACCGGTTCCTGCCGGCAGTTGCGGCAAGACCTGACCGGCCGCCGCGTTGATCATCTGCAGCGCCGACGCCATGTTGGTGCCCCAATCGAACTTGACATCGATCTGCGCACTGCCGCGACTGGTGGTGGAACGCACGTCGCGCACACCACGTACGCGGCGAATCGCCACCTCGACCGGCGTAGTCACCTCGATCGCCATCTGGTCGGCCGGGCGGTCGCCGGCGTCCAGAGTCACCTGCACCCGCGGAAACGCCACGTTTGGAAACAACGCCACCGGCATCAGGAACGCGCTGGCAATACCGCCGATGGTCAACATCAACGCAAGGAACAGCAACGAGCGGCGATGCCGCTGCATCCACTCGGTCACACTCACTTGGCGGACTCCTTGACGGCGTCGCCATTGTTCAGTTCGTACACGCCGAGCACGATTACCGGGGCCTTGGCATCAAGCGAACCTTCCACACCGACCGTCTTGCCATGCGGGTCGCGCAGCTTCACATCGACGCGCCTGGCGTGGCCACTCTCGACCTGGAACAGGTAGTAGCCCTTGCCATCGTGCAGCACCGCCTCCCGCGGTACCGCCCATGCGGTGAACGCGTCGGTGCGGATCTGCGCATCCAGCGCCGCGCCAGCCACCAGCCTGGCACTGGCGCTGGCAGGCAACTCAACCTGTGCCGGCAACAAACGGGTCTGCGGGTCGATCGACTGGCCGACCACCCGCAAGGTACCGGTAAACCTTGCGGTCGAACCGTAGACCTGCTGCAGCTCCACCGTCATGCCGGAGTGCAGGCGGGTACCGTCCTGTGGCTGGATGCCCAGTTGCGCAACCAGCGCGTGCGCCGGCGTGAAGCTGAGCAACAATGCATTGGCGGCCACCCGCTGCCCCAGTCCGACATTGAGTGCGGTAACCACACCATCAGCCGGCGCCTTGATCACCTGTTGTGCTGCGCCGCCGCCCAGCGCACGCTGGGCTGCCAGTGCAGCCATGGCATCGGCCAGCGCCTTGCGTGCCGCCGCCAATTGCGACTGCGTCGCCAGGCGCTGGGCCGCCAGTTGCTTGACTCGCTTGAGTTCGCCGCGAGCGAGGGCCAGCGCGTTCTGCGCCTGCAGGAATGCATTGTGCGCAGCCGGATCGGGGGTGATCGTCAGCAGCGGCTGCCCACGCTTCACGGTTTGTCCGGCGGTGACCTGCAAGGCCATGATCTGGCCACCGTGAGCGAGACTGATCGCACGCGCATGATGCGGGTCGCCCACCGCACTCCCCCAGGCGTGGACCGTGTTGTGGAAGGTCCGCTGCACCGGCTTGGCCGTAGTCACCAGCACCTTGGCCTGTGCTGCGGCCGCATTTTTACCGGAAGGTGCGCCGTGACAGCCCGTCAGCGCGGCGGTCAGCAGCAGCGCGCACAGGCTCGGCAGAATCAGTTGACGGTTCATGGCTTGGACGCTTTGGCAGAGGGGGATCGGGAGGTTGCAAGGTCGGTGTTGCCGAGCAGAGCCTGCAGCGCGATCGACTGCGTGGCCTGCTCCTGCCGCACCGTCAGCAGGTCGAGATCGGCCGTCAGTGCGTTGCCGCGGATCACCAGGTAGGTCGGCCAGTCCAGCAGTCCTGCATGCCAGGCATGTTCGGCGGCGCGCCGTGCGGCGTCGAGTTCATGCACATGGGCCCCCAGCGTCCTGGCCTGGCGATCCAGCGTGGCCAGATCGCTGACGATGCGCTGCATGTCGCTGCGCGCGGTCAGCACGCGCGCCTGATAAATGTCCCTGAGCTGCTGGCGCGTGGCCCGCTGGATCGCGATGTTGCCGCGATTGCGATCGAACAGCGGCAAGGTGATACCGAGGCTGAAGCCGTTGGTAATCACGCCGCCGGTGTCGCGGGCGGTGTTGAAGCCGATGTTGAGGGCGGGGAACTGGGCCAGGATCGCGGCACGCACCTTCGCTTCCTGCGAGCGGTAGCCGGCCTGCAGGGCCAGCAGGTCGGGGCGCCGCTTTGGCAGGTCGGCCAGGGCTACCTGCACCTGGGCGCTGGTGGGCTGGGGTCGATACGCCGGACCGGTCAGCCGCAGCGGCGCGGTCGCAGTCAATCCGAGCAGGTTGCGCAAACTAGCCTGGGCTTGATGCAAGGCGATCGCGTTGGTGGCCAGCCGTCGGCGCACATCGGCGGTGGCGTTGAGGCCGGCACTGGCCATGTCGTAGGTGAGGTTGCCTGCGCGCAACGCCGTGCGCACATACTTCCCGACCTTGGCCAGCGCAGTCTGTTCAGCCTTGAGCCGGGTCTGCTGCTGACGCAGCGTGAGCACCTGATCGAACAACAGCCGCGCCTGCGCCACGGTCTGCCACTCGGCCCACAACAGATCCAGATTGACCTGCTTCACCCGGTTGCGTGCGGCAGCCTTGCGCGAGGAGCGGGTCAGCAAGGTACTCAGGTCCTGGCTGATTCCAAGGCTGTATGCATTGGTCAGGCCGCCGTTGTAACTGCGCGGGATGTCACCGGTAATGCCCAGTTGCGGATCGGGCAGCAACCCGGCGGCAAACGCCTGCGCCTGGGCGATACCCAGCGCGTCACGCCGAATCTTGAGATCGGGACTGTTGGCCACTACCAGCATCGCCACTTCGGTGGCGTCCAGGCCGTTGGATGGATCGAACCGGTGGCTTGCCAGCGCAGGCGTTGGCATGTCCGCGGTCGGGGCGGTGAGTTTCGCCACACTGTCCGCACCATGACCGTCGCCCAGTGGCTGCGGCGAATAGGTCGCGCACCCGGAAAGCGTCACCGCGGCGACGATGGCTACGCTCGCCCAGAATGCGGGGCGCCGCACGGGGTTCAGGGGTCGAGGAGAAGATCGCGGGTACGCTACGGGGAACTGCCGGCAGGGATGATCCATAACCACTAGCTTGGCGTCCGCAGCTTAGGAGTTCCTTAAGCATGCGCCGAACCGTTCAGTCCGGGGATGGCCACCGGCTCGCAGACCGCCGGTCACCGGCCCGGGCGGGATGATCGATGAGGATGCCAAAGCCGGGCGGGATAACCCACGTCCCGGCGTTCGGTTACCTCAGTTGCGGGTTGCGTTGCTGGCCGCTTCAGCCTGCTCACGCTCGTCCAGGCGCTGGGCTAGACGATCGATATTGGACAGCGACAGCAGATGCGCGTAGATCCAGCCGTACATGCCTTCGCGGGCGAACTCGTGGGCCGTCTTCTCGTCCAGCGCGCGCAGTTTGTCCTCATTGACCACGAACAGGCCATTGAGGTTGATCGACTTGCCTTCGGTACCGTCCTTCGGCTCCTTCTTGAGCTGCACATTGCGCGGCTCCAGCAGGTCGTGCTTATTCAATTGCTGCATGAACCAGCGGGTCCGTGCGACGTTTTGCTGGAACTCGCCGAGAAAATTCACCGCATTGGTCAGCATCTCGGTATCGGTGCCGTCTTCCTTGAACAGGCGCTCGCCTTCGTTCTGGTCGAATCCTTCGTATTGCTCATCGAGGAATACCGTCAGATCGTCGCCCTCCTCCCCCACCGGCTTCTCCGCCAGAATGAACGGGTAGCGGCGTACGAACGCCGGCACGTAGGTGTGCGGCGCCCAGTGACCGTCGGCATCGACATGCAGATTCTCGTTCTCGCGCAGGCCAAGCAACGCCACCGGACCGGCATCCGCGGCATCGGTGCCAGCGAAAACGATCAGCAGATCCCGTGCGGCGATGGAGAACTCGGCGCCGGTCAGCGGCACCGAATGCGCATTCATCGCAAATTTCACATGCGGCACGGCCTTGAGGTGAAGATCCTTGTGTTGCTCACGGTTGAGCGGTACCGGACGCTCGTAGAAAATGACTTCAGCCACGTTAGTTACCTCTGCCCCGCCGTGCCGGGGTCGCCACCGAGGTGCCCCTACCAAACCCGGCGTAGGGTCTGTATTGATCTTCAACTATATCAGCGCAGGCGCGTGGCGCGCGACCGCTTGGCCAGCCGCTCAGGCGCCTCCCTCTGTGACCACCCGCATGCGAATTGCAACGAAATTGTTCTATGCTGGCGCAGAACACTCTTTTCGCATCGCTGAAACGCTCTCACGGCCCTGGCTGAAGGACGATCTACATGCTGATGGACGTGCCACACCGGGCTGACCTCAACGCCACCCGGGTGTTATCGCTGGACGCCGCCGGCCGTATCCTCGACTGGATCAGCTGGCAGGACGCCGTTTGCCTGTACGTGCGCGAAGCCGTCGCCTGGACCCTCGGCGACCCGTGCCTGACCGTCCACGGTGGCCACAACCGGGAGCTCGGTGCGCAGAGCCGGATCGAACTGCACCCGATCATCGCCAGCACCGGCCATTGTCGCGATCACGCGATCGATCCCGCCCCGGCCCTGACCAACACCGCGCTGTTCGCGCGCGACCGTCATCTGTGCCTGTACTGCGGCAGCCAGCACAGTCGCGGCGAATTGACCCGCGATCATGTGCTGCCGATCTCCAAGCATGGCAAGGATGTATGGGAAAACGTGGTCAGCGCCTGCCTCGCCTGCAACCTGAGAAAGAGCAACCGCACCCCGCAGCAAGCCAATATGCCGCTGTTGGCGGTGCCATACCGCCCGAGCTGGGTCGAACACCTGATCCTGTCCAACCGCAATATCCTCGCCGACCAGATGGAGTTTCTGGTCAATCACCTGCCCCGCGACAGGCGGGCAGCGCACAGCTAAACGGCGACTGACGGCTGCACCTCGTCCTTTCCCGCGGATTCAGCATCACGGGCGCTGCGGCATTCATCCAGCTCGCGATCGATTTCCTCGACGTGCCGGCGCGCCTCCTCGGCTTCCGCGACAGTCGCCGCCGCCCCGCCGCCACCCCGTAGTGCGCGGCTGGCCTTTTCCTGTCGTTGGCGCGCCAATTTGCGATAGTTCTCGCGAACCCGCTCGAGAACTTCCTCGTCCATATCCTCCAGGTCCAGCAGGCCGTTGCTGGCTTCGGTTACCCGGATCAACTCGTCGAGCTTGATCTGGAGCGCTGCCGTGTGCCGGTTCTGGCTGTTCTGGATCAGGAAGACCATCAGAAACGTCACGATGGTGGTGCCGGTGTTGATCACCAACTGCCAGGAGTCCCCGTAGTGGAACAGGGGTCCGGTGGCCCCCCATACCACCACGATGCACGCCGCAATAAGAAACGCCACGGGTTTGCCAGAGTAGCTTGCGGTCGATTCGGCAAGACGACGGAACGATTGCGTTATCCTGACCATGGAGGACATCCCCAAAGAGTTTCTGGCGCCAGCTTGTGACCTCGTATGTGGGGGCTATGTGTATGTCCGCTGCCGGCCAACGGCCACGCGCCCTTCACTCTTTCGCCCTTGCCACACCACGCCCGTGAGCCAACAATAGGCGGATGAACGAGCTTTCCCACTACCCCAACCTCGCACCGATCGAGACGCCGGCCGATCTGCGCCGGGTTCCCGACGATCAGCTGCCGACGGTGGCGGACGAGTTGCGGCAGTACCTGATCGAGGCTGTCGCGAGTTCGGGCGGTCATTTCGGTGCCGGGCTGGGGGTAGTCGAGCTGACCGTCGCCCTGCATCACGTCTATGACACACCGCATGATCGGCTGGTATGGGATGTCGGCCACCAGTGCTATCCGCACAAGATTCTTACCGGCCGCCGCGACCAGATCACCACGATCAAGAAGAAGGACGGTCTGGCCCCATTCCCGCGCCGCGAGGAAAGTGAATACGACACCTTCGGCGTCGGCCACTCATCCACCTCGATCTCGGCGGCGCTGGGCATGGCCATCGCGGCGCAACGCCGGGGTGACCGGCGCAAGGTGGTAGCGGTGATCGGCGATGGCGCGATGACAGCCGGCATGGCGTTCGAGGCGCTCAATCACGGCGGCGACGTCGAACCGGACATGGTGGTGGTGTTCAACGACAATGGCATGTCGATCAGCGAGAACGTCGGCGCCTTGACCAAGGTGATGGCCCGCGCGATGGCCAGTTACCGGCTCAATGCCTGGCGTGAGCGGGCCAAGCGGGCGATTCCCAAGCAGTCATTCTTCGGGCGCTGGTTCAAGCGCTGGGAGGAGCATGCCAAGGGCATGTTCGTGCCCAGCACGCTGTTCGAGGAACTCGGCTTCCACTACACCGGCCCGATCGATGGCCACAATATCCCGCAACTGCTGCATGCCTTGCGCACGGTGAAGGAACTGCCCGGTCCGCAGTTGCTGCATGTGATCACCACCAAGGGCAAGGGCTATGCGCCGGCCGAACAGGCACAAATCGAATACCACGCGGTCGGGCCGTTCGACCCCGAGGCCGGACTGCTGAAGAAGAGCGCGCCGACCAAGCCCAGTTACACGGATATCTTCAGCGACTGGCTGTGCGACATGGCAGCGGCCGACCCGCGCCTGCTCGCGATCACCCCGGCAATGCGCGAGGGTTCAGGGCTGGTGCGGTTTTCCAGGGAATACCCGCAGCGCTACTTTGACGTGGCCATCGCCGAACAGCATGCCGTGACCCTGGCCGCGGGCATGGCCTGCGAAGGGGCCAAACCGGTGGTGGCGATCTACTCGACTTTTTTGCAGCGCGCCTACGATCAGGCGATCCACGACGTGGCGCTGCAGAACCTCGACGTCACCTTCGCGATCGACCGTGCCGGGGTGGTCGGCCCGGACGGCGCCACCCATTCGGGCAGCTTCGACCTCACCTTCCTGCGCTGTCTGCCGAACATGCTGATCATGGCGCCGGCCGACGAGAACGAGTGCCGGATGATGCTGAGCACGGGCTACGGCTTCAACGGACCGGCGGCCATCCGCTATCCGCGCGGCAGCGGCCCCGGTGCGGTGGTCCGCGAGGAGCTCGACAGCTTGCCGATCGGCAAGGCCGAGTTGCGCCGGCGCGGCCACGGTATCGCCCTGTTGAGCTTCGGCACGATGCTGGCACCGGCAACCCATGTCGCCGCCGAGCTCGATGCCACCCTGGTCAACATGCGCTTCGTGAAACCGCTGGATGAGACGATGATTCTGCAGCTCGCCAGCAGCCACGATGCCCTGGTCACGCTGGAGGACAATGCGATCGCCGGCGGCGCCGGCTCAGCCGTGGCCGAATCTCTGGCTGCGCATGGCATCGTGATGCCGATCCTCCATCTCGGCCTCCCAGACGTCTATCTGGAGCACGGAAGCCGCGAGGAAGTTCTGAGCCTGGCGGGCCTCGACCTGCCGGGCATACGCCATGCGATTCGTGCACGTTTTCCCAAACTGGTCGACGCCAGCATCGCCAGCGCCGTCTGAGCAGAATGTCGCACCAAAGGGCCGGGCCGGCCCTCAAACGTCGGCTGGAAACCGCCCTTCGCTGCGCAGTTGCGCGATCTCCTCGTCGGTGAAAAGTCGCGAACGGGTGAGGAAACGCACGCCCTCGCCGTTTTCCAGCGAAAACATGCCGCCACGCCCTTCGACCACGTCAATGATCAGCTGAGTGTGTTTCCAGTACGCGTACTGCGAGGGGCTCATGTAGAACGGTGCGCCGGCGATCTGTCCCAGCTGCACGTCCCGATCGCCCACGATGAAGTCGTCCTGCGGATAACACATCGGCGAGGAGCCATCACAACAACCGCCCGACTGATGGAACAGCAAGGCACCGTGCCTTTGGCGCAGGCGCTCGATCAGCGCTTCGGCGGCGGGCGTGGCGATAACTTTTTCGATGACCGGAAGTTCAGGCATGGCTGGTTTCCAACGATGACGGCGACGATCCACCGGAATGGGTCGCCACCGGTACTTGCGTGCCCTCTCAGAAGAAGCCGAGCTTCTTCGGCGAGTAGCTGACCAGCAGGTTCTTGGTCTGCTGATAGTGGTCGAGCATCATCTTGTGGTTCTCGCGGCCGATGCCGGACTGCTTGTAGCCGCCGAAGGCCGCGTGCGCAGGGTAGGCGTGGTAGCAGTTGGTCCAGACGCGGCCGGCCTGGATACCGCGCCCGAAGCGGTAGGCGCGGGTACCGTTGCGGGTCCATACGCCGGCACCGAGTCCGTACAGAGTGTCGTTGGCAATCGCCATGGCGTCGTCTTCGTCCTTGAAGGTGGTCACCGACACCACCGGCCCGAAGATTTCCTCCTGGAATACGCGCATCTTGTTGTGACCGAACAGCACTGTCGGCTTGATGTAGTAGCCGTCCTTGAACTCGCCGCTCAAGGTATTGCGCTCACCACCGATCAGGACCTTGGCGCCCTCCTGCCTGCCGATATCGAAGTAGGACAGGATCTTTTCCATCTGCTCGCTCGACGCCTGCGCACCGAGCATGGTGGACGGATCCAGCGGATTGCCCTGGACAATCGCGGCCACGCGCTTGAGCGCGCGCTCCATGAACTTGTCGTAGATCGACTCCTGGATCAGTGCGCGGCTGGGGCAGGTGCAGATTTCACCCTGATTGAAGGCAAACAGCACGAAACCCTCGATCGCCTTGTCGAGGAAATCGTCGTCCTCGTCGGCCACATCGGCGAAGAAGATGTTCGGCGACTTGCCTCCCAGCTCCAGCGTCGCCGGGATCAGATTCTGGCTGGCGTACTGGCTGATCAGCCGACCGGTGGTGGTCTCGCCGGTAAAGGCGATCTTGGCGATCCGGGGACTCGACGCCAGCGGCTTGCCCGCCTCAAGGCCGAAACCGTTGACAATATTGAGCACGCCAGGCGGCAGCAGATCACCGATCAATTCGGCCCACACCAGGATGCTGACCGGCGTCTGCTCGGCCGGCTTGAGCACCACGCAATTGCCGGCGGCCAGCGCCGGGGCCAGCTTCCAGCATGCCATCAGCAAGGGGAAATTCCATGGAATGATCTGGCCGACCACGCCCAGCGGTTCCTGAAACTGGTAAGCCACGGTGTCGTGGTCGATCTCACCGATCGAGCCTTCCTGCGCGCGAATGCAGCCGGCGAAGTAGCGGAAATGGTCGATCGCCAACGGCACGTCGGCGTTGGTGGTCTCGCGGATCGGCTTGCCGTTGTCCCAGGTCTCGGCATGCGCCAGCAGATCGATGTTCTGCTCCATCCGATCGGCAATACGGTTGAGGATCAGTGCGCGCTCGGCCACGGCGGTCTTGCCCCACGCATCCCTGGCGGCATGCGCGGCATCCAGTGCCAGCTCCACATCGTCCTTGTCCGAGCGTGGAATCTCGCAGAAGGCGTGGCCGGTGATCGGCGTGACGTTGTCGAAATATTTGCCGTTGGCCGGCTCCACCCATTTCCCGCCGATGAAGTTGCCATAGCGCTGCTTGAAGGGGACTTGCACCGCAAGATGCTGTTGTTCGAGTTTGGTCATCGTTGTGCTCCGCTCGTGGAAGGTAACCCAGAGAGGAGCAGAAGTTGTGCCAGCAGCCGGTCGACCACGGCCATTGCTGCGATCTCACATGCCACGTAGCTACCTGGCACTAGAGAATAAAAATATATTGCTGCCACGCAGCATATTTGCCGGCGTGCCAACAGTTGCGCTGGTGCCGCTGCTGTGCTTTTTATCGGAACACTCACTGCAACGGGTGTCGCAGATTGCGACACTTCGGAGGTGGCAGATGCGACACCCTGATCTCAACGCGTCCATCAAGACTGCGCGACATCGATTTTTCGATGGCGTCGGCGAACCGCGCGGACTCGTCTCGGATACGATTCTTGCTTCATGGCGCCGCTGCCTTGAGCAAGGGCTGGTCGCCGACGCGAAGCCGCACGTCGAGCTGATCGAACGCCACGCGCTGAACGAACTGCAGGAACATCACGAGACCCTGCGCCGGCTGTGTCGGCCCGAACTCGAAATGCTGTATGCCAGCGCCAGCCAGGCCGGCAGCATCGTGGTGCTGACCGCCCCGGATGGCTTCATCCTCGACGCGCTTGGCAGTACCGACTTCCTCGACAAGGCGGCGCGGGTGTCATTGCGTCCGGGCGCGCCGTGGAGCGAAGCCTCGACCGGCACCAATGCGATCGGCACCGCACTGGTGGAGCGGCGCGCGGTGGAAGTTCGTGGTGGCGAGCACTATTACGCGCCCCACCGCGTGCTCAGCTGTTCAGCCTCGCCGATCTTCGATCCGCAAGGGCAGGTAGTCGGTGTACTCGACCTCTCCGGCGAGGCCTCGGTGCATCACCTGCATGCACTGGGCATGGTGCAGCTGGCGGTCGAGCAGATCGAGCATCGCCTGTTCGAAAGCCATTTCGCCGGCGCCGACATCGTGCGTATCCAGCCCGACCCGGCGCTGCTCGGCACGGCGCGCGAAGGCATGCTGGTCTTCGAGGCGCACCGGCTGGTGGCGGCGAACCGGCATGCGCTTCGCCTGCTCGGCGTCGATTGGGACGAGCTGGGCAAGCGTCGTTACGACGAGCTGTTTGCCTCCGCGCTGCCGCGACCGGGCCGCATCGCCGGCATGCGATGCCAGACGGGCGAGATGGTGCATGCCCGGCGCGATGCACCGCGTCAGCCGCATGCGGCAGCGAGGCAACCACTGACCACGCGGATCAAGCCGGTACGCTCGCCGGCGGCGGTTTTCAGTGCCGATCTCGATGCCGCGATCGATCGCAACGTACGCCTGCTTGATGCCGACATCCCGCTGTTGCTGCAAGGTGAAACCGGCACCGGCAAGGAGATCGTGGCGCGTGAATTGCACAGGCGCAGTGCACGGGCCGCGGCACCCTTCATCGCGGTCAACTGCGCCGCCCTGCCCGAGAGCCTGATTGAGTCGGAGTTGTTCGGTTACCTGCCCGGCGCCTTCACCGGCGCACGCCGCGACGGCGCGCCGGGTCTGTTGCGCCAGGCCGATGGCGGCACCTTGTTTCTGGACGAACTGGGCGACATGCCGCTGGCGATGCAAAGCCGTTTGTTGCGGGTGCTGCAGGAACGCGAAGTCACCCCGCTCGGTGGCAGACGCGCCCAGGCGATCGACATCGCGGTGATTGCCGCCACCCACCGCCAGTTGGACGAACTGGTCGAACATGGTGAATTCCGCGCCGATCTTTACTACCGCGTCGCGCAGTCGACGTTGCAGCTGCCCGCGCTGCGTGAACATGCCGAACCGGCCACGGTGATCCGCCAGCTATGGCTGGCGTTGGGTGCGGCGCAGGTTCCGATGCGACTGGACGCCATGCTGGTCGAGCATCTGGCCACGCTGCCCTGGCCCGGCAACCTGCGCCAGTTGGTCGGCCTGCTGCGCAGCCTGATGGCACTCGGCCATGTCGGGGCGACCCTGACTCTGGACGATCTTCCCGCGCCGCTGAAAACCCAGCCGCCGGTGCCGCGACCCTCCAGCATGCCAATAGCGGCAAGCCTTCACACGCTGGAGCGCCGGGCGATCGACGACGCCCTCGCCAGCAGCCAGGGTAACGTGGCGGCCGCCGCCCGCAAGCTGGGGGTCAGTCGCAGCACGATTTATCGGCGCCTCAACGAGGATCGCCCGGCCTCATGCAGCCAGCCGGCCAACGGCCGCCACTGACCCGATCGCGCCGCTCCAGATCCTGGGCGGTGAATACCTCGGCATAGCCCGCGTTTTGCAACAACGCGCGCACTGCTTCGCCCTGCTGCCAGCCGTGTTCGAACAACAGCCAGCCCGGCGGCTGCAGATGGCGGCGCGCATCATCGATGATCTGGCGGATGTCGTCGAGGCCATCTCGCCCCGAGACCAGTGCTGTCGACGGCTCGAAACGCAGATCGCCGCGACCGAGGTGGGGATCGTCGGACTCGATGTAGGGCGGGTTGGAGACGATCAGCTCGACACGCTCATCGCCCAGCGGTGACAACCAGTCGCCACACCGGAAGCTCACATTGCCGATGCCGTTCTTGCGCGCATTGCCATCGGCCACCGCCAGTGCGCCGGCACTGGCATCGATGGCGATCACCTGTGCCTGCGGTCGCTCGCTGGCAATCGCCAGTGCGATCGCACCGCTGCCGGTGCCGAGGTCGACCACGCCACATGCCGCATCGCACGGCAGACGCGCCAGCGCCAGTTCGACCAGCAGTTCGGTTTCCGGTCGCGGAATCAGCGTAGCCGGCGTCACCTCCAGCAGCAGCGACCAGAAGCCGCACACGCCGGTAAGATAAGCCACCGGCTCGCCACGAGAACGGCGCTCGACCAGGTTGTCGAAAGCCAGCTTGACGTCGCTGTCCAGCACGTCGCCGGCATGGGAAAACAGCCAGCTCCGCGGCTTGCCAAGCACGTGCAGCAACAGTACCTCGGCATCGACACGTTCGCCGAGTTGCGCCGTCGCGGCGGTCAGTGCCTGGCGCACCTGCAGTGTCATCGGCACCCTTGACGCGGGACGGCACACGTAGGTTTCGCGGCGTTCAACCGTGCACCATTTCGCCCGGCAAGCACGCCGCCAAGCCACGGTGGACACCGCGGCTTCAACGGACACGCCATCGTCAACGGCCGAGGGCCGTGGCAGTCACGTTGTCGACCCGGCACGCGCTTCTCCCTGGGAGCCTGTCGGACTTGTGGAATCGAAAGCGAAAATTTGCCTGCGCGAGGACAGAGTTTCAACGACTCGCCGACCGATAGCCGTTCTATCGACCAGGAAACGGCGGAAACATGGACCACGCAAGCAAATTTGCAGCCGATTCTTCATAAGCGACAGGCTCCCAGGCTCTGCACAAGCACAGTGCACAGTGTAGGTGCAACACCGCCAGGGCACAGCCACCGGGTGCATCCCAGGAAGGCTGGCGTGCGTATCTTCATCTACGTGCGTGCCAGCGGACACTCGCATCTGCCCGGCTCAAGTGTCATGTCCGCGGCAAGTGCCGCCACTTTCCGCCCCGCCATCTTTACAGGACCCCGCATGCCATCCAGCCAGCATCCGTCACCCCGTCGCGGACCGCAGCGCGCGCTCATGGCAACCTTGATGCTGGGCAGCGGCGTGTTGAGCGGCTGCCAGTCGATGCTGTTTCACGGTCTCAACCTGACGGCGCGCAAGGCGGACGTGACCGTGAGCCGCGAGGTGGTGTTCGATCCAGCCGAAAAGCTGGCGCTGGACGTCTACCGTCCGCGCAATGCACACAACGCGCCGGTGGTGGTGTTTTTCTACGGCGGCAGCTGGAAGTCCGGAAAACGGCAGTGGTACCGCTGGGTCGGCGAGGCATTGGCCCGACGCGGCCTGGTGGTGGTGATTCCCGACTACCGCCTGTGGCCACGCGTGCGCCTGGACGGCTTCATGCAGGATGCCGCGATTGCCGTCGCCTGGGCGCATGCCCATGCCGACGAATACGGCGGCGATCCACGAGCGTTGTTCCTGATGGGCCACTCCGCGGGCGCGCATATCGGTGCGCTGCTGGCCACCGATGCCGACTGGCTGCGTGCGGTGGGCATGCGACCGCGCGACCTGGATGGCTTCATCGGCGTGGCCGGACCTTACGATTTCCTGCCGTTGAAAGACCCCGATTTCATCGACATGTTCGGCAGCACGCAGGCAGCGCAATGGCGCTCGCAACCCGTGCACTACGTCAATGGCGACGAACCGCCGATGCTGTTGATGCAGGGCACGACCGACAGGATCGTGTGGCCGCGCAATGCGAAGTCACTGGCCGCGGCCTTGCAGCGCGAAGGCGAGCCGGTGGAGCTGAAGATGTATCCGGACATCGGCCACGCCGCGATCCTGCTGGCGATGTCGCGGCCGTTCCGCAACAAGGCGCCGGTACTGGATGACACACTGCAATTCATCCACGCCCAGTTGGCGCGGCGCCGGAAAGCGTCTGGAGAGAGACCTGGCGGACTTTGACGATCGAGGCGAGAATCAGGCCCCGCCAGGGAAGATTTTCAGGGCGCCGGATGGTTCCACCCAGCGCCTGACGGCGATCGCTGCTGCAGGCGGGGATCTCAGCCGCGCGCGCGGGCACCGTCCGCCACACTTCGTGATGACGATCTGGGTAGGGCCGGCGGACAGTGTCCGCCCTACGACTGATCGCGATAAATCGCATGGCGCCGTTCGGTGCCCGTAGACGCCGCCGACCGTCTTGATCGGGAACATCCGCACGCAGGAGGTACATGGTGGGCAACTTCGGGAAGTTTGGTGAGCTAGATGACCCGAATTTGCCCGCCGCGTGCCGCCGGCATGGGTGCCTGACGACGTCCGCGGCAGGTTGGTGATTTTTCCTCAGCCTAACTCAGTGCGCCAGGATGCTGTCCGGCTTCTGCACGGCCTTGAGCGCGCTGCACAGCTTGATTGATTCGGCGGTCTGCGCCAGTCCGCGGTCGATACCGGCGGCATCGCCTGTCCGCGGCTTGAAGAACGCCTGCAACCGATTCACCTCGCCAGCGGAACACCCGCCGCCGCCGGCCAGCAGCGGCAGATAGCCGCCGGCAAAGCTGCCGGTGCGCTTGAGTACCTGCGGGTAGTGGGCGGTAAACCATGCCCACATCGCGCTGCGACCGGCCAACGTATCGCGGCCGCCACGCAGCAGCGACACCATCTCGCCCACCTTGACCTGCTTGCTCAAGGAGAAATCGCGTACCTGCTCGCTCAGCGCTGGCGTGTCGGCATGCGCAAGCCCGCCGAGGATGCCATTGCGCAGCGCCGGATCACTGGTTTTCGGCAGCTCGGCAATCAAGGCGTCGACCGCGGGCTTGCCCTGCTTCTGCACCGCCACGCCCAGCGCGTCGGCAAGCAGGTCGGGATCGGCGGCGGAAAGGTTCAGACGGCCATCCGGCTTGCGCTTGAGTGCCGCCTCACCCTGCTTGAGCAACGCCGCCCGCACCGACGGCAGCTTGAAATCGAACGCCAGCGTTCCGGCCAGGGTACTGCGCAACAACGAAGCATCTTCCGACTCGCCGGGTGTGCGCTGGTAACCGAGCTGCTGCAGGCGCGGCAGGTAGGCCGCCTTCATCCACGCCACCAGTCTGGCCCGCTGGGCTTCGGTCCGCGCCTCGTGGCGGTAGATCCAGCCGACCTGGCCGATCGGCGCAGTAGCCACCTCGCGTACCTTGGAACGGGTCAGCGGCTGCAAGGCCATCAAGACCTCGCCGGCATCCAGGTCGCCGCGATGAAATCCGGCGTAGATGGCGTCGGCGTAGGCCAGCTTTTCGGCATCACTGAGATTGCCTACATGCTTGACCAGACCGGCCAGGCCGGCCTTGCCGAGACTGAATCGGTAGTAGCCGCTGGCATTGGCATTGGGCATCACCCAGGTTGGCTGGTTGGCGCCGGCCAGCAGCATCGAACCGCTCGCCTTGTCCAGCATCTCGCAACTGACCTTGCTGCCGTCAGCGGTGCCATAGCGCACGCACACCGGCACCCCCCAGATCCGCTTGGTGCTGCCGCTGCTGCCTACCGGCAGATAGCGGCTCTGACGCAGACTCAATACCGTCTTGCCGTCCTTGTGCTCAAGCCGGGTTTGCACGTACGGCACCCCGGACTGGTTGAGGAAACTGTTGAAGGCGTGCTTGAACGCGGCACCCTTGCCGGCGGCCGCTGCGATGGCATCGACCAGGTCATTGGCATCGGCATTGCTGAATTTGTATTTCTGGATATAGGCGCGCATGCCCTTCTGGAACGTCTTCGGGCCGACATAGTTCTCGAACATGCCCAGCACGCTGGCACCCTTCTTGTAGGTGATGCCGTCGAACGCGGTGAGGATGTCGCCGTTGCCGGTGATCGGCTGGCGAATCTTGCGCGCGCTGACCAGGCTGTCATTGCGCATGGCGCTTTGCGCACCCAGCACCCGATCGAGGTCGGCGCGGTATTCCGGATGCACCTCCTCGGTGACCTTCTGCTGCATCCAGGTGGCGAATGCCTCGTTCAACCAGATGTCGTTCCACCAGGCCATGGTCACGGTATCGCCGGTCCACTGATGCGCCAGCTCATGCGCCGTGACGTTGAACGAGCCACGCACGTTGCGCGCCGGAGAGTCCTTGTCGAGCAGCAGCAGCCAGTCGCGGAAGGTGACCAGTCCGGGGTTTTCCATCGCCCCGGCAGCAAAGTCCGGCGCGGCCAGCAGATCGAGCTTGTCGAACGGATAGCCGAACCCGTAATAGTTCTCCAGTGCATGGATGATGCTCGGGGTCTCGCCCAGCACATGCGACATCCGGTGTGCCTCGCCACTGGCGGCGATACCGCGCAGACGCAGCGGCTTGCTGCGATAGGCATCGGGAGCGATCTCGGATGCCTTGGTGATATCCCACGGGCCGACCGCGAACGCCACCAGATACGTCGGCAGCGGCACGGTGCGCGCAAAGGTCACCGTCTTCCAGCCCTTGCCGGCAGAGGTTTGCCTGACCTGCCGCGTGTTGGCCACGGCGGTGTCGCCGTCCGGCACGGTGAGGCTGATGTCGAATGGCGTCTTGAAGTCGGGCTGGTCAAAGCCGGGGAAGGCAAAACGTGCGCTGATCGGCTCCATCTGCGTCATCGCGTACGGCTTGCCCTTGGCTGTGACCTTGTAAAGGCCCTGCAACTGCGCATTCAGCGGCGCGCTGTACTGGAACGTCAGGGTCAACGACTGGGGCTGCAGGACATGGCCGAAGTCGAGCCGTGCCACACCGGCCCTGGAATCCACTTCGGCGTAAGTCGCCGGATGACGTTTGCCGGCGGCGTCGGTCACCGTCACCTTCGACACCTTGAGCTGCTTGCCATCAAGCCACAGGTGATCGGAGGCCTTGGTCAGCTTGACCTTGATGGTGGTGGTGCCGGAAAAATCCTGCTGCGCCGGATCGACCTTGAAGGCGAGCTGGTACGACTGCGGTACCGCCCAGCGCGGAAGCTTGCCCTTGGGGGCCTGAGTCGCGGCGGGGCTGGCGGCAAGCGCGACGCCACAACACGCGGCAAGCGCGGTAAGCAACAGAGGACGGACGAGACGGCGCATGGCGGTTTTCCCCGGGGTCGAATAATCGATCATCTACGCTAGTGCGGGTGGCAGGCCGGCCCCAGTGCCAGAAGGCATGAGCATCGGTATCGCCATTTGTTGCCAAGCTGCCGCGAAGTAAACCAGCCTCAGCCCCCGCACCGGGAACCCAGCGAATATGGTAACGAGGGCATGACTTCAGCCCGCTACGTCCGCCTGCTCCAGCGTGACCGCCACCGCGTGAATCACCGTGGCGATACGTGCCGCACTCTGGATCGGCTGTGCTGAAAGACCGTGCTTGCGCAGCGTCTTCTCGTGCGAGGCCACGCAGGAGCCGCAACCGTTGATGGCCGAAACCGCCAGGCAGGCCAGTTCGAAGTCGACCTTTCCGCAACCCGGGTTGAGCATCGCGTTCATCCGCAACCCGGCACGCAAGCTACCGTACTCCGGCTCTTCGACCAGATGCACGAAACGGTAGTAGATGTTGTTCATGGCCATGATCGTAGCCGCCACACGCGCTCCGTTTCGTTCTTCGTCGCTTGCGTGCAGCATCGCTTCCGCAGCTACTGCGACGGTCAGCGGCTTGTAACGCGAGGCAATCGCGCAGGCCAGCGCAACCAACAGGATCTGCTTCTGGCTCAGCCCGGGCGCACCACCTTCACTCAGCACGGACTCCAGGTTCAGTCGCAGGTCCTTGGCATAATCAGGCAACTGGGCTTTCAATTCGGCAAGATTCATCGGAATCCTCATCAATTGGCAGGCAAAAAAATGCCGGCGACAGAGCCGGAGCCCGTCGAATTTCAGTGATCGGACAAAAGCCTGGTCACCTAACATCCGACGGCCTCCCCAGCCCGGTGCCGGCAGGGAAGGGCCCGTCAGCCGGATATGCTGACGGGCCCGGTGCGAAGGATCTCAGGCGACCTTGAGCGTCTCTTCGCCCTTGCTCCAGTTGCAGGGGCACAGTTCGTCGGTCTGCAGTGCATCGAGCACCCGCAGCACTTCGGCGGGATTGCGCCCCACCGAACCGTCGGTGACGTAGACGAAGCGGATCACACCCTCCGGATCGACCAGGAAGGTGGCGCGTTGCGCCACACCGTCGTCGCCCAGAATGCCCAGTGCCGTGGTCAGCTCCTTCTTGATGTCGGCCAGCATCGGGAACGCGAGATCGCGCAGGTCCTTGTGGTCCTTGCGCCAGGCCAGATGCACGAACTCACTGTCGGTGCTGGCGGCCAGCACCTGGCAGTCGCGGTCGGCAAACTGCGAATTGACATCGCTGAAGCCCTTGATCTCGGTCGGGCAGACGAAGGTGAAATCTTTCGGATAGAAGAAAACACACAACCATTTGCCCTTGTAGGTGGTGTTGTCGATGTTGCTGAAAGCCTTGTCCAGGCTCTCGATCGAGACGGTGGCCGGAACGTCGAAGGGGGGGAATTTGTCGCCAATGGTCAGCATGGAGCATCCTGTAGGTTGAAGGGTTTCAGGGTTCAAACGCTGCCATCGGCAGCGCTATGGCGGTAAAGATAGACGCAGAGCTTGCATTGTTCAAATTGATTGTTACCATCACATCCATAGAGAAAGACTATGATCAGCGATCGAGATCAACGATGAACCTGCGCGATCTCCAATACCTCGTCGCACTCGCCGAACACCGGCATTTCGGCCGAGCGGCGGAAGCCTGCTTCGTCAGCCAGCCCACCCTGTCCACCCAGATCAAGAAGCTGGAGGACGAGCTCGGCGTAGCGCTGGTCGAACGCACGCCGCGCAAGGTTCTGTTGACCGACGTCGGCGCTGAAATCGCCGGCCGTGCCCGCGAGGTGCACAACGAAATCGAGCAGATCCGGGCAGTGGCACGTCGCACGCTGGACCCTGAATCGGGCACGCTGCGGCTGGGCATCTTTCCCACCCTCGGGCCCTATCTGCTGCCCCACGCGTTGCCGCTGGTACGCGCCGCGTTCCCGCGGCTGGAACTGCTGTTGGTGGAAGAAAAGACCGAAGTCGTGCTGAACCAGCTACGCGAAGGCAAGCTGGATGCCGGTATCGTCGCGCTGCCACTGCACGAGGACAGCCTGCACAGCGAGTTCTTGTTCGAGGAACCGTTCCTGCTGGCGGTCTCGTCCGCACATCCATTGGCGCATCAACATGGCCAGCTGAAACTGAGCGACCTGTCCCGACAGAATCTCCTGCTGCTGGAAGACGGCCACTGCCTGCGTGACCAGGCGCTGGAAGTCTGCCATCTGGCCGGGGCCAGCGAACGCAGCGGATTTCGCGCCACCAGCCTGGAAACATTGCGCCAGATGGTGGCCGCCAATGTCGGCATCACCCTGCTGCCGACGATGGCGGTGAAGCCACCGGTGGCCGCGGTCGAGCACCTGCACCTGATCGAATTCAAGGGTCACCCACCCAGCCGGCGGGTGGCGATGGTATGGCGCAAGAGCTCGGCGATGAACACCTTCCTGATACGCCTGGCCACGATCTTCAGGCAGTTGCCCGCCGACCTCCTCGATGCCCACAGCGCGGCGACACCGCCGTTGGCCCAGTCAACGCGACGGCTATAGCGGCGAGCCTTGCCCTCTCGATAGCCAGGACCTATCGCCTTGATCGAAACAATCAATTTCTTTGCGGGCGCGACGAACGGTAGGCTCAATGACGGGGTAGCCGCTGAGTATGGTCTCCGAATTTTCCTCCCAACCATGTGCCATGAGGTGATGTAGATGAGCAGCCTGAAAGGTTCCAAGACCGAGCAGAATCTGAAAGACGCGTTTGCCGGTGAGTCGATGGCGAACCGCCGCTACCTGTACTTCGCCGGCAAGGCGGATGTCGAGGGCTACAACGACGTATCGGCGGTGTTCCGCTCGACCGCCGAGGGTGAAACCGGACATGCCCATGGTCACCTCGAGTACCTCGAGGAAGTCGGTGACCCGGCGACCGGCCTGCCGTTCGGCGAGACCTCGCTGAACCTGAAGTCCGCCGTCGCCGGCGAGACCCACGAATACACCGACATGTATCCGGGCATGGCCAAGGCCGCGCGTTCGGAGAACTTCGACGAAATCGCCGACTGGTTCGAGACCCTGGCCAAGGCCGAGCGCTCGCACGCCAACCGTTTCCAGAAGGCTCTGGACGAGCTGAAGTAAGGCTCTCGCGCCTTCTTGTGACCGCGTCGTCCGGCCATGTCGGGTGCGCGGTCAGGCTGGCTGCAACGCGCGCCAAGACCTGAGCGGCCACGCCAGAACCGCACCGCTGGTCGGCCATCGTTTTGCTGATCTCCTGGAGGACACCGCATGGCCGAGCATCCGCCCGTGGCACCCGACGCCGCCTCAAGCGCACCGCGCGAGGGCAACCTCGACGCTCCGACACGGCATCCACTGGGCTGGACCGAGGACGGATTCTGGGATCAGGCCGCGCTGGATGCGGAACTCGAGCGGGTTTTCAATATCTGCCACGGTTGTCGTCGCTGTGTCAGCCTCTGCCACGCTTTTCCCACCTTGTTCGACCTGATCGACGAATCCAGCACGATGGAAATCGACGGCGTCGACAAGGCCGATTTTTCCAAGGTCACCGAGCATTGCTACCTGTGTGACCTGTGCTACCAGACCAAATGCCCCTATGTCCCGCCACACGAATGGAATGTCGATTTTCCGCATCTGATGCTGCGCGCCAAGGCCGTCGATTTCCGCCGCGACGGCGCACCGCTGTCGGCGAAAATCCTGTCCAGTACGACCACGGTCGGCAAGCTCGCCTCCTTGCCGGTGGTGGTGCAGGTAGTCAATGCCGCCAACCGAAACCCGGGTGCGCGCAAGCTGCTGCAGAAAACCCTCGGCGTCGACGCCGAGGCGCGCGTACCCGAGTACCACGCGCCCAGTGCGCGCAAGCGACTGAGCGACCTCGATGGCAGCGGCGAGGTGATTCCCGCCGGTCGCACCAGCGGCAAGCTGGCCCTGTTTGCCACCTGTTACTGCGATTACTCGGCCCCCGGCATGGTCGAGGATCTTGCCGCGGTGCTGCAGCACAACGCGATCCCGGTGAAGCTGGTCGAACGCGAGGTATGTTGCGGCATGCCCAAGCTCGAACTGGGCGATCTGGAAACCGTGCGCAAGCTCAAGGAGAAGAATATTCCGGTGCTGGCGGCGATGGCCCGCGAGGGCTGGGACTTCACCGCCGCGATCCCCTCCTGCGTGCTGATGTTCAAGCAGGAGTTGCCGCTGATGTTCCCCGACGACGCGGATGTCGCATTGGTGCGCAAGCACTTCTTCGACCCGTTCGAATACCTGATGGAGCGGCACCGCGCAGGCTTACTGTCCACCGACTTCAAGCAATCACTGGGCAAGGTGACCTGGCAGGTACCCTGCCACCAGCGGGTGCAGAACATCGGCCCGAAGACCCGCGACATCCTCAAGCTGGTGCCGGATACCGAGGTGGTGACGATCGAACGCTGCTCGGGACACGACGGCACTTACGGCGTCAAGCACAAGACGTACGCGATCTCGCGCAAGCTGGCCAAGCCGGTGGAAAAGCGCGTGGCGCAGAGCGAGGCCGATTACTTTACCAGCGACTGCCCGATGGCCGGTGGTCATATCGCGCACGGCCTGGGCGACAACCCCGCCGCGCAACATCCACTGAGCCTGTTGCGGCTCGCCTACGGCATTTGAGCAAGCCGCGACATGAGCTTCACGCCCTCCTCCCACTCGCCGCCACCCGATTCCGACCCGAGCCCATGAAACCACTGACCCACGACGATTTGTTCAATTTGGAAACCTATGCCCGCGAGCGGACGGCGTTCCGCAGCAAGGTGCTGGCGCACAAGAAGCAGCGCACCATCCACCTGGGCGATCACCTGACCCTGCTGTTCGAGGATCGGCTGACCGTGCAGTACCAGATCCAGGAGATGCTGCGGATCGAGCGCATCTTCGAAGCTGCCGGCATCCAGGATGAACTCGACGCCTATAACCCACTGATCCCCGACGGCCACAATCTCAAGGCGACCTTGCTGGTCGAGTACGAGGACGAACAGCAGCGTCGCCGCGAGCTGCAGCGCCTGCGCGGGCTGGAAGACCACATCGAGCTGCAGGTCGGTGACGAGACGGCCATCGCCATCGCCGACGAGGACATGGAGCGCAGCAACGACGACAAGACCTCCGCCGTGCATTTCCTGCGCTTCGAGCTGAGCCCGGGCATGCTCGCCGAATGGGCCCGCGGCGGTACAGTGACCCTGCGCAGCACCCACCCCGCCGGTCGGGTGTCGGCCGCACTGTCGGCCGAACAGTGCACCGCGCTGGCGCAAGACTTCAACTGACCGCCCGCCGCCAATGCCGTGCGGCGCCGACTGTATCCGTTGCGTGTCGGCCAGCAGGCGCACATTGAGGGTTTCCCGGATTGATGCCGGCGCTGCTGCCATGCCTCACTGAACCGCGCTGACACCGCTGCGGCGGCCTGCGAACAGGTGTTCGTGGAACGTCCCGATGCGCCGATGCCGTGACTGTGTCGCCCTCACGCTGACTACTGCGACGCCCGCAGGCCCCGTGGCAAACCGTGCGCAACTTGCGCCATGATGGGCGTCAGTGCAACAACGGCAGGCCAAGCGCATTGATGACGGAAAACCTCAGCTGCGTGCATGGCACCAGCACCGTGGCCTTGCTTGGTGACACCATCGGCTCACTGCTCGACCGGATAACCGCGCAACACCCGCAGCGACCCGCACTGGTGGTGCGCAGCCAACATATCCGCTGGAACTACGCCGAGCTGCACACCGAGGTGGAGCGGACCGCTGCCGGCCTGCTGGGGCTGGGGCTCGAACCCGGCGATCGTATCGGAATATGGGCTCCCAACCGCGCCGAATGGGTGTTGATGCAATTTGCCACCGCCAGGGCCGGGTTGATCCTGGTCAATATCAACCCGGCCTATCGTTCGCACGAACTGGAGCACGCGCTGAACAAGGCAGGTTGTCGTGCACTGGTGATGTCGCGGCGCTTCAAGAGTTCGGACTATCTGCAGATCCTCGCCGAACTGGCGCCGGAGCTCAGCCGATCCAGGCCTGGCGAGCTGCAGGCTGCCCGCGTGCCGGTGTTGCGCGAAGTCATTGTGCTCGATGCGAGCGGCAACGATGAAACTGCGGCGACTTGCCCCGAACCGGCGACCGACGCCAGCGCCGGCAGCAGGCCCTGGCGCGACATCGCCCTGCATGCCGACGTTGATGCCCGCGCCAAACTGCGACGCATCGAGGCAACGCTTTCGCGCGACGATGCGGTGAATATCCAGTTCACCTCCGGCACTACCGGCACCCCGAAAGGCGCCACGCTGACCCATCACAACATCGTCAACAATGGCTATTTCGTCGGTGAGTCGATGCGCCTCACCGAGTACGACAGGCTGTGTATTCCGGTGCCGTTCTACCATTGCTTCGGCATGGTGCTGGGCAATCTGGCCTGCGTCTCCCACGGTGCCTGCATGGTGATTCCCGGCGAGGGTTTCGACGCACTGACCACGCTGGAAACCGTGGCCGCGGAAGCGTGCACCGGCCTGCATGGCGTGCCGACGATGTTCATCGCGGAGCTCGAACACCCCCGCTTTGCCGAGTTCGACCTGAGCACGCTGCGCACCGGCATCATGGCCGGCTCGCCATGCCCGGTCGAGGTGATGCGACGGGTGGTCGACGAGATGCACATGAGCGAGGTGACGATCGCCTATGGCATGACCGAAACCAGCCCGGTCAGCTTCCAGACGGTACCCGGGGACCCGCTGCAGCGGCGCGTCGACAGCGTGGGCCGCATCCATCCCCATCTGGAGGTAAAACTCATCGACCTGGACGGCCAGACGGTGGCACGCGGCGCTACCGGCGAACTGTGCACCCGCGGCTACTCGGTGATGCTCGGGTACTGGGAGGATCCCGCACGCACCGACGAAGCCGTTGATCCGGATGGCTGGATGCATACCGGCGACCTGGCAATCCTCGACGAGGAAGGCTATTGCCGCATTGTCGGCCGGCTCAAGGACATGATCATTCGCGGCGGCGAAAACGTGTACCCGCGTGAGATCGAGGAATTCCTCTATAGCCACCCGAAAGTCCAGGATGTGCAGGTCTTCGGGGTGCCGGATGCGAAGTTCGGCGAGCAGGTCTGCGCCTGGGTGCGGCTACGTGACGGCTGCCGCGCGACCGAGGCCGAAATACAGGACTACTGCCGCGCCAGGCTGGCCCACTACAAGGTGCCTCGTCACGTGCGCTTCGTCGAGGATTTTCCGCTGACCGTTACCGGCAAAGTACAGAAATACCTGATGCGAAAGACGATGGTCACCGAATTGCATCTGCCGTCTGCCGACTCGGCTGACTGACGGCCTGACGACATCACCATCCGCGAGCGCATTGTCAAGCTAAGGTCACGGAACTGTGCTTGACGACTTGCTTGCAGACCGCAGGCGCGGTATTAACTGAATCTGCCCTGCGGGGCTGCCGCATCCAGGTTGGGGAACCATGGTGTCGAGGAAACGGGAAAAGCACCTGGAATACGTGGCGCTGGTCCATCGCATGCGAACCCTCGGTTCGGGCCTGGGCGCGCTGCCGGTCGCGTCAGTGTTGTACCAGCAAAATGCGTCGCGATGGTTGTGGGCGCTGGTGATCTTGCATGCTGTGATCTGGCCTCACGTGGCCTGGGTGATCGCCTCGCGCGCCGAGAACCCCGCACGGGCCGAACGACGCAATTTCCTGGTCGACACGATCCTGGTCGGCATCTGGGTTCCCGTGATGCAATTGAACCTGCTGCCGAGCGCGGTGCTGGTCACCATGCTGGCGATGAACCACGTCAGCGCCGGTGGCTGGCGCCTGTTGGCGCGATCGCTGCTGCTGTTGTCACTGACGGGCCTGGCCACCTGGTGGATGCTGGGTTTCACCCTGCAACCGGTCAGCACCATGTTCAACATCGTTGCCTGCCTGCCGATGCTGCTGAGCAACCCGATCTGGCTGAGCAAGGTGAATTACAGCCTGGCCCAGCGCGTCCGGCAACAAAACCGCCTGCTCGATCAACTCAATCGCACCGATGCGCTCACCGGGTTGCCGAACCGCACGCATTGGCTGGAGGCCGTGAGTCGGGCCTTGCAACAGTTCGAGCGCAACCGGCGACCGGCAACGGTCATTCTGCTGGATATCGACAACTTCAAGAATATCAACGACTCCCACGGCCACGCAGCCGGCGACGCGCTGCTACGAAAAATGGCCAGTGTGCTGTATGAAAATCTGCGCGAAGTGGACACTCCCGGCCGACTCGGCGGCGATGAATTCGGTATCGTGTTGTCCGATACCGACGATGCCCACGCACACGCCGTGGCCGAACGGATACGCCAACAGATCGAGCGCAGCCATATCGGCGCCCACAGTGAGGAGCATGCCTGGACGGTGAGCTTGGCGTCGCCGAAATCACGTCCGCCATAAGTGGTGTCGGCGTATGGGTGCGCCACGCCGACATCGCGCTTTACCGCGCCAAGAGCCGTGGACGCAATCGAGTCTGTGGCACGTTGCCGGCTGCCAATGCCGAGGACATGCCGACGGACAGCAGGACGGCGACGACGATACCCTGAGGTTCACCGGTTCGACATAACTCCCGATCCCTGCGCCAGACACGCTGTGGCCTGCGGGTGCGGTCGTGCTGCTTCGCCATGCCAGTCCCCGGTGGGCGGAGGCGTAGTATGTTGCAGTAATGACCCCTCGCAGCGCGGCGAAACCCACATGACGGCCATTTTCGATCAGGACCTGCCGAGAAACAGCGCCAACCATGCACCGCTTTCACCACTGTCGTTTATCGAACGTGCCGCCGCGGTCTATCCCGAAAAACTGGCCGTCCTGCATGGCCATGGCGCACTGGCCTTGCGCCGGAACTGGGCCGATCTCTATGCGCGTTGCTGCCAACTGGCTGGCGCGCTCGTACTGAACGGCATCAACCGGGGGGACACCGTGGCCGTGATGCTGCCCAACACCCCAGCCATGGTCGAGGCGCATTTCGGCATTCCCATGTCCGGGGCGGTACTCAATGCGCTCAATACGAGGCTTGATGCGGAAACCCTGGCCTTCATGCTCGACCACGGCGAAGCCAAAGCGGTGATCGTCGACACCGAGTTTGCGCCGGTCATGCAAAAAGCCCTGTCGCTGCGCCGCTCTTCGTCCCCGCTGCTCATCATCGATGTCGCCGACCCGTTATATGAGGGCTCGGCCGAACCGCTGGGCACACGCGACTACGAGGCTTTTCTCGGTGAGGGCGACCCTTTGTTTGATTGGCGATATCCCGCCGATGAGTGGGACGCCATCTCGCTCAACTACACCAGCGGCACCACCGGCAACCCCAAGGGAGTGGTCTATCACCATCGCGGCGCCGCCACCAATGCGGTTTCAAACATCCTTGAATGGGACATGCCGAAGCATGCCGTGTACCTGTGGACGCTACCTATGTTCCACTGCAATGGCTGGTGTTTCCCGTGGACGGTGGCCGCACGCGCCGGGGTCAATGTCTGTCTGCGGAAGGTCGAGGCACAGTCCATCGTCGAAGCCATCCGCGAGCACCAAGTCAGTCATTATTGCGGTGCGCCGATCGTCCACAGCCTGCTGGTCAACGCGCCGGACGAGCTCACCCGCGGCCTGCCGCGCGGGGTCAAGGCCATGGTTGCCGGTGCCGCGCCGCCGGCATCGATGATCGAAGGCATGGAGCGGCTCGGCTTCGACCTGACCCATGTCTATGGCTTGACCGAGGTCTACGGCCCGGCGACCGTATGCGCCAGGCATGAAGCATGGGACGCCCTGGAGATCGGCGAACGCGCCCGCCTGAATGCCAGGCAGGGCGTGCGTTACCATCTGCAACACTTCGCCCGTGTGCTGGACCCGGTCACTATGCAGCCGGTACCGGCCGATGGCGAAACCATGGGCGAGATCATGTTCCAGGGCAATATCGTCATGAAGGGTTATCTGAAAAATCCGCAAGCCACCGGCGAGGCGTTCGCTGGCGGCTGGTTTCACAGTGGCGATCTGGCCGTCCTGGACCCGGACGGCTACATGAAAATCAAGGATCGCAGCAAGGACATCATCATTTCCGGCGGCGAGAACATCTCCTCCATCGAGGTCGAGGATGTGCTGTACCGGCATCCGGCAGTGCTTGCCGCTGCAGTCGTCGCCAAGCCGGACCCGCGCTGGGGAGAGACCCCGTGTGCCTTCATCGAGACAAAAGCCGGCGCCAACACCGATGCCGAGGAAATCATCGCGCATTGCAGGAAGCATCTGGCGGGATTCAAGCTGCCACGGATCATCGTGTTTGGTGAAATCCCCAAGACCGCAACCGGTAAAATCATGAAATTCGAGCTGCGCAAACAGCTCCTTGACACTGCGGAATCCGACCACACCTGATCCCCTCACCGGCCCTTACCTGGCAACACCCCCGCGACGGCACCCGCCACGAAATCTTGATGTGGACCGCGATGCCACCATATTGCCGTGGGTGCCCACCTCGCCAGCACAGCGTCCTGTCCGAAAACGCGCCCTCCCCACTTGATCTCCGACGAAAAGGCAATTCCCTCCTGATGGCCGCTTCTGCTTTGGCAACCGACAGCCCCTCCGACCCATTCCGCGCCGTCAGTCACCCGCAGTATCCGCGCCTGGCGAGCCTGAGCTGGCTGCACTTTCTCAACGATGGCTCGGCCAACTACCTGCCCGGCATCCTCCCTGCCGTGCTTCTGGCACTGCATGAAAGTACCGCGCTTGCCGGCAGCGTGATGTCCGCATTGATGATCGGCCAGGCGTTCCAGGTTATTTCAGGCTGGCTGGCCGACCGTGTCGGCGGACGCGTATTCATCGTGGCCGGGGTACTCGGCTCGAGTGCCGCCGCGGCCATGATCGGACTGGCACCGAGTCTCGGAGTCCTGATCCCCGCACTGGTCATTCTTGGCCTCAGCAACGCGCTGTTCCATCCCCAGGCGCTCGCCGGGGCGCACACGCTGAGCGGTGATCGGCGGGGCTTCGGCATGTCGCTGTTCCTGATCGGCGGTGAGGTAGGCCGAGGCCTGTGGCCACTCATTGCCAGCGTGGTGGTAGTGGCTTGGGGGCTGCACTATCTCTGGCTGCTTGCGCTGCCGGCAGTGCTGAGCCTGATTCTGCTACGCAAGCAACTGCCTATTCAGGCGCCACGACGCCCCGACGGCAAGCCAATCGCCTGGCGCCGGCATCTCACCCCGATGAGTTTGCTGGTCGGCTTTTCGATGCTGCGCTCGCTGGCGATTTTCGGCCTGGTCACGTTCTTGCCGATCATCTGGATCAGTCGCGGACATGACCTTACCGAGGGCGCAGCGCTTATCACGGTGTTGCTGGTGGTCGGCATCGTTGGCAACGTCGGTGGTGGCCACCTGGCCGACCGTATCGGGCGGCGTCCCGTATTGCTCGGCTCCAGCCTGCTGGGGGCGCTGTTGCTGATCGCCTTCATCGTCAGTAGCGGGCTTTGGCAGTGGCTGATTCTCGGACTGTTGGGTATTGCCTTGTTCGCCAGCCTGCCGCTGGGCATCCTGATCGGCCAGGACATTTTTCCGGAGAACCGCTCGCTCGGCTCCGGCATCGCGCTGGGCTTTTCCAACGGCCTTGCCGCCGTAGCCCTGGCCGGGCTCGGCCTGGTAGCCGCAATGCGCGGACCGGAGGCGGTGTTGTGGGTGCTGGTCGGCGCGCTGGTCTTGTCCGGGCTGCTGAGCCTGGGGTTCCCGAAGGAAGCCCGCGCTGCAGCGGGCGGACACCGATGAGTACAGGACGGCTGGATGCCCAGAGCAAAGTAAACGCGATCCCGCCTGACCGGAACGTCCAGGCCAAGGCTGGAGTGGAGACCTCAACCCGTGTTGACCGGTATCAGCTCAACGCCGGCTACTGCCGGTCGGACAACAGCCGGGACTCAAGCATGATCAAAGACAAATCGCATACATAAAATGGCTCAAAGTGGATCGAGGCCACATTGAGGAGCTGTCATGCTGAAAGGCATCGTTACAGGAGTCATACTTGCGTTTGCCGTCGCCCTGCTCGGGGCATACTTGCTGGTTCGAAGCGGCTTTATCCCGGCCAATGCGGACGCGAAACCCGGTGGACTGGAAAAATGGATGGCCAGCACTTCGCTGCACGCAACCCTGCAGCGTGACGCGCCGAAGGGGCCAAACCCGGTGGCGCTGAACGATCAAAACCTGCTCGATGGAGTTCGGCTGTTCGGGCAAAACTGCGCGGTCTGCCATGGGTCCGCAAAGGGGGCGGCGGCGCCATCGCCGATAGCGAAAGGCGAATACCCCAGGCCGCCACAACTGGCCACTCATGGGGTTGAAGACGATCCGGAAGGAGTTTCCTTCTGGAAAATCAAACACGGTATTCGACTGACCGGCATGCCATCGTGGGGATACTCACTGACTGACCGGCAGATCTGGACACTTGCACTATTCCTGAAGCACATGGACAAGCTTCCACCCGCCGTTGAGGCATCCTGGCAACAAGTGCAGAATTGGCCGGCCCCTGCCGCTACCCAAACGGCCCCGAACTAGTCGATTCAACGCCTCATACCTCTCTTGGCGTGGACGGGACGCTGCAGCGCTCGGCTGCAAACAAGCGGGCTTTTGGCAGCCCGGCGCGCGCCCCGTACAATCAGCGGCTCACTCCCCTGATCCAAGCGCGCGCGCCGCGCGCGCCACCGAGCCCAACCCTGATGGAAAAGAGTTTCGAACCCGCCCAGATCGAGTCCAAGTGGTATGCGCGCTGGGAGGCCAGCGGCGCGTTCAAGCCATCGGGCGAGGGCGAGCCGTATTGCATCCTGCTGCCGCCGCCGAACGTCACCGGCACACTGCATATGGGGCATGCGTTCCAGCAGACGGTGATGGACATGCTGATCCGCTACCAGCGCATGCGTGGCATGAACACGCTGTGGCAGGTCGGCAACGACCACGCCGGCATCGCCACGCAGAAGATCGTGGAGAACCAGCTGGCCGCCGAGGGCAAGACGCGCCACGACCTCGGGCGCGACGCCTTCATCGAGCGGGTATGGCAGTGGAAGGAGGAGTCCGGCTCCACCATCACCCACCAGATGCGCCGCATCGGCGACGCCGCCGACTGGTCGCGTGAGCGCTTCACCATGGACGAGGGTCTGTCCGCGTCGGTGCGCAAGGTGTTCATCGACTGGTACCGCGCGGGGCTGATCTACCGCGGCAACCGGCTGGTGAACTGGGACCCGGTGCTGGGCACGGCGGTGTCCGATCTGGAAGTGAACAACATTGAGCGCGACGGCCACATGTGGTCGATCCGCTACCCGGTCGCAGGCACTGACGAGAGCGTGGTGGTCGCCACCACCCGACCGGAGACCATGCTCGGGGATGCAGCGGTCGCCGTGCATCCCGAGGACGCGCGCTACGCCCACCTCGTCGGCAAGACCGTGACCCTTCCCATTACCGGACGGCCGATTCCCATCATCGCCGACGACTATGTCGACAAGGACTTCGGTACCGGCTGTGTGAAGATCACCCCGGCGCACGACTTCAACGATCATGCGATGGGCGTGCGTCACCAGCTGGCTATCTTCAAGATTTTTACGCTGGACGCGAAAGTGGTCGGCAATCTCGATTGGCAGTCACGGGAGCGCTCGGCAAACCCGACGCCGGCGCTTGAGGTTTCGGGTGTCGTCGACATGGCTGAGGATATCGGCATCCCCGAAAAATACCGCGGCCTCGACCGCTACGACGCGCGCAAGCTGGTGCTCGCCGACCTGGAAGCTGCCGGTCTGCTGGTGGAAACCAAACCGCACAAGCTGCAGGTGCCGGTGAGCCAGCGCTCGGACGCGGTGATCGAGCCGATGCTGACCGACCAGTGGTTTGTCGACCTGACCCGCGACAAACTGGACGACGGCCGCCCGGGCGGGCGCAAAGCGATCACCGAGCCGGCGCTGGACGCGGTGCGTTCGGGTGACATCAAGTTCGTGCCGGAAAACTGGGCCAACACGTACACCCAGTGGCTGGACAACATCCAGGACTGGTGCATCAGCCGCCAGCTGTGGTGGGGGCATCGCATCCCGGCCTGGTACGACGAGGCCGGCAACATCTTCGTCGGCGAGGACGAGGCCGACGCACGCGCCCACGCCACCAGCACACCAGTCGGCGCGCTGCGCCAGGACGACGACGTGCTGGACACCTGGTTCTCCTCGGCGCTGTGGCCGTTCTCCACCCTGGGCTGGCCGGCCGACGGGCCGGTGAAGAACGCGCACGGCGAGACTGTCGCGAACTGGAAGCAGGACAAGATCTTTCTGCCCAGCGCGGTGTTGGTCACCGGCTTCGACATCATCTTTTTCTGGGTCGCGCGGATGGTGATGGCGACCAAGTACTTCACCGGACAGATACCGTTTCGCGAGGTCTACATCAACGCCATCGTGCGGGATGCCGAAGGCCAGAAGATGTCCAAGTCCAAGGGCAACACGCTGGACCCGCTGGACCTGATCGATGGCATCGCGCTGGAGCCGCTGGTGGAAAAATCCACTCGCTCCCTGCTGATCCCGCAGGTACGCGCGAAAGTGGAAAAGCGCATCCGCAAGGATTACCCGGACGGCATCCCGTCGATCGGCACCGATGCGCTGCGCTTCACCTTCGCGGCGCTGGCCAGTTACAGCCGCACCATCAACTTCGACCTCAAGCGCGCCGAAGGCTACAAGGCGTTCTGCAACAAGCTGTGGAATGCATCGCGGTTTGTGCTGATGAACCTGGAAGAAGTGGAGAACCCCGAACAGGGGACAAGCGGGGACCGGAAAACGGGGAACATGCTGCCAGTGACGGAGGCTGAGCGCTGGATCCTCACGCGCCTGAAGCAGACCCTGATCGAAGTCGAGCAGCACTTCACCAGCTACCGTTTCGACCATCTGGCGCAGGCGCTGTACGAGTTTGTCTGGAACGAGTTTTGCGACTGGTTCCTGGAGCTGTCCAAGCCGGCGTTGAACGGCGACGATGCGGCGGCGGCCGCGTCGACCCGTCACACCTTGCTGGTGGTGCTGGAAAGTGTGCTGCGCGCCATGCATCCGGTGATTCCGTTCATCACCGAGGAAATCTGGCAAGAGTTGCCTGCGCGCTCATCCCTGAGCGCAAACAACACACCGACATCCATGCCGGACTCTTCCATAAAGCACATCCTCGACTGTTCCTACCCACGCGCCGACGAGATTACCGCGGACCCCGCGGCGAGCGCGGAGATCGAATGGTTCAAGCTGGTACTCAGTGGGATCCGCCGGATTCGTTCGGAGATGAACATCTCGCCAGGCAAGACGATCCCGCTGCTGCTCGCCGACGGCGACGCCGGCGACCGTGCCCGCGTGGTGAAATTCGCCACGCAGATAAGCTTTCTGGCCCGCGTCGAGGCGCCACAGTGGATCGACAGCGGCGCCGACGAGCCCGCCGCTGCGGCGGCCGTGGTCGGCGGCTTGCGGGTGATGATTCCGCTCGCCGGGCTGATCGATGTCGGCGCCGAGAAGGCCCGCATCGCCAAGGAAATTTCGCGCATCGAAGTCGAGATCAGAAAGTGCGAAGGCAAGCTCGGCAACGCCAATTTCGTCGCCAATGCCCCGCCCGAGGTGGTCGCCCAGGAGCGCCAGCGCATCAGCGACTGGAACACCACCTTGAGTACCCTGCGCGAGCAGGCACAAAAGTTGTAACGCGGAATGCGGCAGCCACCCTGCCGCTGAATACTGGTCCGGCGCCGCGGTACTGGTGGACCAGCCGCCCCGCCCGCGCGACACTCAGAGGATGGGAAAATACGGAACGCCGTAGCGAGAGCGTCGCCAGAGGTTCGTGACAAGGTGCGTCCTGATTACCCATCTGCTGCATCCTCGTCTGGAGTATGGCCTGATGTGGAAAATCAAGAAGTACCTCTTCCGCCGCGCTTTATCATGACGCCTCTGGGCGAGGCCGGCGGACCGTGTCCGCCCTGCGCCGAGGTGCGGATTGCGATGGATGTGCGGATCACCCAGCTGCCGCACCCGCGTTTCGAGAAGGGCCTGAGGTGGAGAATCAAGGTACCTCTCGCGTAGGGCGGACACCATCCGCCGCGCTTTATCATGACGCCTCCGGGCAGGGCCGGCGGACAGTGTCCGCCCTTGTATGTTGGCTTTGCCCGCTTTTTACGTTCCTCGACTAACCGAGAGAGAGTGCCGACGGGCATGTGTACGTGTTGAATCTTCCATGTGCCGGTTTCGTCATGGGTAGGCAAG
>SCSE01000022.1 GCA_004298015.1 Rhodanobacter sp.
GCGACGAGGTGATCGAGCGTGGCTTCGTCGCCGTCGTTGACTGGGACGGCGAACCACAGCCGCTGGAAGGGCAGGCTCTGCAATGGTTGCCACCAGCAAGGATCGATCCGGCCATCCTGATCCCGGCCGACGGTCCGATCCTGCAGGCGCTGCTGGCGACGGGTCAGTTGCCTCTCCCGCAAGCCGATACCGATCCGCTGTTGTAGGAGCGCACCCTGTGCGCGATAGCTCTTCGTCATGCCGCCAAAAACCATCGCGCACGACCGAAGGAAGTCCCCTTTCGCGCACAGGGTGCGCTCCTACAGCGGTTTGTCGCCGGCCAGTGCCAGGTAGCGCCGATGCAGCGCGGCGACGAGGTGATCGAGCGTGGCTTCGTCGCCGTCGTTGACGATCACGTCGTCGGCCAGCGCCAGTCGCTCGGATCGGGTGGCTTGCTGGGCCACCATGCGTTTCGCCAGTGCCTCGTCGATGCCATCGCGGGCCAGTAACCGTTCGATCTGCAACGACTCCGGTACATCCACCAGCAGCACCCGGTCGATCCAGCGGTAGTGGGCGATATTTTCCGCCAGCAACGGGATCGCCAGCAGACAATACGCTGCGGTTTCCGCGTGGGCGCGATCGTGCAGCCACTGGCGCACCCGCGGGTGGATGATGGCCTCCAGGCTGCTGCGAGTCGCGGCGTCGTTGAAGACGCGGCGTCGCATGGCCGCTCGATCCAGCCGACCTGAATGATCCAGCGCCTCCGCGCCAAAAGCTTCCACGATGGCCGCCAGGCCTGGCGTGCCTGGCTCGATCACGGCACGGGCCGCCACGTCGGCGTCGTATACCGGAACGCCCAGGGCCTCGAAGCGTCGTGACACCGCCGTCTTGCCGGCCGCGATGCCGCCGGTAAGGCCGATAACCATGGCTGCCGGCTGCGCTGTCATTGCATCCCGGTCACGTGCATGTAGCCGTGCAGCAGTTCGGGCCCGGCGATGAACCAGACCCAGCCGGCCGCCGCAATGAACGGCCCGAACGGCATCGGCACCTGGCTTTGATGCCGGCGCAGCGCAATCAGGCTGCCGCCCACCAGGGCGCCGATCAGCGAGGAGATCAGGATCATCGGCAGCAGTGAAACCGGCCCCATCCATGCGCCCAGTGCGGCCAGCAGCTTGAAGTCGCCATGCCCCATGCCCTCCTTGCCAGTGAGCAGCTTGAATAGCCAGTAGACGCTCCACAAGCTTAGATAGCCAATCGCCGCGCCGATGATCGCCGCCGGCGCATCGACGAACATCGGCAGTAACGCCAGCAGCAAGCCCATCCACAGCAAGGGCAGGGTCAACTGGTCGGGTAGCAGTTGGGTGCGAAAATCGATGCCGGCCAAGGCGATCAGGGTCCAGGTCAGCAGCAGTCCGGCCAGTGCCGGCCATGACGGACCAAACTTCCATACGACCACCGCGCTTAGCACGGCACTGAGCAGCTCGACCAGCGGATACTGGATCGAAATCCTTGCCTTGCAGTAGCGGCAGCGTCCGCGCAGCAACAGCCAGCCCAACAACGGGATATTGTCAGCGGCCGACAGCGGGTGCTTGCACTGCGGACAGTGCGAAGGCTCGCGCACGATACCCGGCGGCAGGGGCGAGGCATCGCCCTCAAGCTCGAGTACATCGTGTGCTTCCTGGCGCCATGCCGCGGCCATGCGTTCGGGCAGGCGCAGGATCACCACATTGAGAAAGCTGCCTACGACCAGGCCGAACACGGCGGCCAGGGCGATCCAGGCGGGGAGGGGGAGATCGGGCATGTGTCGGCCTTGTGTTTCAGCGCCCCTCGTGAGGCAGGACATAAGGGTACGGTGCTTCATGTAGGAGCGCACCCTGTGCGCGAGATCTTCCTGGCAACGATCATCAGGGCATCGCGCACAGGGTGCGCTCCTACCATACAAACGACGGGCCATGCCCGCCGTTTGTGGGTCGATCGTGTCGGATGCGCTAGAACGTGCCGGCGAGCTTGAAAATCGGCAGGTACAAGGCGATCACGATACCGCCTACCAGGGTACCCAGTACCACCATGATGAGCGGCTCGAGCAGGGTGGACAGGGTATCGACCGCGTTGCTGACCTCTTCTTCGTAGAACTCGGCGACCTTGAACAGCATGTTGTCCAGGGCGCCGGATTCCTCGCCGATGGCAGTCATCTGCACCACCATGTTGGGAAACAGGTTGGTTTGTTTCATCGCCAGCTGCAGTTGATGCCCGACCGCGATGTCGTCGCGCATCTGCCTCACCGCATCCCCGTAGATGATGCTGCCGGTCGCGCCGGCGACGGCATCGAGCGCCTCGACCAGCGGCACGCCGGCGCGGAACGTTACCCCGAGGGTACGCGCAAAGCGGGCAATCGCCGAATTGCGGGTGATATTGCCCATCACCGGCAATTGCAATGCCACCCGGTCGAGAAAATGAGCAAACTTGACCGAGCGCTTCTTGCCGATGACTATCGCCGCGATGGCGCCGACGATCACGCCGACGACCACCCACCAGTAACTTTGCATGAACTCCGAGGCATTCACCAGCAACTGGGTCGGCGCCGGCAACTGGGCACCGGCATCCTGGAAGGTCTTGGCAAACACCGGCACCACGAACAGCAGCATGATCAGGATGACCACGAATACCACCGCCAGCACCATCATCGGGTAGAACAGCGCTTTCTTGATCTTCTTCTTCAGCGCCTCGGTGCGTTCCTTGTAGGTGGCCACCGTATCCAGCACGGTATCCAGCACACCGGATGTTTCGCCGGCATGTACCAGGTTGCAGTAGAGCTCGTCGAACTGGACGGGGTAATGCCCCAGTGCCTCGTGCAGCGCGGAGCCGCCCTCGATATGCTGTTTCACGTCCAGCAGTATGTTCTTGAAGCGGACGTTCTTCTGGCCGTCGGCGATGATGTCGAAGGACTGCACCATCGGCACACCCGAGGCCATCATGGTGGCGATTTGCCGGCTGAAGACCGCCACATCGCCGGGTTTGACGGTGCTGCCCGTGGCACCGAACAGTGGCTTGGAGCGTTCCCGCACCGTTTGTGGATTCATGCCCTGGCGGCGCAGCTCCGCCTTGACCAGCGAGGCATTCTTCGCCGGCATGTCGCCCTTCATCCGTTTGCCGCGTTTGTCCAGCGCCACCCATTCGTAGGTGGTCAGCTTGCTGACGACGGCGCGCTGTGCACCGAGCGTTCGCGCCTTGTTTGCGGTAGCCGTGGCCATGCGCATCTTCCCCCAGTGATTCAGTCCTGATCCGTCCGAAGCGGACGGCTGACATCATATTGGTACAGCTTATGCTACTTGTTGCGTCGCAAACCGTGCCGCGCAACGCAAGTTGAATCCTCGAATCGTGCCGAACCCGGCATTTATTCCTTGGTGACCCGGTCGATCTCGGTCAGGCTGGTCAGGCCAGCCTTGACCTTCAGCAGCGCCGATGCGCGCAGGTCATTGACCCCGGCCTCGCGCGCTACCTCGCTGATTTGCAGGGCATTGCCGCCTTGCAGGATGATTTTCTGGATCTCCTCCAGCATCGGCATCACCTGATAGATGCCCACGCGGCCCTTGTAGCCCTCATTGCAGCCATCGCAACCGGCCGGTTCGTAGACCGTCAGGCCGGCGTCGATGTCGGCCTGGGTAAAGCCGGCCTTGAGCAAGACCTCGGTCGGGAGCTCCTGGGGTTTCTTGCAGTCATGCAGGCGTCGTGCCAGACGCTGGGCGATGATCAGGGTGACCGAGGAGGTAATGTTGTAGGGGGCGATACCCATGTTCATCAGGCGCGCAATGGTCTGCGCTGCGTCGTTGGTGTGCAGGGTGGAAAGCACCATATGGCCGGTCTGCGCTGCCTTGATCGCGATCTCGGCGGTTTCCAGGTCGCGGATTTCGCCGACCATGATCACATCCGGGTCCTGGCGCAGGAACGAGCGCAATGCGGCGGCGAAGGTCATCCCGCGCTTCACGTTCTGCTGCACCTGATTGATGCCCTCGACACGGATCTCGACCGGGTCCTCCACCGTCGAGATATTGCGCTCGGCGGTATTGAGCATGTTCAGGCCGGTATACAGCGACACCGTCTTGCCCGAGCCGGTCGGGCCGGTAACCAGCACCATGCCGTAGGGTTTGTGGATCGCGTCGATGTAGAGCTTCTGCTGCTCGGGCTCGTAACCGAGCTTCTCGATACCGATCTTGGCCGATGATCCGTCCAGGATACGCAGCACGATCTTCTCGCCGAACAGCGTGGGCAGCGAGCTGACGCGAAAGTCGATCGCGCGGGTCTTGGACAGGTTGAGCTTGATGCGGCCGTCTTGCGGTACGCGCTTCTCTGCGATGTCCAGTTGTGCCATGACCTTCAGGCGCGAGGAGATGCGATTGGCCAGCTTCATCGGCGGACTGGCCACGGCACGCAACATGCCGTCCATGCGCAGGCGCACCCGGTATTGCGTTTCGAACGGCTCAAAGTGGATATCCGACGCGCCACGCCGAATCGCGTCGACCAGAATCTTGTTGACGAACTTCACCACCGGGCCGTCATCGGCGGAGTTGGCGTCGATGCCGGTGCTCTCAGCCTCCCCGTCGTCGACTTCCAGGTGCATGCCGTCGAGGTCGTCGTTGCCCATGTCGGGCATGATGTCGCGCATGTTGTTGAGTACGCTCTCGATCACCCGGACCAACGAGCTGCGCTCAATCAGGATCGGTTCCACCATGCAATTGGAGTGGAACTTGATATCGTCCAGCGCATGCGACTGCATCGGATCGGCAATGCCGACGAACAGCCGCTTGTTGCGGCGGAACAGTGGCAGCACCTGATGCTTGGTGATCAGGGCCTCGCTGATCAGATCCAGCGGCATGTTGCTGGGATTGAGCGCGCTGACATCCATCATCGGCATGCCGAACTCCGCCGAGGCGACGTGTGTCAGCTTGGCGCTGTCGACCAGGTTGTTGTCCAGCATCCATGCGGCAAACGTGACCTTGTTCTGGTTGCTGTCGGCGACCGCTTTGCGGACATCGACTTCGGGCAGGATGCCTTCAGAAACCAGCCGCCGCGCCATGCCGGACAGGCCCGTCAACGAAGGTTGCGGTTGAGATGACATAGACTGATTCGACCCTGTACCCGTATGTTGTTGAATCTAACTCAGTTCGGCAGTCAGGTCACGTTGTGTTTTATCTACCGGCGTGGAGGGTGACGCAGCGCACAAAGCCGCATCTCGCCCCACCCGCTACATCCTCACTTCCACGAATCCTCATCAGATGGCCGTTTGCGGCTGCAGCCTGCCAACGGTTGCCCGACCCTACCGATCGAGGATAGCGATCGCACGCGCGCATCGGCGTAGGGCGGACACTGTCCGCCGATCCGGCCCGGCGCGTGATGACGAAGCGCGTCGATCGCCACAGGCAGGCAATATTTCAAAACCTCTCCGAGCTGGCCTGTCGCGGCCCAAGGCACCGACGCGCGTACCGAAGACGTCACCGCACCTCGTTTCGTGTCGGTTCGATATACGTCCCCGCGCGCTCGACCCGACAGCGAAAGCGATTTGTCGCCAGCCCACCGAATCCGTGCCGGGAATCGGCTACGCTGGCGTTTCTGCCCAACGCCCGACCTCGCATCCGTGTCCAGTGAACCCACGCCACCGCCCTTCCTGACCTTCGGGGCACCGTCCATCGGCGAGGCCGAGATGGCGGAAGTCGAAGCCTGCCTGCGTTCCGGCTGGCTCGGAACCGGGCCGCGCGTAGCGCAGTTCGAGCGCGACTTTGCCGTCTGGCGTGGCGTGAAGGCTGGCCAGGTCGCGGCGCTCAACTCTTGTACGGCCGCCCTGCACGTCAGCATGGTAGCGGCCGGCATCGAGCCGGGCGGGGAGGTGATCACCACCCCATTGACCTTTTGCGCCACCGTCAACGCGATCCTGCATGCCGGGCTTGCTCCGGTGTTGGCGGACGTCGATCCGCTGACCCAGAACATCGACCCCGACGCGATCGAGGCCGCGATCACGCCGCGGACGCGGGCGATCTTGCCGGTGCATTTCGCCGGACGGCCCTGCGCGATGGACCGGATCATGGCGATTGCCGACAAACACGACCTGGTCGTGATCGAGGATTGCGCACACGCCGTCGAAACCGAGTTTCACGGGCAGAACGCCGGCACCTTCGGCGATTTCGGTTGCTTCAGTTTCTACGTCACCAAAAACGTCGTGACCGGTGAGGGCGGCATGATCGTCGGTCGTCGCGAAGCCGACATCGCGCGGGCACGCATGCTGGCCCTGCACGGCATGAGCCAGGATGCCTGGCACCGCTTCGGCGACCAGGGCTACAAGCACTACCAGGTGGTCGAATGCGGCTTCAAGTACAACATGATGGATCTGCAGGCCGCGATCGGCCTGCACCAGCTGGCCCGGGTCGAGGAAAACTGGCGCCGTCGCCAGGCCCTGTGGTGGCGCTACGACGAGGCGTTTTGCGATCTGCCGATCACTTTGCCTGCCGCAGCTGAAGCGGACACCCGGCACGGTCATCATCTGTATACGGTGATGGTCGACGAATCCCGCTGCGGGATCGGTCGCGACGGCTTTCTGGAGGCGATGAATGCGGCGGGCATCGGCACCGGCGTGCACTATCTCTCGGTGCCCGAACATCCCTACTACCGGCAGCGCTTCGGCTGGCAGCCCGAGCGATGGCCGCATGCCATGCGTATCGGCCGCGAAACCGTCAGCCTGCCGCTGTCCCCGGCAATGAGCGATGCCGACGCCGAGCGTGTGATCGCCACCGTGCGGCACATCCTGCGTCCCACGGCCCACCGATAGCAGCGGTTGCAGTCTCGCCGGATCGCCAACGCCCACGGCGGGCACCGCCCGCCGATCCATCAGGCTGCCCGAAAAATCCGCATGCCTGGCCAGTTCTCAGCGGTGGTGAAAATATCGGTCGCCGTAGCGAGAGCGTCGCCAGGGGGCCGTGACAAGGTGTGTCCCGGTTACCCACATGTTGCATCCTCACTTCCGCAGCGCCTCGTCAGAGGGCTGTTTGAAGCGGTGCTCAGCCAAATCCTGCTTGACCCACATTCCGCACCAGCCGCCATCCCATGCCTTTCTCGAAACGCGGGTCCGGCAGCTGGGTGATCCGTACATCCATCGCAACCCGTGCATCGGCGTAGGGCGGACACTGTCCGCCAACCCGGCCTGGAGCGGCATGACGAAGCGCGGCGGACAGTGTCCGTTCTACGCGATGCAAGAAAACGTGCCTCCTGAGGCACCACCCCCGCATCGTCACTGTGTGCGAATTGGCATCCACTGCAGCCTGCCAACGTTTACTCGCCGCCACCGATCGAGGATAGCCATCGCAACCCGTGCATCGGCGTAGGGCGGACACTGTCCGCCGACCCGGCCCGGAGCGGCATGACGAAGCGCGGCGGACAGTGTCCGCCCTACGATGTCTCGCCTGCCGTATCTGGCCGCCGATCTATCGGGCTACCCGAAAAATCCGGACACGCGACCTCCCGTCAGGCTTCACGTTATGATCGCCACTTCCTCCGGGGGAGCCGAGCGTTGAATCATCTGAGCATCATCCTGCCCGCCAAAAACGAAGCCCCGGCACTCACCTTGCTGTTGCCGCGTCTGCGCCAGGCGTATCCCGGCGCCGAGATTATCGTGGTCGACGATGGCTCCACGGACGATACCCGCGGTATCTGCCAAAGCAGCGGCGTCACCTGCCTGTCCTCGCCGTATTCGATGGGCAACGGCGCGGCGATCAAGCGCGGGGCGCGAGCGGCGAGTGGTGAGATTTTCGTGTTCATGGACGGCGACGGCCAGCACGACACGGCGGACGTCGCGCGGCTGCTCGAACAACTCGACCAGGGCTACGACATGGTGGTCGGTGCCCGCGACTGGGGCAGCCAGGCCGGTGTCGGTCGCGGTCTCGCCAACAGCTTGTACAACTGGCTCGCCAGCCGCATCACCGGTCACCGGATTGCCGATCTCACCTCCGGCTTTCGTGCCGTGCGCGCGGAAAAATTCCGCGAATTCCTGCACCTGCTGCCCAACGGCTTCAGCTACCCGACCACCAGCACCATGGCCTTCTTCCGCAGCGCGTACCCGGTTACCTACGTACCGATCAAGGCCGCCCAGCGGATCGGCACCAGCCATATCAGGCCGTTACGCGACGGTGTGCGTTTCCTGCTGATCATCTTCAAGATCGCCACACTGTATTCGCCGCTCAAGCTGTTCGTGCCGGCCAGCGTGCTGTTCTTCCTGCTCGGCTGCGCCAACTATGCCTGGACTTTTCTGCACGAGGGAAGGCTTACCAATGGCAGCACCTTGATGTGGAGTGCGGCGGTGATCGTGTTTCTGATCGGACTGGTGTCCGAGCAGATCACCGGGTTGATGTATCGGCGCGATGTGTGAGGACCGGGGCAGGCTGTCAAACTTCGTCACAAAATTGTGGCCCACAGGTGAATCGCCATGCCGGAGTCCACCAGTCCAGGCCCCATCTCTCGCGTTTACTGGACAAGGCGCATCATCCTTGCGGTTTCTGACGACTGCATGGCTGATCAAGCAGGTATCCAGTGTCTGTTACACCATCCTGATGGGGCACCGCAGTCGCATTGCGGGAGTCCGTGCAGTCCACCCTCATTTGATTGCGCCAGTACGTAGGGCGGGCACCGTCCGCCGATCTTCGTCATCACCATCAGGCCAAGAGCTGGCGGCCGCTCGTTGGCAATGGCGCGGATCTCCTTGGTCGCCTTCTGAGGCGGTCGATCTCAATCAATCCACATGTTTAGCTTGATGGCTAAACGCTGGCGCGAATCAGTAAGGCCTTGGGTTAAACTGAATGCACCGGCCGCCACTGGAATCCGCATGCAATTCAACGCGCAACGCATCGAGTGGTTGATACGCCAGGCCGACTCAACAACGGCAGCACCTTGCTGTGGAGTGCAGCGGTGGGGGTGTGCCTGATCGGGCTGGGGTCTGGGCAGAGCATTCATGGACCTGCCGGCACGACAAATAAATTCATTGTCGACATGGCGGATCAAAAAGCCATGCGAAGGGGTTTCGCCTAGCCTCTCGTCAAAAACGGCCTCGCGTTAAGTTTTCAGATGTCGGTCATACGCCGTAAACAGGACCCGGACAATTGATGCATGTACTCCTGATCAGTACTTCATATCCTCGGCATACTTCCGACTGGCGTGGAATATTCATGCGGTATCTAGTTGCCGCACTTGCTCGTGAGCCGTCGATCGAACTAGGCGTGTGGGCGCCTCCCGGGGAACTTCCAGAGCGGGCGATGAGTGTTGTCTCACCCGTCGATGCTGACTGGTTGGGGGGACTCATGGCGGCCGGCGGCGTATCGCACATGATGCGCAGCGGGGGGTGGCGCGCATGGCTTGTGCCAGTTCGTCTCTTGCGCATGATCGGCAAGGCGTATCGGGATAACCCGGGAGTCGATATCTATCACATCAACTGGCTGCAATGTGCATTGCCGCTTCCAGGCAATCAAAAGCCCGCTCTAATAACCGTGCTGGGCAATGACCTCAGACTTCTAAAACTGCCATTCATGCGCACCATGCTGTTGAGGGCCATGAAACGGCGGCGGGTGGTCATTTGCCCTAACGCCGACTGGATGCGTCAGCCGCTGGCGGCGGCGTTCGGAGGCGTTGCCGAGATATGCCCGGTTTCATTCGGCATAGATCCGGACTGGTACGCTATCAATCGAGAACGCGGGCTTGAGAAGCCATATCGCTGGCTTGCCGTCACCCGCCTTACTGCGGACAAAATCGGCTCGTTGTTCGATTGGTCGGAGAGATTCTTTCGCGATGGGCTTCGCGAATTGCACTTGTTCGGACCCATGCAGGAGAATGTCGAGGTGCCGGGTTGGGTTCATTACCATGGCCCGGTTACGCCGCAACAGCTGGTGTCCGAGTGGTTTCCCTATGCTTGTGGTTTAATCACGCTGAGTCGTCATGCCGAAGGTCGGCCGCAAGTTATGCTGGAGGCTATGGCGGCCGGTCTTCCCATCATTGCTTCTCGAATGCCGGCGCATGCCGGTATTGTCTTCGACGGGGAAACGGGTGTGCTGTGCGATGACTCCGATGGCTACGGCGCAGCCCTCCTCAAACTGGAGAATACGTTGACCAATCGACGCATGGGAGAGGCCGCGCGGCGCTGGGTAGCTGGCGAAATCGGTACTTGGGATGATTGCGCACAGCGCTATGTGCGCATCTATAAACGACTACTCGGAAGGTCTTGAATGACGCACCCGATCATTGTTCTGGGTGCAGGCGGTTTCATCGGGCAGCAATTAGTCCGGACGCTGGCGCAACACGGCGAACAGGTGGTCGCCGTCAGTCGCAGCGCCGTCCAGTTTGAGTTCGCCAACATTGAGACGCGCATTGGCGTGTTGCGCGAACCGAAGGACTTCGCGTCGTTGGTTGCGAATAGTCGCGCGGTTGTGTATCTGGCAACCACCTCCACTCCCGGGAGTTCCGCAGGTCGCCCGACCCAAGACGTTACTGGCAATCTGCTTCCATTTGCGGCGTTCTTGGAGGTGTTGCAGGATCATGCGGATGTCGAACTGCTGTACTTGTCATCCGGAGGCGCACTCTATGCTCCCGCCGGTGACAGCATGTCGAACGAGACGATGCAGGTGCGGCCGCTCTCCTATCATGGCGCGGGCAAAATCGCTGCGGAATATTTCATCTCAGCCTGGTGCGACCAGTACTCGCGAAAGGCAACGATCGTGCGACCGTCCAATGTTTATGGGCCGGGTCAGCCGGAGCGCGCGGAGTTCGGCATCATTCCCGCCGCGCTGGGTAAAATCAAGCGCAGCGAAACCTTGCATGTATGGGGTGATGGCTCGGCAGTGCGTGACTACCTGTACATCGACGACTTGGTGAGATTGATGCTGACGATCCTTCACAAGCCCACGCCCAAAGGGGCGCGCGTTGTCAACGCTTGCAGTGGCGTGGGTGTCAGCTTGAACGAGCTGTTTGATGTTCTTCAGGACGTCACCGGCGTCTCGCTGTCTTGCAGCTACGAAACCAGCCGCGCAGTGGATGCTTCACGCGTCGTCATGGACCCTACCCTAGCGAAGCGCGAATATAATTTCCTGGCTGCAACGCCCCTGCATGAAGGACTAAGGCGGACATGGGCCTGGTTGAACAGCACCACGCACTGAATCGACCGGAGGACCCGGAATGCTCCGTCTGCATCGCCAACTACAATGGTGCAGACTTGCTGGACGACTGCCTGACCTCGGTTATTTCTCAGCACGGCGACATCAGCATCGAGATCATCGTGCACGATGATGCTTCGACGGACGATTCGGTTGCCTTGCTGCGTGTGAGGTATCCCCAGGTGGAGGTGCTGGCGAGTCTGGAGAATGCAGGCTTCTGCATCGGCAACAATCGCATGGTCGCGCATGCGCGCGGCGAGTTCGTCCTGCTGCTGAACAATGACGCAGCGCTGCTTCCGAATGCGCTGCTCACGTTGATCGAGGCTGCGCGCGCGCAGTCGCCTGCAGGAATCCTGACCTTGCCTCAGTACGACTGGGAAACCGGCGTGCTGGTTGATCGGGGTTGTCTGCTCGACCCGTTCTACAACCCGGTGCCGAACCTCGATCCCGACCGTCGTGACGTGGCAATGGTTATTGGGGCGTGTCTTTTCTTGCCTCGCGCCTTGTGGGGCGATCTTGGCGGTTTCCCGGAATGGATGGGCTCAATAGCGGAAGACATGTACCTGTGCTGCACCGCCAGACTTCGTGGTTTCGGTGTAGCGGTACTGCCTGACAGTGGCTATCGTCATCGCCAGGGCGCCAGCTTCGGCGGAAATCGCGTCGATGCAGGGAGGCTGAGCAGTACCTTCCGACGACGACGGCTGAGCGAGCAGAACAAGACCACGGTTATGCTTATTTGCACTCCGAGCGTGGTGGTGTGGCCGCTTCTTGGGCTGCATCTGATCGAGCTCGCCGTGGAGGGTGCCGTACTCAGTGGACTCAGCTGGGACCGACGGATATGGACGCAGATTTATGCCCCAACGTTTGCCCATCTCGCCAGCAACCTCGGCCAGCTTCGCAAATGCAGAAAATTGGTACAGCTTGGTCGTCGATTGAGTCTGCGCCGGTACACGCGCTGCATGGTGCTGCTGCCACGCAAGCTGGCCATGTTGTGCCGCTACGGTGTGCCTACCCTGAAGTGAGTCGGAAATGCCGGCGTTCGCAACGCCTGCCAGTCCTGGCAGCTCCCAGCGTCATGGATCGCCCGGCCGCTGGAACAGAAACAGCGGCTCCTTCGGATTGATGCCGCAAGTGGCAGCATCCACGTCCGCCAGCACGTCATCGTGATGTCGGACGCACGACAGCAGGCCTGACGACGCGAATCGCGCAAAAATATCCTGCCCGAACAGTCGAACGTGGTCGCTTTGGCCGTAAGCTTGCAGTCGTGCCGCGTCATCGTCGATGCCAGAGTCCTGCCAGGTGCGATGTAATTTTGCGCTGTAAGGTGTCTGCAAAATCGCGTAACCGTCAGGCTTGAGCACCCGGTAAATTTCGCCTAACGCTTTCAGGTCATCGTCGACATGCTCCAGCACGTGATTCGCGATGACCACGTCAAATGACTGGCTTTCAAATTGCATCTGGAGCATATCCACACGTTGCACCTGCGGCGCGCCTGGGTAGAGATCGGCAAGCACGTAGCGGGTCGGTTCGGTGGCAGCAATACGCCGTGATAGCCGCTTTTCCGGTGCAAAGTGGAGCACTGACTTGCCGCCAAAGCCCGCCAGTAGTCCGGTCTTCTCCAGATACATCAACAAGTGCCGTTCGCGATCATGGGCGCCGCAACGAGGGCATTCAAATTGATCGGGGTTGCTGCCGATCATGTCGATGACATGCATCAATCCTGGGCCACCCAGTGAGCAACTCATGTACGGCATGAAACGCCATACGCGATGACCGCACATTATGCACTGCCGACGACCACCGGGTAGCCAGCCGGCGAGTGCGTATTTGGCGAGTTTGGTGAGATTCATCGTGTTCCTGCGTGGGGAGCTAGCGACGATACAGCACACTGGATCCATTTCTGTGGATGCGGCCGATTAGCTCCTTGTATGCCATGCGGATGATGGCGCCAAGCGCCAGTGCGCTCGTTCGGGTTCGGCCATACGGTGATGCGGCGAAAGCACGTGGCATCCATTCCTTGAGCAGGGCGGTCTGCCGGGTGCGTAATGCGCGAAAGAATACTCGGCGCATGAAGTCTGCGATGCCGCGGGCAAGGTCATCATTCGTGATCAACTCGCGAGGCACACTCATGATGGCTTCCCAGTAGAGTTGCCGAACACGGTTGTTGCCGTGCGTCACCATCGAGCTCGCCGAGCCGATACGATAGGTGGCCAGTGGTTCGGACAGCTGTGCCACGAAGCCAGTTTGTGCCAGCATCAGGTGCCCGCGATAGTCGATTGATGGCGTATCAATCCCAAGTAGTGCCGGGCGAGACGTCGCGCGATAAACCATTGAGCTGTTGTTGAGAAAATTCCCCCGACGCAATAATGCGCTCAGGTCGAACTGCCGGTTTCCGACATCATTGAACACACCGAGGCGGTGGTCATCCCGGTCGACTGTCAGCGCATTGGTGAAGACGGCAGCACAGCCGGCATGCTCGCGCAGAAAGTTGATCTGGCGCAGCAGTTTTCCCGGCAGCCAGTAGTCATCACCGTCGAGATAGGCGTGAAACGCGCCTCGTGCGGCCCGCAAGATGCGGTGGTGATTCTGTGTAGGGCCGACGTTCGTGTCAGCCGTGAATATCCGGATGACATCCGGATATTCCGCTTGATATCGCAGCGCGATTTCGCGGGTATTGTCAGTCGAACAGTCTTCGCCAATCAACAATTCGATCGGCACGTCGATTTGCTGTGCCAGCACGCTGTCTATCGCCTGCGCGAGGTAGGGGGCGTGGTTGTAGGCAAGCATGAGTACGCTGACTACCGGCTGCTTGCTCAGCGCCAAAGGGTCGCTGATCTCGTAGCTATTACGTGATCTATCGCTGTTGGATACTAGCGTCATGCGGCGATTTCGTTGCTATCTGTCATCAAATTGATGTGTCGGATTTTACGCGTAGTGAGCGTAGCAAGGTCAGCAAATTGCTCAGCGCGGCGTTGCGCGTGAGCATGGCTAGCCCACCATAGACAAAAGCAGCCGCCGCGACGGCACCCAGCATGGAAACAGGCCCCGGAGGTGCCCAGTGCAGGATTACCCAGCCAACGATGGCTGCCGCTAGCGACAAAGCACATGTGGCTGACTGATCTCGTAGCTGCGCCAGCGCGCCATAGCCGAGCAACTTCTTCGAGTAGTAGGCGTTGATCGCAACGCCAAAAAAGCCGGAGACAAGTACGGCCCCCGCGATGGCCAGCGGACTCCAATGCGCGGCAGCCAGAATCAAGAGGATGCCGATGAGCTGCTTGATCACTTCTACACGCAATAGCAGATTGGACTTTCCTTGGGCGCCAATGGCAGCGAGATTGAGGATATGAATGGGCCAGAGCACGCCGCTCAGGGCAAGAATGCTCAAAATGGGTGCTGCGGGCGCCCAGCGTGCACCGTAAACCAACGTGATCAACGGTTTGGCGACCACGGCCATGCCAACCATGCAAGGGACAAACAGGAACATCGCCATGCGCAGTGACGAACGGAAAGCAGAGCGCAGCTTGGCTTTGTCAGCTGCGATCGTGGAAAAGACCGGCAAACCAACCCGTTTGAGGATGCCGTCAATCAGTGATGCGGGCGCTTGTTGGGTGTTCTGGGCAAGGGTATAGAAGCCCAGGGTGCGCGCGTCGAACAGCTTGCCAATCAACAAGGATTGCAGGCGCACCGCGACGGCGTTCAACAATCCTGTGAGCAGCATGTATCCACCGAAGCCGAACAGGCGGTGGAACGAAGCGCCACGGTAACGGCCGCGTGGCCGCCATCCCGAGTAAAACCACAGCAGCAGTCCGCGCACACCAAGCGAAACGATGCCCTGCCATGCCAAGCTCCACACGCCAAACCCTCGCAGCGCCATCACCACAGCCACCGTTCCCGAACACAACGACGCGATCACCTCCGCGCGTGCACGCGCCTTGAAGTTGAGCCGCATGGTCAACAGGGCGTCGGGTACGGCGGCAAAGGCGCCGAGCGGCAAAACCACCGCCATGACCCGGGTCAGATCGATCAACTTGGCTTGGTGGAAGAAGGCGGCAATGGCAGGGGCGCTGAGTGCCAGCACTACGGCGGTGACTATGCCGATAACCATGGTGAAAATGAAGACCGTGGTCTCGTCGTCTGTGGTTGTCTGCTGGCCCTGGATCAGGGCCGCACCGAACCCCGAGTCGACCAGCAGCGTGCCGACGCTGGTGAATACCAGCAGCATCGCGATCAGGCCGAAGTCGGTCGGATTGAGTAGGCGAGCCAGCACCACCATGACAACAAACTGGACACCATAGCGTGCCAAGATCTCCAGCGTGCTCCACCAAGCGGCGTGGGCCGCGCGTTCGTTGATGTTCCTCATATCAACCCTGCTACGTTCCCGCTTCCGCGTGACGTTGATGCCGGTAGACCTATGCGCATCGAGAATGCGCCGTAGCCATCGTCATTCCTAAGAACCAGGACTCGGATTTTTACAGATCGAAAACATTGAACCCGCGAAGTCAGGATATTCGAGTCCCATACGATAAAGGCCATCGATCTGAGCGCTTCCGAGAATTTTCTGTTCCATTAGAAGGTTCATTTGGAAGTCTGCCAATGGCTTGAACAGGAGGCCGCCCTGTGCAACCTGTTCAAGCCCGGCACTCGCTATGTCACGGCTAAGCAAAGCTCTGTCATAGACGCGACGATGTCCATGATCATGGTCGTTCGTGGTTAGTGCGAATAAATTGTCGAGCAAGCCCATATGACGTGCGAGCTGGCGTGACATCGCACGGGCATTTGGTACTACTACGAAGAGCCTGCCATCTTCTGAAAGGAGCGCACGGATGTGTTTGAGCAACACCACTGCGTCGTGTACATGTTCGAGAACATAGGTGGCAAATATGCAATCAAACCTCTTCGTTGGCGTAAAGTTCTCGAAGAGTGAATGTGTAAAATCCACGTTGGGCAAGCTTCTCGCCTTGGCCATTTCGATGAAATGCCTTGAGCCATCCACCACGGAAAGCTGCGTTACTAGTGGTGCGATCAACGACGTCATGTAGCCGTCGTCGCAGCCAAGTTCCAAGCCCCGCGCGCTCTGTGGGATATAGGGTGCAAAGGATTTAATCGCGAGGGACCTTATCACCTGATCCTGCATGCTGCCGCCGGTCTTGTAGCTTTGCGCTACCTGCTCGAGGAACTCCATCTCTTTCATATTGATTTGTTCCAGTCAACGACCGTGTTGAGAGGTTCAGCCTGTTCTATCAGCATTTCCAGCATGCTGGCGTCGAATGTGGGAATACCGCACACGCGTGCGACCTCTGCGCGTTCCGTAAAGCTGTCGTCTATAAAAATAGCACCTGAACGCATGATATGTGCTGACTTCGGAGTGCCATCGCGGATATGGATAACTTCATCAAAAATACTGGTCAATCGATATTTCTGCAGCGTACTTGTCAAATCACCTTGATGGCGTGTGAGCAGAATCACTGGTTTTCGACGGTTGATGCATGAATACAGAAGCCTGAGAACATCAAGGTTTACTTCATCATTGCATATGAGGGTGTCGTCCAGATCGACATACACGGTGGTAAATTGGATGTCGTGCAAATATCGATTACGCAGGCTGCGGTCCAATTCAACTGTGCCCGGATTGATTGTGACTTTTAACAGAATTCCGTCCTGTTCGAGAATACTCAACAATGGGAAATTGACCCCAGACACCCGGTGCGCTGCCATGGCTCCAGCGACACGCGGCGCAACTTCGAGCAGCGTTAGCGTTCCGGCTGTATCGCGCTTTAGCTGAAAGAACCACGCACCTCGCAGTGTCAGTTCGTTGCTGATCTTGCTGGCCATTTCCCAGATGCCTGGGATGTTCTCAGTGATGGTGTTGACGGAGATTCCATTTCGAGTCCGGCGCCGTTGTCTCGCCCCGGCGAAGAGTAATCCCTGCTGAGCCGATGAAAGACAATCGACGGTGTACTCGTCGCCGGAAAGGTAGTCGCAGATGATCATTTCCTCGTCAACCTTGAGTGCTACTTCCAATTGTTCGTTGGAATCGATCCTCTGCGCACCTCTTGAACCCTGGCCACGGTCTGGCTTCACAAACACGGGATAGCTCATCACCTCGGACGCGCTGTTGTAGATGCGGGGGACAGGCAGGATTTTACCGAGCTTGCGGTATGTCTGCGATTTGGATCGGGTCGTGAGGCAAGCATCCGGAGGTGACGTGACGATGACCGCTCCGATGTGTTCACGTGCTTCGCTGAGGGCGACAACCGCGTCGTCGTGGGCTGGGAAGATGTAGCCGATTTGGAGGCGGGCGCAAATGGATATGAGGTCTTCAAGCCACCCATCCAAATGGACATTGCGAACGACATAGTACTCACGGTAGGCAAATCGAGCGTGATTGGAGACATCGTCGCCCGCGCCGAAGAGCTTGATGTTGCGACAACCACGCAGCGCCGCGAAGATCTCCATGCCAATTTCGGTACCAGCTGGAAAAACGAGCACTCTGCGCTCACACAAGACGTCGGCCTGCTTCAGGACCTCGTCGCCTCCAGTGGCGTGGTATGTGGATGCCATGTCACGTGTTTCCAGCAGTGCGAATAATAGTGCAACAGATTTGGATTGCCTCTTCGGTCATGGCCATTCCACTGGGAAGAACGATCACTGATGCGCCTAGTCGCTCGGTGTTTGTCAGCATCACACTGGCATGCGGGAAGAGATCCCGGTAAGGCTTCATCTTGTGCGCGCCTGGCCAGAAATATTTCCGAGCCAGTACATTTTCAGCCTGCAGGGCCGCGACAACTTTGTCACGCGTTGCGACGCACTTCTCGGCGACCTCAAGCACGACATAGTGATGGCTGTTCTGTTCGTAGGGATCGTATGCCAGCACCGTGATGCCCGGGACATTGGCAAGACCTGCGGTGTACGCCGCGTGGTTGTGCTTGTTGCCCTCGATCACCTCGGCATGTGAGTCCAGGTTCGTCAGCCCCATCGCCGCACACACCTCGATCATCTTGCCGTTGGTACCGGGATGGATGACGTTGTCGTAGCCGCTGAAGCCAAAGTTGTGCATCAGACGCGCTGTCTCGGCTAGTTCGTCATCGTTGGTGACGATGGCGCCACCCTCGAACGTGTTGAACGACTTGGTCGCGTGGAAGCTGAGCACCTCGCATGCACCGAATCGGCCGATAGTCTGGCCTTTGTATGTGCTGCCGAATGCGTGGGCCGCATCGAACAGCAGCTTCAGTCCATGCTCGTCGGCGATGGTTTGCAGTTCATCGATCGGCGCGGCCCGGCCCCACAGATGCACCCCAATGATGCCGGTGGTACGCGGCGTAATCATGCGTCGGACGGCGGCGGGATCGAGGTTGTGCGTGGTGGGGTCGATGTCGGCAAACACCGGCGTGATGCCCTGCCAGTAAAGCGCGTGGGCGGTGGCCACGAAGGTCCATGACGGCACGATGACTTCGCCTTCCAGCCCCAGTGCACGGATGGCGATCTCCAGCGCGACGGTGCCGTTGCACATGGCAATGCAATGTTTGACGCCAAGGTGTGCAGCGATACGTCGCTCGAATTCCTGGACCATCGGGCCGTTGTTGGTCAGCCATTGGTTGTCGAGGATCTGGTTTACGCGTTGAAGGAAGGCTTCGCGGTTTCCTATGTTAGGCCGGCCGACGTGCAGCGGTTTCTCGAAGGCTGGCGGTGCGCCATTGATAGCCAGGTCGGCCTCGCTGCGTATGATTTTGGTTGGCACGGTAGGTTAGTCCCTGAAGATCGATCCCGTCTTTTGGATCAAGCGTAACGCAATCGTCAGAAATGTATCTGGTTGCAGGTTCCCGGGTGACACTTGCTGATCCTGGTTCTCTGCTATTGCATCCCCGGCAATGCCCGCAACTCCTTCAAGCTGGTGTCTAGTCGCCCGCCGATATCAAGCGGCTGCAGGCCTTGCAGTGCGACATGAGCCTCGGCTTTACGCCCCTGCGCCGCCAGCATTCGCACCAGGGTAATGCGGTAAGCCGGTTCGTTCGGCGCAGTATTTACGGCATCGGCAGTCATGCGTTCACCTAACGCATGATCATCCAACACGTTCCAGGCATAGTCACCGTACATTGCCAGCAGTCGAGCATTCGGATCTGGATGCGACAATGCAGCCAGATAGGCTTCGACCATGCGTTGTTTTGGCAAGTCGCAGTGGTGCTCGCGGTCGCATTGGGTCAGGGCGCCGAGCGAGCTTTCGTCCTGCACGCCGGGCTTGCGAGCCTTCAACTTGGTGATCATGCTGTTCCACCACTTTTCTTTCAGCGGCAGGTGCATGCGCGAGTTCATGAAGATCAGTGCCTGCTCGGGCAGGATCGATGCATCGGGCAGGGCCGCGGCTTTTTCCAGCGGCGCATAAGCCAGCTTGGTGAAGGGCGAGGTTGGATCGTAGTGCGAGTAGATGATGTAGGTGCGACCCAGTTCGTATTCGGCACGCGGTGACTGGGGTGAGCGGGCAGCCAGGTCTTCTGCCAGTCGCAGCGGGTTGCCCCAGGCGTAGGCTGTGAGTGCCGTCAGCGCGGTCCAGACCAGCATGAGTCCGCCGAGTAAAACGTAGCGTGGCAAGGCCATCGGCAGGCCATCGACCGCAGCATTTGTAGGAGCGCACCCGGTGCGCGATGGCATTTCGCGCACAGGGTGCGCTCCTACGGTGACGCGAGGCGCAGCGAGCAACGGGATCACGGCCAGCATCAGGCCGAAGCTGGCGAAATAATTGCGGTGCTCGTAGATCAACTCCAGCGGAATGATGGTGCCGGTGAGTAACTGGCAGCCCAGAAACAACGCCAGGCCCAGTGCCACCAACGGTCGACGTTTGCGCAGCCAGAAAGTCGAGGTGATCAAGGCCACTAGTGCGACGATGCTGGCCAGGGTGGTCCACGGGGTCAGCAGGCCGGTCGAAATGCGAAAATTGTCGTGATAGAACGACAGCGCATGCGGTGTTGGCAGCAACGTCCAGACGATGTAATCGACGACGATGCGCGCCTCGCTGAGCAAACGCGTACCGAGGGTGAAGTCACGCGTGGCCCAGGTTTCCGGGGTCAAGATGCCCGGCAGCAGCCACGCCAGTCCCAGCACCATCGGCAACACCAGTACCAGCAAAAACAGCGCAATGATCCGCCGATCCCGCGGCGGCTTCGGTGTATTCTTTGGCCGTGGCTTCAGTCGCGCTGTCTCCGGGTGATGCAAGCGACTCCCGGGTTGATCGAGGCCTCCATCCCATGCCATGGGAGCGCCGATATCGGACAGACCAAGGCGTGGCGTCCTGAACTCGAACAGCGCCCATTCGACCAAGCATGCATACAATGGCAGCATTACTGCGGTTTCCTTTGCCAGGATGCCGACCACGGTGGGTACCGTAATACTGAACAGGCAGAGGAGGAAGCCGCGGCTGGATGTCAGCGGTCGGTGTCTCGGGTCGTTCGGTTCACCTTCCGCAGGCGTGTGGGTGCTCGAAAGTCCCAGCATGCGCCGGCGCCCGGCGACGTAACCGATCAGCCCCGCCAGTACAAACAGGTTGGCCATGCTCTCCATGCGCTGCACGACATACAACACCCCGGTGAGATTGATCGGCAGCAACATCCAGCCAGCGGCGATCAACGCGGCAACGATGCCGATGCGGCTCCCTGTAGGAGCGCACCCTGTGCGCGAAAACTCTACGTCTATCGGAGAACAATCGCGCACGACCGAAGGAGGCCCCCTCTTGTGGACAGGGACCGCTCCTACAGGCGCCGAACACAGCAGGGCGCGGGCAAGCAGAAAAACCAGCAGGCCGTTCAACAGATGAATGACCAGATTGGTCAGCTTCATCCAGTACGGGTTGAGACCGGTGGCGAGGTAGTTGGCGGCGAAGCTCAAGGAGGCAAGCGGGCGCTTGAATTCGCTCGAGGGCGAAGACAACGCCGCCGTGACTAACGTGGCTACATCTACATGCTTGGGCTGTACGCCTTGGTTATCGACAATATTGGGGTAGTCGTCGAACAGGTAGCCGCCGTAGAGGCCGGGCCAGTACACCGCCGTGGTGACCATGAATGCCACAGCAAGCAGAAGCAGGTGGAAGGATGATCGCAGGGGAGAGCGCATCAGTGGGTCGTTTTCTGAGCTGAATTCGAGCGTGCAGTATTGTCGCTGTCAGTGTTTGCGTCGAGCATCAGCTGTTTGCTCAGCCGGGCCACTTCGTTCGGCCAATAATTTTGCCGGGTAAGCACCCAGTCGTGGAGAGTGACCATGTTGAGACTCATGGGTTTTGCCTTCTGGGGTATGTGCTGGTAGTGATCAAGTAAGCGCAAACCTTGTTCAGGGTATCCGTATTGTCCCAATGTGGCTGCCGCCTCCAGTGCCATGCCCGGATGCGGTAGAAGATCAAGTGCGCGGACAAAATCCGCCAGTGCGGTATCAGGGTCGTGTTGTGCCAACGCGATGCGGCCTTGCATATAAGTCATATCCTGCTGCGGCCCGGCAGTCGCCAGTTTCGGGTTCTTCAAACCGGCATTGATCAATTCCAGCAAAGCCGACGGCGTCAGGCCTTGACAGTGGTCCGTTGTGGCCAGCGGCAGCACCCGGTCGAACCAGCGTATAAACAAGGTGCCGGTATTGGCAGTGTGCAGCATTGCCGTGCGGGCGATCTTCAGATCCGTGGGATTGACGCCGCCTGACAGACAGCGGGCATTGATCAAATTGAACGCAAGCTGCGCCTGATCGGGCTGGATGGCCAGCAGTAGCTTCAACTTTCGTGCCGCCGTTTTCGCGTGGCCCTGGTACATCTCGATCTCAGCAACATTCGCTTGAGCACGCGGCGACGCCGGATTGATACGCGCCCAAATCGACCCCTGCGTTTGCACATTGCCCCATACCACGGTGCGGGCATGCGTCATGCCAGCCAACGTGATGGGGAGTGCCAGCATCAGCGCAACCTTGAGCCAGCGCATTTGCCGGGTGTCGGCCAGCCATAGGCCAAGTGGCCAGAACATCAGCAGGGCTGGCGTGTAATTGCGGTGTTCGAAATACAGTTCCAGCGGAATCGAGCTGGATTCAAGCAACTGTCCGGCGAAGTAAAACAGCACCGCCAGCGCCAGTGCAGGGTGTCGCCGCCGTTGCCACCAGGCACCTCCGATCAGGGCGAACACGGCGAGTATCGATGGCAACGTGGTGCTCGGATGCAGCCATGACGTCGACGCGATGTACTGATCATTGAACAGCCCGCTGGAAAACGGCCGCGGCAGCCACAGCATCTTGAGGTAATCGAGCAATATTCGCGGCTCGGTCAACAGGCGTTGGCCGATGCTCCAGGGACGGACGCCGACGGGACCGCCGAGCCAAAGGCCATGCACCGCTGTCCATAATATGTAGCCCAGCACGGTGGCAGCAGGAATAACCCCCAAGGTGATCATGATGATCTGATGTGTGCGCCGCGCCGTACCGTCAGGTATGGGCCGTCGCGGTATCAGCACAATCAGTTCGATCAGCACGGCGTAGAGCGGCAGCAGTACGCCGTTTGCCTTGGACAGCGTGGCGAGTAGCGTGAAACCACCCAAGCCCAACAGGCTCCATAGCGAGCCGGCTTTCAGCCGACCCTCAAGCACTAGCTGGCGACCGTGCAGCCATGCCAGCAATCCGCTCATCACGAAGGTCGCTACCAGCATGGCTTCGCGCTGAACGATGTAAAGCGTGGTAGAAACCAATAGCGGGTGCAGCAACCACAGACTGCAGCCCAGCAAGGCGGCCAGGCGTACGCGGCGTGCGTCGATTGACAATAGATCGCCCAGACGGGCCAGCAGCGCATACAGCAGTACACCGTTGGCCAAGTGCAGAATCAGGTTGGTGCGCTTGAAGGGAAGGGGGGGGGCGGGCCAGTTGTGGGCGTCAAGCAGAAACGTCAGCAAGGCCAGCGGTCGGCCTGTGGGATCGGCGGTGCCTGAGGTGATGTAGCGCCAGAAGGTGGCCCAGTGTGTTACCGGGCCATAGGCACCCAGTGCTGGCAGGCTGCCGAAGTCATCAAACAGGAAGCCGCCGTGCAGGCCTGGGGCGTAAGCCCACCACGTCACCAGTGCGAGCACAGGGAGAAGAAGGCCAGAGCGATAACGTGGCGGCATGCTGCGTTTCAGCGAAAGAGATGGTTTGCGAAAAAACGAAGGGCCACCAGCGGTGGCCCTTCGGGCAATGCCAAGCGTCTGTCTTGATTACGGGCGGCAGGACGACGGCAGATATTTGGGTGGAACAGTCTGTGCGTGGGCAGTACTGTTGCAGGTCCAGTTCATCGAGCCACCATTGTCCGTCGGAGACAAAACGAAGGTATCGCCTTTGATCTTGCTGTTGACGCCCGGTCCGCTGAAGGTGGCGGTAATGACGCCGGTGGCGACGGCAACTTGGGATACATATTTACCGTTGATCGATGTGGCGTTAGTGGGTAGGCCCGCGGATTGGTTGGTCAGGGGGTAATGTCCGTGGTTTGAGTAAAATTCAGCAACAGCCGTCTTGGCTCCATCGGACAGGACCGCGCCCTCGGAAACCTGCGCACGGATCAGGTAATCCTGATACGCCGGAATAGCAATGGCGGCCAGGATGGCGATGATCGCGACCACGATCATCAGTTCGATCAGGGTAAAGCCTTTCTGCGTGTTCTTCATGGTGGTTCCTCTGTATTGGTTAGCTAACCGTGTGATGCCCCCTGAGCCCCAGTCCCGAATCCCCTAGGTGGACCGGCACCCCTACTCGCATGGTCAGGAACGACCAGGAAGCTCGCGACAGCTGAAGCAGATTGCATGCCATACCTGTCGCGGGTGTATTTCCGCATGATGCGAACATTTGGATTGTGCCAGTCGTCACGAAAGCCGGCAACAGCGCCATGTGCTGAGATGCGGGGCCCGCCAGAGGGGCTGAGTCGAGGTTCTTGAAAGGCCGTTTTGGGGCAGATAGTGACGTTACGGGTCAGTTTGTTGCATATGATGCCGCCACCTGGGTCAGGTTCAAGTGTTCTATGAGCGGCAGGTGGTAGGCAGGTATTTCGGCGTCACGGTGCTTGATGTGCAAGTCCATACGATGCTGCCGGCATGGCTGATCGGCGACAGCACCAGATACTGAGTGCTGGGCCTGATCGCACTATTGGCCTTGGGTCCGTTGTAGAGCATCTTGATCACGCCGTTGGTGACATCGACGCTGGACACGTAGCTGCCGGTGATGGACGTGCTTGTGGCCAGATCGGCACTTTGGTTGTTTGGCGGGAATTTTCCAGTGTTGGAAACAAAGTCCCAGACTGCCGCCTTGGCGCCGCTGGATAACACCATGCCCTCGGCTACCTGCGCCCGGATCAGGTAATCCTGATACGCAGGTATGGCGAGCGCGGTGAAAATGGCGAGGATCGCCACGACGATCATCAGTTCGATCAAGGTAAAGCCTGCGTTAAAGCGCTGGCGCCGCATGCTGGATTTCCCCATTGCACGTTGATGCAAGTAAAGCACGGTTCGCACCAAGGCCGGAGGCGGCAGGTGATTGGCGTCACAGTTGTGGATGTTGCGCCAGATCGTGTGCCGTTCGGTCCGGATCTGGTCTGGCCGCGCAGGCAAAGCCAGATCCGGCTGCTCATGCCCTTGGACTTCGTCGCGAAGGGGGGGCCTGGCTCAAGTGTGGCTCGTATGGTGAGGTGACGTCGTAATTTGCGTTCGCTGAGGAAATGACCAGAGATTTCTTCTTTCCGCACTGTTGCTGACACTGTTGGGGTGGCCAGTCAGCGCCGGTGGTGCCGTGAACACCACCGTTTGTGCCAAGTCATACGCCCATTTGTTCAACGTGCGGGATCTGGTGATGATGGATCGAATCAGCGATCTGCGGCGTTGGGGTGTTCCTGCGTATGCGATGGGCAGCTCAGCTACGCATCGGGCATGCAGACGATGGTGTCGCTACGGCGTTCGATACTTTCACCACCTCTGATACCAGCGAGCCGTAGTCAACGTTGAAGGCTGGGCGCGGAATCTCGGGGGCCGTTCAGTTCGTCGGGTACTTGATGGCGCGGGCCAAGGCGCCGAAGTCGCGAAGGTACCGGATGGCAATAGCGTGCACGATGGTCCAGTCGATGTCGCCGTAGTTGTGCGCGGCGATATTGCGGAAACCGACGGCCTTCTTCAGTCGCAATGCCAACTCAACGGGGACGTGCCTTGCGTCGGCGAGTTGGTCGAACGCCTGTCCCATCGTGTCGGGCACCGGTTGCTCCAGGCTTGAGAGTGCGTGGAGTGCAAGATCGCGCAGATCTGTACGGCGTGGCTCAGGTTGATTACGACAACGTCCTGCAGATCGGGGGCGTGGGCCAGCGTTTCGACGTCGGCGGGCCGGCGCGCGCGCACCCGGTCGAGGCCACGCCGCAACGAACCGGGCTTGCGCGCAACGATCGGTGGTGGAGTGGCGATGCGGGCGACAAGGGTGGGGCGGACGGTGCCCACCCCACGGAGGATGCCGTGATTTCCCTCGCACGTTGTGGTGTGGCGTAGGGCGGGCACAGTCCGCCGCTCTTTAGCTATGACGATCCGGGCAGGAGCCGGCGGACGGTGTCCGCCCTACGAGAGCCGGTTTTGCGGCTTGCTGGATCGATGGGACGATGGGCGCGCACCCCGTCCACCGATGGGGGCTTCCTCCAGTCGTGCGCGATGGCGGCCGATCGGCGCCATGGCAGCGCTTGCGAACGGGCGCGCCTGAACGGCGTGCGCGGGTGCCAAAGCTTGCCTGCAACGTGGCGGGCACGTACCGTCACTACTCTGACCTGCCAAGGATCTTCCATGAAACCTCTGCTTGCCGCGCTGCTGCTTGCGCTGGTGGCCTCGCCGGCGCTGGCGAGTAGCACCGTGGACACGACCTTCGTCAAAACCTCGGGCCCGCATGCCTTCAACGTGCGCGATCTGGTGATGATGGATCGGGTCAGCGATCCACAGTTGTCGCCGGACGGGCGCTATGCCGCGTTCAGTGTGCGCAGCACCGACTACGCGGCCAACAAGGGTGTCAACGCGATCTATGTGCTCGACCTGGCGGGCAACGGTGCCAGGCCGGTGAAGGTGGTGGACAAGGGCAGTGCTGCACGGTGGTCGGCGGATGGGCGGAGTCTGTATTTCCTGGCGCCTTCCCACGGGGTGAGCCAGCTGTGGAAGCTCGATCTCGCGCCTCATGGCGCGACCGGCCATGGGCGTTTCCTCAATCTCGACCAGATACCCGCGGGCGTACAAGTGAGCCACGGGGTACTGGACATCAACGACTACAAGCTTTCGCCGCACGGCAAGCGTGTGCTGTTGTCGTATCAGGTGTTTACCGATTGCGCCACGCTGGCGTGCACCGAGCAACGCATCGAGGCGCGCAAGCAGGACAAGGCCAGTGGCACGCTGTACCACAAGCTGTTTGTGCGGCACTGGGATACCTGGGCCGACGGGCGGCGCAACCAGCTGTTTGTCGCGCGCTTTGATCCGCATGGCCAGTTGCCCGCCGAGCCGACCCTGTTGAGCCGAGGCATCGATGGCGATGTGCCGAGCAAGCCGTTTGGCGACGCCAGCGAATTTGCGTTTTCGCCGGATGGCCAGAGTGTCTACTTCGATGTGCGCATTGCAGGCCGGACCGAGCCGTGGTCGACCAATTTCGATATGTACAAGGTGCCGGTGAATGGTTCCGCGCTGCCGAAAAACCTCACCGCGGCCAACAAGGCGTGGGACGCCTACCCGGTGCCGTCGCCGGATGGCAAGACGCTGTACTACCTGGCGATGAAGACGCCGGGCTTCGAGTCCGACCGGTTTGCGATCATGGCCAGGAATCTGGCGACCGGCATTACCCGCGAGGTGGACCCGCATTGGGATCGTTCGCCCGGCGATCTGTCGATTTCCGCCGACGGCAAGACCTTGTATGCCACCGCGGATGACGAGGGTCAGCACCCGCTGTTTGCGATCCAGGTTGCCGATGGCAAGGTGACGCGGCTGTCCGGCGATGGCACGGTGACCGGTTACTCCCGGGCAGCCGGCAAGCTGTTGCTGGCGCGCGACGACCTGAAACACCCTGCCGACCTGTATACCCTCGATGGCAGCGGCGGCGAGCTGGCGCAAGTGACCCACTTCAATGCGGCCGACCTGAAGCAGGCGCAGATGGGTGACGTCGCGTTTTTCCGCTTTCCCGGCTGGCATGACCAGAGCGTGCAGGGCTACGTGGTCAAGCCGGCCAACTACCAGCCGGGCAAGACATATCCGGTCGCCTTCATCATCCACGGCGGGCCGCAGGGTGCGATGAGCAACGGCTGGAGCTATCGCTGGAATCCGCAGACCTACGCCGGGCAGGGCTTTGCCGTGGTGACGGTGAACTTCCACGGTTCCACCGGCTATGGCCAGGCGTTTACCGATTCGATCTCCGGTGACTGGGGCGGCAAGCCGCTGGAGGATCTGAAGCGGGGCTGGAAGGCGGCGCTGGCGAAGTACAGCTTCCTCGATGGCCATCGCGCGTGCGCACTCGGTGCCAGCTATGGCGGCTACATGGTGTACTGGATGGCCGGTGTGTGGAATCGCCCGTGGAAGTGCTTCGTCGACCATGACGGCGTGTTCGACACCCGCGCGATGTATTACGACACCGACGAGCTGTGGTTCGAGGAAAAGGAAAACGGCGGCACCCCGTGGGCGCAGTCGGCGAACTACGAGCGTTTCAACCCGGTCGACCACGTAAAGGACTGGCGCGTCCCGATGCTGGTGGTGCATAGCGGCGACGACTTCCGCATTCCGATCACCCAGGGGCTGGGTGCCTTCACCGCGCTGCAGCGCCGTGGTATCCCCAGCGAGTTCCTGACCTTCCCCGACGAAAACCACTTCGTGCTGAAACCCCACAACAGCGTGCAATGGCACGACACGGTGAATGCGTGGCTGAAAAAATGGACGGCCAAGGATGCGCCAAAAGCAGGGTCAAACTGAGCCGACGTTCGGGACGGCAACGGTTTTGCGTAGGAGCGCACCCTGTGCACAAAAGGGGACTTCCTTCGGTCGTGCGCGATAGCTCTTCGCCACATCACGAAAGGCTATCGCGCACAGGGTGCGCTCCTACAGCCACGTGGCGTTCCAATAGGGATAGTCGTTCACGTGTTCGACGAGGCCTGCACGTACGGGATTGGCCATGATGTAGCGCGCTGTCGTGGGGAGATCTTCGTCATGGCGCAGTGCGTGGTCGTGGAAACCGCGTGCCCAGATGCAAGGTTTCTTCATGCCGTGTCCGAGCCGCTTGCTGACAAGGGATTTAAAGCGATTCATGATAGTCGACAGGTCATCGCGCTCGCCGAGTGCGATCAGGCCGTGCCAGTGATCTGGCATCAATACCCAGCACAATGCGTTCGCATCTCCCCATGTCCGGGATTCCATCATCAGCCGGCAGGCTGTGCGGGCGAACTCCGGCTCCAGGAAGTACGGGACGCGGTCTGCGGTGACGCTCGTCAACAGGTAGATCTACCCTGGCAGCGAGAGGCGACCCTTGCGGAGTGCCCGATGGCCTGCGGTGTCTTTCATCCCAAAAATATGGGTGATCGAAGACAAGCGTGCCAGCAGAAAACCACCCGATGACGTGTAGGAGCGCACCCTGTCCACAAAAGGGGACTTCCTTCGGTCGTGCGCGATAGCTCTTCGTCACGTGACGAAAGGCTATCGCGCACAGGGTGCGCTCCTACAGGCGGGCAGAGCCATCGCGCACAGGGTGCGCTCCTACAGGCGGGCAGAGCCATCGCGCACAGGGTGCGCTCCTACAGGCGGGCAGAGCTATCGCGCACAGGGTGCGCTCCTACAGGCGGGCAGAGCTATCGCGCACAGGGTGCGCTCCTACAGGGCTTCGCTCAGAGCCATTTCGAGCGTTTCAGCAGGAAGAAGATGCCGCCGACTACGACCACCATCAGTGTGATCATGGCGGGGTAGGCCCAGGGTTGGCTGAGTTCGGGCATGTGGGTGAAGTTCATGCCGTACCAGCTGGTGAGCAGGGTAGGGGCGGCGAGCATGGCGGCCCAGCCGGCGAGTTTTTTCATCACTTCGTTCTGGCCGAAGCTGACCAGCGACAGGTTGACGCTGATCGCCGCGGCGAGCATCTCGCGCATTGCGCTGATCGATTCATTGACGCGGAATACGTGGTCGTAGACGTCGCGGAAATACGCCCGCAGTTCGTCGGGAATCAGATTCGGGTGCAGTCGTACCAGCTGGCTGATGATGTCCTGCAAGGGTGCCACGGCGAGGCGCAATCGCATCAGCTCATGCTGCATGTCGTAAAGACGGCGCACCGTGTCACGGTTGAAGGTTTCGGCGAAGATGTCCTTTTCCAGTTGCTGCAGTTCTTCGCGGAAGTCGCGGATGATCGGCGACATGTTGTCGACGATGAAATCGAGCACGCCATACAGGCCGTAGCTCGGCCCGAGCGCGAGCAGCTCCGGGGTGTGTTCGCAGGTTCGCCGGGCTGGCGCATAGGACAGCGAGGCGCCGTGACGCACGGTGACCAGGTAGCGTGGCCCCAGGAAGATATGGGTCTCGCCGAAGGCAAGGTGCCCCTCGACCAGTTGGGCGGTCTGCACCACCAGAAACAGCGAGTCACCGTAGGTTTCGATCTTGGTGCGCTGATGGGCGTTGTGGGCATCCTCGATCGCCAGATCGTGCAGGCCGAACTCCTCCTGCAGTTTTTCCAGCAGGGCTTCGTCCGGTTCGTGCAATCCGACCCACACGAAGGTGTCCGGTTGGGCCAGGGTGTCGCTGATGGCGTCCAGCGTGATGTCGCCGATGCGTTTGCCATCCTTGTGGTAGGCGATGCAGTTGACCACCATGGGCTGGTCGGTCACGGCGGTGGCTGGTTCAGAGGTCGTGTTCAGGTCCATCGACTCATGATGCCCGGCGGGGGGAGATCGGGCAATCGAGTGGGTCGGTGCCGAGCCGTGTGCGCTCCGGCGCTTCATCCTGCTCCGAGGGCGGTGAGTGAGTCGGCCCGCGGTGCGCGGCCTACGCAAGTGTTCGGTGCCGGTGGGGTGGGCACGGATTGCCGTGGCTTTGAGGGTGGTGTGTCGGCGCGCAGTGCGCGCCCTACGCGAGTGTTCGGTGCCGTTGGGTGGGCACGGATCGCCGTGGTTTCGAGGGTGGTAGGTTGGCGCGCGGTGTGCGCCCTACGTGACGTACTCGGCCCGGGTAGGGCGGGCGCGGCCCGCCGTTGCGTTTTGCCCCAGGGTTTCAACGCTGGTGACGCAGGCCCCAGGCAAGCGCGAGCCAACAGGGCAGGGCGAACAACAGCCATGGCTGGTTTTGCTGCACGGTACCGGGTAGCAGGTGCAACAGCACGGCGATCAGCATCGCCAGCAGTTGCAGCAGCAACAGGCTGTCGGCGAAGCGTGATGGGGCAATGCCGCGGCGTGCACGCCACAGCGCCGGCAGCAGCAGCCATGCCAGCGGATTGAACACCAGGAGGTTTGCGTTGGCCCATGCCGCGTGATGGCTGGTAAGCGTCCACAAGGCCAGCAGCAGCAGACCGACGATGCCGGCACACAGCAAGTACAGACTGCCGATCAGGACGTGACCCATCGGCCATCGACGCCGGGTAAGCACGAGCACACCAGCCAGTGCCAGTCCGGCCAGCCCCAGTGGCCATTGCAGGTCGGGTGGGGATGCCGGCGGTGGCTGCAGGCGGTTGGCCGAGATTAACTGTTCGCGCTGTACCAGCGGCTGCGATCCGCCATGACCGTCGCTGACCCGTATCCGCCCCAATTGCGCTTGCAGCACCATCGGCAGAAAACTTTCCCGCCAGGCGTTCAGAGGCTGGTCGGCATACGGCCCCAGGCCCAGATCCATCGCCAGCATCAGCCACGGTTGCGCACTCATCAGGCGGTCGGTCTGCTGGCGGTAGGTCATGCCGCCCGGCTGGACGCTGAGCTGGGTCTCGAGGATACCGCCGAGGGCGTTGTTCAGCGCGTCGCGTACGCGCGTGGTGCAGTTGTCGGCGTAGTAGTCGTAGTTGTAGCCGGCATTTTCCGGGCGCAGATTCCACAACAGGAAATCGCGCAACGCGGCAGCCTGTGGCGGCGTGAGCGCGAGGCGCTGGCGGGTGACCGAGCGGCCTGCCTGCGCGTAGTAGGCCTCCTCGCCCGCGGTGGCTTCGGCGTCCATCATGTAGCGCATGTGGCCACGGGCGAAGTTGAGGAAGAAATGCTTCTGGTTGAAGTCGAACACGCCGTAGTTGAAGTTGATCGCCTGCCCCGAGACGCGGTCGCGCAGCTCGATGGCATCGTGGCCAAAGCGCTCCCAGTAGATTTTTCCGGGGCCGTAAGTGACCAGCGAAACGTCGAGATCGGCGCCGGGCGCGTTGGCGACGCTGGCGTGAGCTGGTGCGATGGCGACCAGCAGGAGCCATGCGGACAGGATGATGGTGCGGCTGATCAGATTCATGCGACTCATCGACGGGCTGGTGTAGGAGCGCACCCTGTGCGCGATGTTCTTTGCCTGCACCCGCGTAAAAGCATCGCGCACAGGGCGCGCTCCTACGAGGGGCTTCGGGCGACGCGGAATTGCTGCACGCGGCGGTCGTCGGCTTCGGTGACCTGGAACAGGTAGCTGCCGATGGCGACTTCCTCGCCGACCTCCGGCAGGTGGCCGAATTCCGAGGTGACCATGCCACCGACGGTGTCGTATTCCTCGTCCGGGAATGACGATTCGACCCGTTCGTTGAAATCGGCGATCGGGGTCAGTGCACTGACCAGCCAGTCGCCGCCGGGTTGCTCGTGCATCAGTTCGGGCTCTTCCTCGTCATCATGCTCGTCGTCGATCTCGCCGACGATCTGCTCGAGCACGTCCTCGATGGTGATCAGCCCCGCGACGCCACCGTACTCGTCGACCACCAGCGCCATGTGGTTGCGTGACAGGCGGAATTCGGCGAGCAATACGTTCAGTCGCATCGATTCGGGAATCAATACGGCGGGACGCAGGATCGCGCGGATGTCGAAATGCTCGGCGGCAGCGAAGAATTTCAGTAAATCCTTGGCCAGCAGGATGCCGAGGATCTCGTCCTTGTCGTCGCCATGCACCGGGAAGCGCGAGTGACCGGATTCCACCACGGTCGCCAGGATGTCGGCCAACGGCGAGGCGGCGGCCAGCATCACGATCTGTACACGGGGGACCATGACGTCGTCGACGTCCAGCTCGGTCACCTTCAGCGCACCCTCGACCATGGTCAGGGTGTCGACGGACAGCAGTCCGTTGGTTTGTGCAGCACGCAATTCCTCGATCAATTCTTCGCGGTTGCGTGGCTCGCCGGAAAACATGTGGCCCAGTCTGTCCCACCAGGTACGGTGAGCCGGGCCGCTGGTACTGCCAGGGTCGTCGTTCATGTGCTGCGGGTGCAGTGTTATGGACTGAAGGACGCAGTCTACAGTAAACCCGAGATGGGCTCTAACGGGCTGCGCCGGCGACGTTGCGTGCCGCTGCCTGGGTCGCTACCGGCCTGGACATGCCGCCCCAACCGCCACCGAGTGCCTTGTACAGGTTGACCTGGTTGACTGCCTGATCGAGCTCGAGGCCGATCAGCTTCTGTTGCGCGGCATACAGCGAGCGTTGCGCGTCCTGGGTGGCAATGTAGTCGTCAAGCCCACTCTTGAAGCGTACGCGCGAAATGGCATAGACGTGCTTGGCCTGGTCGACGAGGGCCCGCTGGGCGTGCAGCTCCGGCACGATATGGTCGCGCACGGCCAACGCATCGGCCACTTCGCGGAATGCTTCCTGCACTGTGCCCTCGTAGGCTGCTTCGGCCCCGTTGAAACGTGCCTTGCTGCCGGAAAGGTCGTTCTTGTGCTTGCCCCAGTCCAGCAACGGCATCGAGACGGAAGCCGCGCCGTTCCACGCGGCCGATCCTGCCTGGAAAAGTCCTGCCAGATTGCCACTCAAGGTGCCCAGCACTGCCGTCAGGGCAATATTGGGGAAGAAAGCGGCGCGTGCCCGGCCGATATCCGCATTGGCGGCCTGCAGGCGTTCCTCCGCGGCGACGATATCGGGCCGGCGATCGAGCAAACCGGAAGGCAACCCGGCCGGCACATCGGTCAACAACGGTGCCTTCCACGCGCTGGGTGTGTCGTAACCTGCCGGCAGCGGCTGACCGATCAATACCGCCATGGCATCGATGTCCTTGGCGATGCGCATCTGCACTTCCTGGAGATCCACCTGTGCCGCATTCACCTGGGTTTGCGAGCGCCGCATGTCGAACTCCGACACCCCGCCATCGGCGTAGGCCTTCTTCATCACGCTGGCGTGTCGCTGTTGGTCCGCGAGGGTGTGCTGCGTCAGTTGCAGCAACGCGCGGTCGGCATTGAGCGCCAGGTACGCATTGGCGACTTCGCCGATCAGGGCCATGCGTGCGGATTGATAGTCGGCGCTACTGGCTTTGGCCAGCTTGGCTGACTCGTGCGTGATCGCGCGTTGGTGGCCGAAAAAGTCGAGCTCGTAGCTGGTCATCCCGGCCTGCACCTGATAGGTGTTGAAGGTGGACGCTTCGGTGCGATTGTTCTGCAACGGGCCGAGCGTGCCGTTCCCCGGCTGTTGCACCATGGCCGGCAAGCGTTGCCGTCCGGCATAACCTTGTAGGCCGATCTGCGGGAACAAGTCGGCGCGGGACATCCCATAGTCGGCGCGTGCCGCCGCCATGTTCGCGGCAGCTACTCGCAAGCTGCGATTTTTCTGCAAGGCGATCGAGATCAACTGTTGCAGTACCGGGTCACGAAAGAAGTGATGCCAGCTGACGGGTGTCACGGCTGCAGGGTTTGCGGCGGCGGTTGGGGTGCCATGGTCTGGGTAGCTGCCGGGAACCGGCATCGCGGGCCGGTGGTAGGTGGGGGTCATCGAACATCCCACCAGCAGGCAACTGGCAACGGTCGCGGAAACGAGCAAAGGCTTCATGTCATTCTCTCCGGGGTCAGCGCATCGGACGCCAGGCGAAACCGGCCAGGCGCAGGAACTGGCCAAAGGCATGCAGCGGTCGCGCTTTGACGGCGATGTTGTGGGGCGTGTTGCAGAAAAGCAGTCTGATCAGACGATGACGGGTTGCTTCGTCGGCATCAAATTGCACGCAAAGACGCCGCCGGCTATGGCGTGCCACCCTCGCCGGAACCCAGCCAACTTCGGGAACATCTATCTCGATGGGCGTGCCCGGTGACGGCATCTTCGACCCACGCATCAGGGCGGCACCGTTGAGGGAGATGTCGATGAAATGACTGGACTCCAGCTCCCTCCCGTGACGCCAGCGGGCGGCACGCCTGAAGGGAAAACGTTCCTCCTGTTTCTGTCGCGGCAGATCCACGCAGGCCATGATGGCTGCCAGATCGAGGACCAGGGCCACCAGGGTCCAGGCCAGGTTGAAGAGGGTTCCAGCGCTGAGAGAAGCGGTCAGTAGTGCGTTTACGGCACCGAGTTGCAGGCAGAGCATCAGCACGATGAAGAAGCTGGCGAGTCGCCAGTGCACCACGACCTTGCTGCGATCAAGTCCCTTGGCGGTGACCTTGAATGGACGGCCGAACGGCCGTATGCAGGCAGCCGCAATGGTCCGGGTAACCGCGTAGGCGGCGACCAGCTGCGTCACTTCGGTAAAGATCGGCAAGGTGCGCTTTTCAGTGATCCACGGACCGTAGCACCAGAAGCCCAGCAACGCCGGAAGTCCGTAGAACAGGAACTCGCTCGGGGTGGTATAGAACGCCGCGATGTCGAAGTACCAGTACAGCACCGGTGCCAGCAGCATCAGCAGCAGGAACGGCTTGCTCAGCCAGTGCAGCATGCCGTGGATATAGTGCAACCGGTCCATCAAGGTGTAGCCGGAGCCACGCAGCGGACCGTCCTCGAGCAGCGCCACCTGCATCGTGCCAAGACACCAGCGGCTGCGCTGGTTGATGTACTCCACCAGGCCCTCGGCGGAGAGGCCCACCGACAGGCGCTCGTTCAACCAGCGCGTGATGTAGCCGTGCTTGCGCAGCAGGTAGGTGGTATGGATGTCTTCGCATACGCTTCCGGTCGGAAAGCCCCCGGCCTCGGTGATCGCCGCGCGCGAAATCACAAACGATGTGCCCACGCAAAAGGCTGAGTTCCAGGCGTCGCGGGAGGGCTGAAAGATGTCAAAAAACACCCGTTGTTCGTCCACCCAGCTGTCGGTTGCGCCGAGGTTGTGCTGGATCGGATCGGCGTTGTAGTAGAACTGCGGGGTCTGCACCAGGGCGACGCCGGGTTCGGCGAACAAGCCGAGAATGCGATAGAGAATGTTCTTCTGCGGGGCGAAGTCGGCGTCGAGCAGCAGGATATAAGGCGCATTGGTGGAGCGTGCCGACAGCATCAGCCCGTTGTTGAGGTTGCCTGCCTTGGCATGGCTGTTGTCGGGTCGCCGCGCATAGTGGACGTCTTGTCGCGCGCAATACTCCCGAAGCCAGTCGCGGCGGGTATCGTCCAGAACCCACACGTTGACGTGCGGGTAATCGATCGCCTTGGCAGCGATGATGGTCTTTTCCAGAACCTGCAGGTCCTCGTTGTAGGTGGCGATGAATACATCGACGGCGGGCACTTCTGCCCCGGCGCCTCGAAGCCGGGCCTCACCGGCATCCGCCCCCGGGCGCGCGTCACTCCGGCGCAGCATCACGATCATCGCCCCCAGGGTATAGACGATCGAAATCATCTCAAAGGCGTAGAACACATAAGCCCAGACACTGGCGAACCCATGGCTGGGATCAGGCAGCGTCCGGGTGCTTCGCCAGATGGCGTAGCGCACCAGCAGGGCACCGCTGAAAAGGCCGAACACGAGGCGATGGCTCGCGCGGGCGGGATCACCAAAACGTACCAGCAGGATTCCCAGCAGCAGGGTCAGGCCGATGATCTGGAGCAGCAGCGCGTTGTCGATGAGGACATTCATTGCGGAGCCTCCCGGCTATCGTCCGAGCCGCCGGTGAAGGGGTTCCACCGCGTGGCGGCCAGCGCGATCCACGCGGTCGCGCCCAGGTGGGGCAGGTGGTAGTAATAGAAATCCGCATGGGTCGAATCGGGGCCGATCGCCAGATCGGTGCCGATCCGCGCTTGAGGCGTGGCGTAAAACATGCCGTCAGGACTGCGTTGTGCCGCCAACAGTTGCCACAGGGTGGCCGGCACCGGCTTGCCGTCGGCCTGCAGGGCGGCGGCCACCTGCGCCGTGCCCTCGGTCCAGACTCCGTCGGGATGACGCCGATAGCCGTAGCCGTTGCCGCTGCGATGCTGGGCCGCCACCCAGGACCAGACCTGGCTCCAGCCTGCTGGCGTGGGGCGGAACGCCAGCAGTGGCCAGACTTGCGAATCGAGACCGGACTTCTCCCGGGAGAGGGTGGTGCCGTTGTCCAGGGTGCCGATATAGAAACGATGCTGGCTGGCACTCCACATCGACTTCACGAAGCTTCCGGCGATCCGCGCCTGCCCGGCCAACTGGGGGTCGGGGTGATAGGTGAGAGCCCAGCGGGCCGCGGCGTAGATGTCGATGTTGTGTTCGGTCGACTTCCAGTGCTGCGTGCGCTGCGCATTGTCATAGCCGAAGACGCCGCCCTCATACCCTTCCGGTGCGTTTTTGCCGAGGGTATGGGTACGGACCCAGCGAAGCTGGGCGAGTGCGCCCTGCAGGTAACGGGGGTCGTGGCTTTTTTCGTAGACGGTCAGCAGCAACAAGGCTGCCCAGCCGACGTTACCGGTGGCCGTACCTACCTGGTAGGCGTCCTGGTTCCAGAAGTTGCCGTGGGTGTCCCAGTAGCCAGGCAGGGCCACCTTGGTGCCCTGGATCGCGCCGGCGCGGTAGGCGTTTCGAAGACGTCCGTCCTTGAAGCCGGGGTCGTGGGCTGCGGCGATCAACAGGGCGTCGGCGATCCGTCTCGCCTGGGCCGTGTCGCCGCACGCGGTCAGCGCGATGCCGGCCAGCGCGTTGTCGTAGACGAAGGCGACGTGTTGCAAGGCGCGCCATTTGTCATCGCCATTCAGGCCGGGATAGCTCGACAGCAACATCGGGCCGGTGCCGGGTATGGCCTTGGCAGCCTTCACCAGGGCGCTGCAACTTTGCTGTTCAAGCTGCTGTTGCGGAAGTGACGCTGGTGGGGCTGCACGGACTGGTGGCAGCAGGGCTACCGTCAATCCAATGCACGCCGCCAAGCTAAGTCGTGCTTGCATGGCAGGATTCTCCTGAGGGTTTTAACGGAGGCTGGTCACGACCGACCGCCCTGGCGCGCATGCTTCGGCCGCGAGTCGTGGCGGCGTGTCCGCGTCCCACTGCGCCAGTGCGTAGACCGAGCCATCCTCGGCGTAGGGGAACGGTGCGGCATAGCCGCGCTGAACTGCTTCAGGGGCTGAGGGCAGCAATTGGGTGATGTGCGCTCCGAGCGGCCCTTGTGCAGCGCTTACCTGCACCACGAGCCTGGTGCCACGGTCCAGGCGCGGCGCCATGCGTGCGGGAAACACAGCGACCACGCCTGACTTGCTGCAGTCGGTGGCGCGTACCAGGGTGGCGCCGGCGGTGACCTGGGTTCCCACCGGGGCGACGATTTCCTGGGCGGTGCCCGAGGCGTAGGCCTTGATGTCGTAATCCGACAGTGTCTGTACCCGTTGCTTCTCCTTGTCGATCAACCGATTCAGGTCGCCAAGTTGGCTATTCAGCGCATCCGCTTCGGCTTGCTCGTTTTGGATGCTGTTTTGCAAGTCTGCGCGCCGGTGTGCGAGTTGGGGCAGGAGACTGTTTCCGGCCTGGTCCGCGGATACGTAGACGCCGTGCTCGGCGGCATTGATGATGGCACCATGACTCTGCGTGTTCTGTTCGAGTGCGTCTTTCTCACTCTGCGCCGCGTCCATCTTTGCCCGCGCCGCGGTGACAGCCGCCGCACTGACCGCGCCATCACGGTGCAGTGCCACGGTGCGCCAGAATTCGGTGCTGAGCCCCTCGAGTTTCGCTGCGGCGGCGTCCTGCTGTGCGCGCAGGCTGGCGTCGGCGCTGCGAAGCTGGGTCAGGCTGGCGTTGTGGTATTGCATATATTGGCTGTCGATATAGCCAAGCATGCGCTGATTGGCCTGGATACGGTCCTTGAGGTCCTCGGCATGACTTTGCAGTTCGAGTCGCCGGGTAAGCAGGGAGGTCAGGGCGTCGCGGGCGACGGTGGTGTTTTTCACCACGGCGACCGTCTGACCGGGTTTCAGCGCGTCGCCACTTTGCGCATGCAGGGCGGTGACGGTGCCGGCGATCGGGCTGGTAATCAGAATCGCTGGCGCATCCAGAATGGCCCGGGTTGCCTTGGTGGAAATCCACGGTTTGAGCAAGGTGGAGAACAGTAGCCAGGCGAGAAACGCCATGAACAGGTACCCGGCCATGCGGGGTATCTGTGCGAGTCCGGATTTTCGCTTCGGCTTGACCAGGGTGGTGCGCCGAGTGGCCGGATGAAAGCGGTCGGTGGGTTGCAGTTCGGGTTTCACGGATAGTCGCCTTTATCAATTACGTACGTTACGGAACGTTCCAGTCGCCCCGACCTGCATGGCAAGCCAAGGGACGGTCCCTCCGTGGGATGTAGTTGAGGGGTGAGTTTTCGTGGTCCGGGCAACTACGGCTCGCAGGCGGGTCAGATGTGGTCATGCCTACTGGGTACAGCCGCAATGAGTCATGCCGAACGCGAGCCAAGAGATAGACGAGCTGGCATGAATATCTGCTGTCTCGCCCCTCGAGGCGCGACTTTCTGGTTTAGTTCTTGTTGTAAAAAAGAAAAAATCTTGGTGCGATTTAATATCGGAATCACAAGAAAAAGAACTGACTTTCACGCGAGGGGTCGTTTCCGGAATGTAAGCCATCCTGCGGAAAGATCGCGGTGAGCATATCGTCCAGCGAATGGATCGATCTTTATGGCTTTATGGAATGGACGTCTTTACGGCTATCCATGCGCGGCCAGACGATGTCCGCGTCAGTTTGCAAGATACGGATCGGCGATCCCGAGGCGGGACAGGATGCGTGTCTCGAGCCGCTCCATGGCGTCGGCTTCGGCCTCCACGACGTGGTCGTGACCGAGCAGGTGCAAAACGCCGTGGATGGTCAGGTGCGCCCAGTGGTCGTGAAGCGCCTTGCCTTGTTCGCTGGCTTCCCGGGCGACGACTGGGGCGCAGATCGCCAGATCGCCGAGCAACGGCAGGGCGATACCCGGCGGAAGTTCAGCGGCGAAGGACAGCACATTGGTGGCGTAATCCTTGCCGCGGTAGTCGCGGTTTAGGGCACGGCCTTCGTTGGCATCGACGATACGAATCGACAGTTCCGCTGGCTTGCGTCGTCTGGCGCCACGCAATGCGGCTTCGACCCAGCGGCGAAAGCTGATCGATGCGGGCAGGCCCTTGCGGGATACCGCATAACCGACATGGACCTGTAGGAGCGCACCCTGTGCGCGATGCTCTTGACCGTGGCCTGCAGAAGCATCGCGCACACGGTGCGCTCCTACGGGCGAAACGGGAGACCGGCGGGTCACGAGTCGGCCTCGTCCCTCTGCTCGAAGGCCTCGTAGGCGCGGACGATCTTGGCGACCAGCGGATGGCGGACCACATCACGCGAGGTGAAAAAGGTGAAGCTGATGCCGTTGACGCCGCGCAGCACCTCGACGGCCTGACGCAGGCCTGAGCGGGTGTTGCGCGGCAGGTCGACCTGGGTGACGTCGCCGGTAATCACCGCGACGGTGCCGAAACCGATGCGGGTCAGGAACATCTTCATCTGCTCGACGGTGGTGTTCTGCGCCTCGTCGAGAATCACATAGGCATCGTTGAGCGTGCGTCCGCGCATGTAGGCCAGCGGGGCGATCTCGATCACGTTGCGTTCGATCAGCTTGGCGACTTTCTCGAAGCCGAGCATTTCATACAGCGCGTCGTACAGCGGACGCAGATAGGGGTCGACTTTCTGCGACAGGTCGCCGGGCAGGAAGCCGAGCTTTTCGCCAGCCTCGACCGCCGGGCGCACCAGCAACAGCCGCTGCACGCGATTGGCTTCCAGCGCCTCGACCGCACTGGCCACGGCCAGATAGGTCTTGCCGGTACCGGCCGGGCCGACGCCGAAGTTGATGTCGTGGCTGGCGATTGCGTGCAGGTAGCGGTCCTGGTTTGCGCCACGGCCCTTGATCACGCCGCGCTTGACCCGGATCACTACCTCCTGGGTGCCATCGATCGATGCTTCGGTGATCGCGTCGATACCGGATTCGGCCAGTTGCAGGTTGATCTTCGCACCGTTCAGCGACTCGTCCTCGGTGACCACGTAAAGCGCGCGCAATACCTTCTCGGCGGCGTGGGTGACCGCGTCATCGCCGATCACCTGGAACAGGTTGCCGCGATGGTTGATCTCCACGCCGAGGCGCAATTCGATCTCCCGCAGATGCGCGTCGAACGGGCCGCACAGGTTGGCCAGGCGGGCGTTGTCTTCCGGGTCGAGTGCGAAGTCGCGTTGTTCGAGTTCGGTCATAAGACGCGGGAGAGTAACGCGCAATGCGCGCAAGAACCACAGGGGGGCTTCTTTCGGCCAGGAGGCTGTCGGACTTTGCGTGGTCGATTCATCTCGCTTGCATATAATTAAATGATGAATTAATTTATCCACATGACATCATCCAGCCAGCATATGCCGAACGGGTGTGGCCGCCGCGCCGGTCGACCACCAGGCACCGACGAACCCGATATGCGGGCACGACTGCTGGATGCGGCGATCGGGCAGTTCGCGGCTGCGGGCATCGGTGCGACTTCGTTGCGGTCGATCGCCAGCGCTGCCGGTGTCACGCCGGCGATGCTGCACTATTATTTCGGCGACAAGGCCAGGCTCACTCAGGCGTTGATCGATGAGCGGCTGCTGCCGGTACTGGCCATGCTCCGAACCTGGCTGGAAAACACCGGGGACGATCCCGTCGCGTTGATGGAAGGCTTTGCGCGTGGCGTCGGCGAGATCGTCGCCAGCCATCCCTGGCTACCCCCGCTGTGGGTACGCGAGGTATTGAGCGAAGGTGGCGCCTTGCGCGAGGTGGTGTTCCAGCAATCGGTTCCGTCACTGCCACAGATGCTTGCGCAACGTTTCGCGGAAGCACAGGTAGAGGGCCGGCTCAATGCCGGTCTCGATCCGCGATTGCTGGTTGTCTCGCTGATCGGCCTCACCCTGTTTCCCGTCGCCAGCGCACCGGTCTGGAAACGTATTTTCGCAATCGACGATATCCCTGCCGATGCCTTGCTCAAGCATACGCTCGCGTTGCTGGGCCACGGTGTTGGCAGCGCCGAAGCTGAGGAAGCGTGATGGTCCACCCTCGCACCATGATTCGTCTGTCGATCATTGCCTTGGCCGGCGGACTGCTTCTCGCCGCTTGCGCGAAGCCGTCGCCGCAGGCGCTGGGTACGCTGGAATATGATCGCATTGCGTTGCCGGCGACGGCAGTGGAACGCATTGTCGCCATCGATGTGCATGAAGGCGAACATGTCGTGGCAGGACAAGCGCTGTTGCAGCTGAATCCCGCACACACGCAAGCCGAGCTCGCTGCCGTGCTGGCGCAGGCGCAGCAGCAGCGCGAGGCGCTGGCGGAACTCAAGGCCGGGCCACGGAAGGAGGACATCGTCCGCGCGCGCGCAAATCTGGCAGCCGACGAAGCGCAGTCGCGCGAGGCGCGTGCTTATGACAAACGGCTACGTTCGCTGAAAGGCAGCCAATACGTCGCCGCCGCCGATCTGGATCGCGCCCGCGCCGCCGCTGGCAGTGCCGAGGGTCGGGTCGACGCTGCCCGGGCCACGCTGGAGGTGCTGCTGCACGGATCACGACCCGAGCAGATCGCCCAGGCACAGGCGGCCCTCGCCGCGGCCGTGGCCAATGTCGGTGCAATGCGGATCGTGTTGGGGAAGTTGCATGTGGTCGCGCCACGCGCGGGTCGGATCGACAGCCTTCCGTACCGGCTTGGGGATCAGGCGCCGGTCGGGGCGCCCCTGGCGATTCTTCTGGTCGGTGCGACACCCTACGCACGGATTTATGTGCCTGAGCGGGAACGTGTGCATGTGCATGTGGGCGATCCGGTTCGGGTGTTTATCGACGGTCGCGCGAGGGCCTATGCCGGCAAGGTGCGCATGCTGCGCAGCGAACCCAGCTTCACGCCGTACTACGCCTTGGTCGGCGAGGACGCGGCACGTCTGAGCTACCTCGCCGAGGTCAGTCTGGGCAGCGACGCAGCCGGTCTGCCGGCCGGCCTGCCAGTGCACGTCGAGTTTCCCGGACCCGGAAAGTGAGCGCCGACGAGGCTATCGCGATCCGTGCACGTGGCCTGACCCGACGCTTCGGCGAGCTGGTGGCGGTCGATCATGTCGATCTCGACGTGCCGGCGCGGCAGGTTTACGGCTTCCTTGGCCCCAACGGCTCGGGCAAGTCGACGACCATCCGCATGCTGTGCGGGCTGCTGACCCCTTCGGCGGGTGAGATCGAGGTGCTCGGCCTGCGGATACCGGCCGAGGCGGACGCGCTGCGTCGGCGTATCGGTTACATGACGCAGCGGTTCTCGTTGTTCGAGGATCTCACAGTGCGCGAAAACCTCGAATTTCTGGCCGCGGTACAGGGCGTGCCGAAAGCGCGCAGCCGGAGTCGCATCGATGAGCTGGTCGGCCAATACCATTTCGCCGAGCAGAGGAATCAGCTTGCGGGAACCCTGAGTGGTGGCCAGAAACAGCGCCTCGCGCTTGCCGGCGCGGTGATCCACGAGCCGGAGCTGCTGTTTCTCGACGAGCCGACCAGTGCGGTCGACCCCGAGTCGCGCCGCGACTTCTGGGAGAAACTGTTCGACCTGGCCGATACCGGGACAACCTTGCTCGTCTCCACCCATCTGATGGATGAGGCCGAGCGCTGCCACCGTCTGGCGATACTCGATCGCGGCGCGCTGGTCGCCGATGGCTCGCCACGCGAACTGACCAGCGCGTTGCAGGGACGCACCTTGGTCGTGGATGCCATTGACCCGCGTCGTGCACAACGAGTGATCGTCGATCTGCCGGGGGTGCTCAGCGTCGCCCAGGTGGGCAGCAGCTTGCGCGTGCTGACGACCGAGCCGGTGACTGCTGCAGAGGCCGCGACGGATACGCGCCATCGTATCGACGAGGCGCTCGTCGCGGCCGGGCAGCAGGCCGCGACGACCGCAACGCCGGCCAACCTCGAGGACGTGTTCGTCGCGGTCACCCGCAATCCGATGAAGCCGGAGGCGCACGCGGCATGAACGGGCGTCGGCTCTGGGCGATCGTGATCAAGGAATTGCGCCAGCTGCGCCGGGACCGCATCACGCTGGCCATGGTCATCGGTATCCCGGTGCTGCAGCTGGTGCTGTTCGGTTATGCGATCAATACCAATCTGCGCGGACTCAACGCCGGCATCGCCGACCAAGCGCATACGGCCGGATCGCGTGCGTTGGTGATGGACATGCTTGCCACTGGCGTCGTGTCGCCGGTGGCGACGGTGAATACGCCACAGCAGCTGATGACGATGTTGCGCCGGGGCGAGATCAGCGTCGGCATCGTGATACCCGCGGATTTCGAGCGCCGTCGCATCGATGGCCGCCCGGTCGCTCAGATACTGGTCGATGGCAGCGACACGGCGGTGCAGGCTGCGGCGGCGCAGTTGGCGCAGACCCCGGTGGACAGCGCGTTACCGGATACCCGTGCCCCGCCGACGAGCACGCCACGGAGCGGCAGGATCAGCGTGGTGGGGTTCTACAATCCGCAGCGCCGCTCCGCCATCAATATCGTGCCGGGCCTGATCGGCGTGATCCTGACCATGACCATGGTCTTGTTCACCGGCATCGCGATCGTGCGTGAGCGTGAGCGCGGCAACATGGAGCTGCTGATCGCCACGCCGCTGACCAGTGCCGAGTTGATGGTCGGCAAGGTGCTGCCCTACATCGTGATCGGCCTGCTGCAGACCACGGTGATTCTGGCGCTCGGGGTCTGGCTGTTTGCGGTGCCCATCCGTGGCAGCGTATTGGATGTGTATCTCGCCACCGGGCTGCTGATTCTTGCCAATCTCGCGCTCGGTCTGCTGATCTCGACGCGTGCCCAGTCGCAGTTTCAGGCGATGCAGATGACTTTTTTCATCTTTCTGCCGTCGATCCTGCTGTCGGGTTTCATGTTTCCGTTCGCCGGCATGCCGAAGGCGGCGCAATGGATTGCCGAAGTGCTGCCGTTGACCCATTTCCTGCGACTGATTCGCGGCGTGATGCTGCGCGGTGCCGGTCTGTGGGACCTATGGGGCGATGTACTGGCGCTGGTCGCATTCATCGTGGTGATGATGGCTGCCGCCATCATGCGCTTCCGCAAGCGGCTGGACTGACCCCCGCATGCGCCAACGCCTGCCTGTAGGAGCGCACCCTGTGCGCGAATGCTTTTTCGATGAATATCCGCAAAGAGCATTCGCGCACAGGGTGCGCTCCTACACGAGTTGGATGCGCCCGCGCAGCGAGTTGCTCATTGCTTCGGTGATCTCGACGTCGATGAACTGGCCGATCAGCCGCGGATTGCCCGGGAAGTTGACGAAACGCATGTTCTCGGTGCGCCCGGTCAACTCAGCCGGATCGCGGGTGCTGGGCTTCTCCACCAGCACCCGTTGCACGCTGCCGATCATCGCCTGGCTGATCTTCTTCGCGTTGGCATTGATCGCCGCCTGCAGACGCATCAGCCGCGCATGTTTTTCGCTGGCCGGGGTGTCGTCGGCGAGGTTGGCCGCCGGTGTGCCCGGGCGCGAGGAGAAGATGAAGGAGAAGCTCTGGTCGAAACCCACGTCCTCGATCAGCTTCATGGTCTTGCCGAAATCCTCCTCGGTCTCGCCGGGGAAGCCGACGATAAAGTCGGACGACACGCAGATGTCCGGCCGTACCGCGCGCAGCTTGCGGATCTTCTGCTTGAATTCCAGCGCGGTGTAGCCGCGCTTCATCGCGCCGAGGATACGGTCCGAGCCGGCCTGCACCGGCAAGTGCAGGTAATTGGCCAGTTGCGGCACGTTGGCGTAGGCCTCGATCAGCGAGTCGGAGAACTCCAGCGGGTGCGAGGTAGTGAAGCGGATCCGGCCGATGCCTTCGATCTGCGCGATGGCGTGGATCAGCACCGCCAGGTCGGCAATGCCGCCATCGTGGGTGGGGCCGCGATAGGCGTTCACGTTCTGCCCGAGCAGATTGACTTCGCGCACCCCTTGTTCGGCGAGCGTGGCCACCTCGACCAGCACGTCGTCGAACGGCCGACTCAGTTCCTCGCCGCGGGTATACGGCACCACGCAGTAGCTGCAGTACTTCGAGCAGCCCTCCATGATCGACACGAAGGCCGTCGGGCCTTTGGCACACGGCGCGGGGAGGCGGTCGAATTTTTCGATCTCGGGGAAGCTGATGTCGACCTGTGGCTTGCCGCTGGCGCGCTGCCGGTCGATCAGTTCGGGCAGCCGGTGCAAGGTCTGCGGGCCGAACACCAGGTCGACATAGGGCGCACGCTTGACGATCGCCTCACCCTCTTGCGAGGCGACGCAACCACCGACCCCGATCAGCACCGGCTTGCCGCCTTTTTTGTGTTCTTTCCAGCGGCCGAGCTGGCTGAACACCTTCTCTTGTGCTTTTTCGCGGATCGAGCAGGTGTTGATCAGGATCACGTCTGCGTCGGCCTCGTCGGTCGTCAACTCCATGCCGTGCGATGCCTTGAGTACGTCAGCCATCTTGGCCGAGTCGTACTCGTTCATCTGGCAACCGTGGGTCTTGATGAAGAGTTTCGCGGGCGGGTGCTGGCCGGTCATGGCGTGGATACCGTGGTTCGTGGGGCGCTGGGAGAAGCCGCGTAACCGCGCAGTTTACCCGCGTGATGCCGTCTTCGCCAGCAGATCGGCATGAAAGATCAATCACTTGCAACGCTCTCGGCGCGGCGCTTCGGGATGGGCGTTCCCGCTGTGTCGCCGGCCTTCGTGGGAAAAAAATGTCGGTCTCCATGCCCTGTCGGGGGGAGTACTCGAGAAGACTTCATGCTGGACGCGGCGCGCGAAATCGAGGCTGCGGACTTGGCGCGCGCGCGCGATGACGGCACACTGCGCCCATGTTCGACGTCGCAAGCCCCGGGGGAGGCGTCGGTCAACCGGTTGCATGCCTTCCCGTCTGCTCGATCCTGTCGCGGCTCGCGGCAGGCTGTGTGCTGCTGACACTGCTGGGCTGGCAATCGGTGGCGCATGCCGGCAGCTTGTACCGCTGTGTCGGCAGCAAGGGCGAGGCGGTTTACAGCAGCAGCACGGCCGGCTATCGCGGTTGTCACAAGATCAGCTCGTTTGTCAGCCCGGTGCCGCGCCGCAAGGCGCCCGAAGCCAGGGTGTCGCTGACCCGGGTGGGTGCCTCGGTCGTCACCACGGCACGCAATCTGGGTGCCGATGGTGCCCATCCGACCTCGCTGGCGGGGGTGCGGGGCGGGGCGATGACGACGGCGCGAGCGCTTGCCGCAGCGCGCGTGCAGCGCGTATCGCTGGCCGCCGTGACCGGTACTGCGGAATCGAGCGCCAAGCTGCCATTGGCGGCCGTGGCGGCGGGCACGCCGGCAGCATGGTCGTATCGCGAATCGCGTGGCGTGTCGTCGGTGGCAGCAGGGTCACAGGTTGGCGGCAACAAGACATTGCGCGGTGCGGTGTACCGCGTGGCGCAACCCGACGGCAGTGTCGAGTACACCAATATTCGCCCGTCGGCCCGGCATGGTCGCGCCGTGACCATGCTGTTCAGTTATATCGCAACCTGTGCAGCTTGCAGCCTGCATTCACCGATTCACTGGTCCCGCGTGCCTCTCCACCTGACCGCCTACAGCGATTCGATCCGCTCAGCCAGCGTCGAATACGGTGTCGACGAAGCCTTCCTGCGTGCGATCATTCATGCCGAAAGTGCCTTCAATCCGCGCGCGCTGTCGATCAAGGGGGCCCAGGGTCTGATGCAGTTGATGCCCGCCACCGCCAGCGACATGGGTGTGCTCGATGCGTTCAACACCGATCAGAACATCCGCGGCGGTGCGCGCTATCTGAGTTTGCTGTTGCGCGATTTCCACGGCAACGAAAAGCTGGCAGCGGCCGCCTATAACGCCGGGCCGGGGGCGGTGGAGCGCTACAGCGGTGTGCCACCGTATGCCGAAACCCGGGTCTACGTGCAGCGCGTGGGTATCCTGCGGCGGCGTTACGGTCAGGCCATCCATCCGCCGCTTGCGTCCAGTGGACCGGGCTAGGAGCGTGGGCCGTAGAAATCTTCGGGCTGCGATTGTGCTCTCATCCATAGGCTGAGTTTCTCGTCAGGCTTGCATAGAACCACTATGCGCTCCTTCCGATACACCCATCCTATTGGCGATAGCGCAATCTCGCTCTCCAAAGTTTCTACGGCCCAAGCTCCTGGGATGTTGCCGGGCTGAGCGTCAGGGCGTGCCCCTGTCCATCGCCGGTCGCTGCATCAGGGTGATTTTCTTGTGGAACGGGTTGCCATTGCGCAGGCCGGAGATCTCGACGGTGGTGCCGGGTTTCAGCGCGGCCTCGTGGCGACGCAGGTCGGCCGGGTCGAGAATGTCGTGGTCGCCGATGCGCAACAGAATGTCGCGGGGCTTGATGCCGGCCAGCGCCGCCGGGCCACCGGGGTAGACGGTGGTGACCTGAACTCCGCGCGCCGCCGCCGGCAGGCCACTGTTGGCCGGGACCGGCACGAACGCATAGTCGGCGCCGATCCAGCCACGCACCACATGCCCGGTGGCGATGATCTGGTCGAGCACGTTCTTGGCGGTATCCACCGGTATCGCAAAGCCGATGCCTTCAGCGCCGGCCGCCTTGCCGATAAGCAAGGTGTTGATGCCGACCAGTTGGCCCTCGGTGTTGATCAGCGCGCCGCCGGAGTTGCCCAGGTTGATGGCGGCATCGGTCTGAATGAAATCCTCGGCGCTGGAGCTGTTCAACTGACGGCCGACGGCACTGACAATACCCATGGTCACGGTCTGGTTGAGGCCGAGCGGATTGCCGATCGCCAGCACCACGTCACCGGCACGCAGCGTCTGCTTGTCAGCCAGCTGGATCGCCGGCAGGTTGTTGGCGTCGATCTTCAGTACCGCCAGATCGGTTTCTGCATCCGCGCCGACCAGGGTGGCCTTGGCGATGCGGCCGTCGTACAGCAGCACCTGGATGTCGGCGGCATTGGCGATTACATGATTATTCGTCAATACATAATCGTGACCGTGCGCACGCACGATAACGCCGGAACCTAGCGTCTGTTCGCGATGCTGATACGTGGTAGGCATGCCGCCAAACAGTTGCTGCAGCACCGGGTTGTTGTACATGCGCAAGGCTTTTTCGGTAATGATCTTGTTGGCGTAGATATTCACCACCGAGGGCGCTGCGAGGGCCACGGCGTCCGCGTACGAAACCGGGCCTTGTTGCCGCCGCGCACTGACCTGTTGGATCGGTGCGACGCCGAAACCGAATCGGCTGCGCAGGCGTTGCCCGCTACCGGGCCAGAACAGGCTGATCACGAATGCTACAGCCAATCCGAGAATGACAAATCGGGCGATAAAGGCGAGCGTGCCGGCAGCGTGTTTCATGGCAAAGAATGAGTCCCGGCAAAGTCGTGGCGAAAATGTTGCGGCGGATCGACTTCGCCGGCGGTGCGGTTTTATGGCGCGGTTACATTGTACGTGGCAAGTCCTGACGCTACACTAACGCGATTTTCACGAGGTCCCAAACCTCGACGTGTCGTTGCAAATATCGGAGAGACTGATGGGGAATGAAGTCGTCGATCACGGCCGTCGCCGATTCCTTACTGCTGCCACAGCTGTGGTCGGTGGTGTGGGAGTTGTCGCGGCAGCTGTGCCCTTCATCAAGTCGTGGGAGCCCAGCGCACGGGCGAAGGCGGCTGGTGCCCCGGTAACCCAGTCGTTGAAAAAGATCGAACTGGGCCAGCAACTGATCGTGAGCTGGAGAAGCCTGCCGATCTTCATCGTCAACCGGACCAAGCAGCAACTGGCCGCCCTGCCGGGGCAGGACCCGCGGCTGGTCGACCCCAAGTCGGACGGTAGCTCGTCCGCCCAGCAGCCGAAATACGCGCAGAACGAAGCCCGGTCGATCAAGCCCGAATGGCTGGTGATGATCGGCATCTGCACGCATCTCGGGTGTGTGCCGACCTATGTCGGGGAGATGAAGCCCGAGCCCTTCGATCCGAACTGGCAGGGTGGCTATTATTGCCCCTGTCATCACTCCCGATATGACATGGCTGGCCGCGTCTACAAGGACGTGCCTGCGCCGAAGAACATGGTGATCCCGCCTTATCACTACGTGGACGACATGACTGTGCAGATTGGCGTGAATCCGAAGGAGGCCAGCTGATGGCCAACGTATTCTCCCGTCTCGGCGGCTGGATCACCGAGCGCTCGCCCGGCCTGATGCCGATGTACCGCAAGCACATGAGCGAGTACTACGCGCCGAAGAATTTCAATCTCTGGTACTACTTCGGTTCGCTGGCTTTCCTGGTGCTGGTCAGCCAGATTGTGACCGGCATCTTCCTCACGATGAACTACAACCCGAGTGCCGCGGGTGCATTCGATTCGGTGCAGTACATCATGCGCGACGTCGAGTGGGGCTGGCTGATCCGCTACATGCATTCCACCGGTGCCTCGCTGTTCTTCATAGTGGTGTTCCTGCACATGTTCCGCGGCATCATCTACGGGTCGTACAAGAAGCCGCGCGAGCTGGTGTGGCTGCTCGGGATGCTGATTTTCCTGGTGCTGATGGCCGAGGCGTTCATGGGCTACGTGTTGCCGTGGGGCAACATGTCGTTCTGGGGCGCCAAGGTGATCATCTCGCTGTTCGGAACGATTCCGGTGATCGGCGGCCATCTGGTGGACTGGATCATGGGCGACTTCCTGCCAGGCGACGCCACCTTGAACCGGTTCTTCGCCCTGCACGTGATTGCGCTGCCGCTGGTGCTGTTGCTGCTGGTGGTGCTCCACCTCGCGGCGTTGCACGAGGTAGGCTCCAACAATCCGGACGGTGTGGAGATCAAGAAGGGCCCCAAGGGTAATCGCTGGAGCCCGCTGGCGCCGGCTGACGGCATTCCGTTTCACCCCTATTACACGGTAAAGGATCTGTTTGGCGTCGGCTTTTTCCTGCTGATCGCCGCCTTCATCATCTTCTTTGCGCCGACCCTGGGTGGCTGGTTCCTGGAGCATGACAATTCGATCCGGGCCAATAACCTGGTGACCCCTTCGGAGATCAAGCCAGTCTGGTACTTCACCTCGTTCTACGGCATCGTGCGCGTGATGCCGGCTTTCCTGGGAACCGCCGTCTGGGGCGTGCTGACGATGTTCGCGGCGATCGCGGTGCTGTTCCTGTTTCCATGGATCGATCGAGGCCAGGTCAAGTCGATCCGTTACCGCGGAACCGGCTTCAAGGTGGGCCTCGGGGTGTTCGTCCTCGCCTTCATCGGTCTCGGTTCACTGGGTGCCGGGGTGACCGACAAGGTCTTCCCGGAGTGGTTTGGCGATGTCGATCTCGCCACGTGGGACAACAATTTCGGTCGCCTGATGATCTTGCTCTACTTCGGCTTCTTCGTGTTTCTCTGGGCATACACGCATTTCGGGTGGGAGAAGACCAAGCCGGTTCCGGATCGGGTGACGATGCATGATTAATCGGCAGACCTTCATGACACGGCGACCAGCGATGAAATACTTTTTCCCGGTATTGGCCTTGACCCTTGGCCTGCTTGCGGGCAGCGCGTCGGTGCAAGCGGAGGAGGGGCATGGCAGCGAGCTGATGTCCTCCGGTGCGAGCGTGCGCGACCAGGCCTCGCTGCAGCGTGGTGCGCGGCTCTACTTCAACTACTGCGTCGGCTGTCATTCGCTGAAGTACATGCGTTATTCGCGCATGGCCAAGGATCTTGGGCTCACGGAAAACGAGGTGATGCAGAACCTCAACTTCACCGGCGCCAAATTTGATGGTCCGGTGATTTCACACATGCCGCCCGCGCTGGCGACCAAGTGGTTCGGCAAGGCGCCGCCGGACCTGTCGCTGGAGGTGAGTGCAAAGGGCGCCGACTGGGTCTACACGTATCTCAATACGTTCTACCTGGACCCGCACAGCCCGGTGGGCTGGAACAATTTAACGCTGCCGAACGCCGCCATGCCGTTTCCGTTGTGGGAGTTGCAGGGCATGCAGACAGCGGTGATGAAGCCAGGTTCTGCTCATCAGGTGGAGAAGCTGGAGCTTTCCCAGCCAGGTCGATTGACCCCGGCCCAGTACCAGCAGGCGACCCGCGACCTGACCAGTTTTCTGCAGTACGTGTCCGAGCCGGCGGCCCTGCAGCGGCATCGCTATGGGGTATGGGTCCTGCTGTTCCTGGCCTTTTTCACGTTGCTGGCCTATATGCTCAAGAAGGAATACTGGAAAGACGTCCACTGAGCCGGATGACCCGTATCCGGCGGCGGTAGCTACAGGTTGCCGCATTCATGTATCGATGGGGATGGATGGCGGATGGTTCCAAGTGCTCGCACACGTACCGTATTGACGTTGTACACCACGCCCGATGACATCCAGTGTCATCGGGCGCGCCTGGTGCTCGCCGCCAAGGGGGTAGCCTACGAGCGCGTGCTGGTGGATCCGGCCAGCCCGCCAGAAGATCTGATCGAGCTCAATCCCTACGGCAGTACGCCGACGCTGGTGGACCGCGACCTGACGTTGTTCGACACCTCGGTGGTCAGCGAGTACCTGGACGAGCGTTATCCGCACCCCCCCTTGATGCCAATCGATCCGCTGTCGCGTGCCCGCTTGCGGGTAGCTGCGGTGCGTGTGGAAAAAGACTGGGTGAGCGAGGTCGATATCATTCGTTTGGGCGGGCGCCCGGCCGATAGCGCACGCAAACGCCTGCGCGCGAACCTGCTCTCCACCGTGCCCTTGTTCAAGGCATCCAAATTCTTTCTCAATCCCGAAATGAGCCTGGTCGATTGCCTGGTGGCTCCGGTGATCTGGCGGTTGCCCTGGCTCGGGGTGGAACTGGGTCGCGAAGGCAAGCCGCTCCTTGATTACGGCGAACGTTTGTTCCACAGTCAGGGTTTTGCGCGCAGCATGACCGATATCGAAAAGGCCATGCGATAAACCATGAACGATAATGAAGCCGCTTCAATGAGCTCCAACCGCCCCTATCTCTTGCGGGCGATCTACGACTGGATCAGCGACAACAACCTCACGCCCTATGTACTGGTGGACGCCGGCTACGAAGGCGTACGGGTGCCACCCCAGGTCGTCAAGAACGGTCAGGTGGTGATGAACCTGGCGATGCGGGCGGTGGCCAATCTCGATCTCGGCAATGACTGGATCAGTTTTCAGGCGCGCTTTTCCGGCGTCAGTCAGGCAATCCATATCCCGGTGCAAGCCGTGCTGGCGCTTTATGCGCAGGAAAACGGACAGGGCATGATGTTTCCCGCCGAAGAGGGTGGTGATACTCCACCGCCTTCCGCACCCGAACCCGAAGAAGGGCCGACCGCACCGGAGGGTGAAAAACCGAAGCGGAGCGGATCGCATCTTCGAGTGGTCAAGTAGCGCGGGTTCAGGGGGCGGCCGGCCCAGGACAACTCACTTGCAGCCACCCGCTGTGATGCTTGTCGTGCGGGATGGCTCAGTGCAGCCGATGGTCGGAACGCGATGAAGGGCGCAGCGGTATCACATTGCTGACCGTGGCCACGGCCGTGGACAAGTCGTCGGCAGCTAATGTCGCTGACGGTTTGGCTGCAGGCAGGCTGAGACCTGCAAGCGTGTTGCCGAGCATCCACAGGTGGGCCGAGACGCGATCGTGGCCATCGAGGCTGACCTCGAATCCGTAGCAGCGCTCCGCCCGCAGCAGGCCATTTGCCCGGCGCAGGCGTACGCGGCGCAAGCCAACGGTTTCATCCAGCAACTGCAGTCCGTGCTGCTGGCACAGGCGTCGCGCCTCCAGCACGGCCCGCTCGCGGGCGGCGCTGAGCTTCAACCAGAGCCCGACGATGGCAACGAGTGCCAGCAGAAGCATCAAATTGGAGGGGTCGCTCATGTCCGCAGTGTGGAGGCAGGTGGTGCCGGGGACAAGGCTTCAACGCAGGTGAAGTCGCAGCGACAGGTCGATCGCGCGCACATGTTTGGTCAGCGCGCCGACGGAGATGTAGTCCACGCCAGTGCGGGCCATGTCGCCGATGCTGTGAAGATCGACGTTGCCGGAGGCTTCCAGCGGAATGCGCCCCGCCGTGATTCGTACCGCCTCGCCCAGCAGGGAAAGGCTGAAATTGTCCAGCATGATACGGTCCGGGCTGGCCTCCAGCGCCTCGTCGAGCTGTTCCAGGTTCTCGACTTCGACTTCCAGTGGCAGACTCGGGTGCAGGCGTCTGGCCAGTTGCACTGCTGCGGCCAGGCTACCGGCGGCGGTGATATGGTTTTCCTTGATCAGGATGGCGTCGTAGAGTCCCATCCGCTGATTGCGGCCGCCCCCGCAACGGACGGCATACTTTTGTGCCAAGCGCAGGCCGGGCAGCGTCTTGCGGGTATCCAGAAGGCGAACATGGGTGCCTGCCACGGCCTCGACATAGGCGGCAGCCGCAGTCGCGGTCGCAGAGAGCAACTGCAGGAAATTCAGTGCCGGGCGCTCGGCGCTGACCAGGGCACGGGCGCGCCCGGACAGTCGACAGACGATCGCGCCTGCCGCTATCCGCTGCCCATCCTGCGCAAACCATTCAATTCGTGTTTGTGGATCCATTCTCCGAAAGCACGCGTCGAACCAGGCGCTGCCGGCGAGCACCGCATTGTCGCGGCATGTCAGCTCGGCATGCGCGTGGGCTTCGAGCGGGAGCAACTCGGCAGTGACATCACCGGTGCCAAGATCTTCGGTGAAGGCGCGCTCTATATCTGCGGCGACCTGATCCGCCGAAGGTCCTGTGATACAAGCGTTGTCACTCATTCAGTGGCTGCGCCGGGGGATTGTTCAGGCTTGCTGAGTCGATCCACGATCGCGCTCATTGCACGGTCGAACAGCGCATTCGCGGCGAGTACGGTTGCGCGGCCCTCAACGAGCAGGGCGGCCAGCCGTTGCGGTTCGTAATCCGCCACCTTGAGGCCTCGCCGGTTGACGAACAGGTAGCGTCCGCTCATCGGGCTGATCCAGGACAGTTTCGCACGCGTCATGGCTTCGTCCGGCAAGCAGAATTCCAGCCAGGTGCCTGGCTGCAATGACTGCACCTGCAGCCATTCGGGACTGTCCAGCGGGATCGGTTCGGGTTCCTTGTCGTCGCCATCGTCGCCGTCAGAGCTCAGCTCGGCTGCCGCGGGGCGAATGTTGTCCGGCAATACCAGCATCGCCGCATCGTCCTCGATCTCATCGAGGCTTGCCAACTCCGCCTGATCCACGGTTTCACCGAGCTGCTGCCGGTAATAGGTGTGCAACTGCGCGAGCAGGCGTTCGATATCCTGTTCCTGAAACGCGACATTGGCCAGACCGAGCCGCAAGTTGCGCTCGATGCCTGGCAGCATTTGTCGCAGCAGTTGCCGCTCCTCCTGATGGCTCACCGGCTGGCTGCTGGCGATGAAGTCGTCGACGAAGTGCAGCGCACTCCTGAATTCGGGCGAGCTTTCACCCTGACGCAGCAGCAGCAGTACCAGATGATTGGCCCAGGCGCGTGCGAGAACGCCATGCAGCAGCGGTGGCATTTTACGGTCACCGATGCGTTCGATGATCTCGCGAGCCGCGCGGCGCCTTGCCTGCTCAAGTTTCTCGCGCCCGCGGGTCGACTCCGCCACCCGTTGCTCGGCCAGTTCGGAGCGACGCTTGCTGAGTTCCTGAAACTGCTGGAGATCGACCAGAAGGCGGTCGAAGATTTCCATGTCGTCGTCGAACTCGTGCAGCAATTGCTCAACGATCGACTTGACCTTGTCGTGCAGGCGACGGTCACGATCGGATTCCTCCGACCAGCCCTTGGCCTGATCGGCCAAGCCGTCCAGCAACCGTCGTGCGGGGTGCTGGCGATGGGCGAACATCTTGCGGTCGAGAATCGCCGCCTTCAGATAAGGGATTTGCAGCCGCGCCAGCAACGCCTGCATCTGCGCCGGCAGGTTGCGGTCCTCGAGAATGAACTCGAACAACATCCCGACCAGATCGATGGTGTCTTCGTCGATGGTGGAAACATGGCTGGGCCGCTCGCCGCGCAGCGAGCCGATTTGATTGAGCAACTGTTCCTTCAGGTGCGCGACTTCGTTACCGAGATCGTCGTTCTGGCCCGGCTTGGCGTACAGCAATGGACCGGCGCTCGCAATCTGGCTCTGCAGCACGCTGAGCGCGCCCAGCAGTTCATTGGCCGAAGGCAGCGGGCCACCGGGCAGCGGCTGGCCGGCCACGCCTTGCGCGGCCCCGGCGTGCGGCGTGCGGCGGGCATGGAACAAGGAACGCAGGGTGTGCAGCAGGTCGCTGGATATTTCGGCGGCTTCCTCGGCATTGCCGGGTTTGGAGGAGGCTGACGAGCCCGTCGGCGTCGCGTCCCTGCCTGCACCTGAAGCGCCCTCCTGGCCGCGCAGGACTTCATGCCGCAGTTGCGGCAGCACGCCTGCGCGGACCAGTTGCAGGTTGATCTCCTGATACAGCTCTTCGAGCGAGGACAGTACGTAACGATCGAACAGTTTGTAGACAATCAGCTTGACCCGCAGATCCGCGGGAAGCTCCTGCAATGCCTGACGAAACGCCTTGGTCAGGGCTGCGGGTGCCACGGGATTGCCCGCATCATCGATCTTGTGGCCGCCGCAAATCACGGACAGCCGCTGATTGACGGCAAACAGGTCGCGCGACAGTCGCGACTCATGCTTGCTGATCAGACTGGTGATGGCGAGCGATTCTTCCAGTTCATTGTCGGCTACCAGCGAGAGTTCGACGGTCCCGGTGGACGATGGCGTGTCGGCCGCCGCCTGGCGGGCGGGATGCGCCAGCTCGCCAACCTGCCGGCTCACGGTGGCCAGAAAACTGCGCTCCACACCGGGGCGGCGTTTGCGTACTTCGCGCATGCCATCGAAGTAGTGCATCTGTGCCGCATTGTTTTCAGCTTTTTCGGCCAGGTCGAACAAGGCATCGTCGACTTGCTCGAACATGTTGCTGACGGAGCGCTGCAGGCCTCGATTGGCGATGCCGCGCACGGCATTGAGAAGATCGCCGACACGCTCCTCCGGTGGCCTTGGACGCTGGCTCAGATTGACGATCTTCGGTGAATCGCCGGCTTCGTTCATGGCCGTTCCCCTGCGGTGTTGCCACGCATCGCCCGCATGACGATACGGGCAGACAGGTTGCCAAGGTAATTCAAACGCCGGTCCGTGTCATGTGATGCCATGCCCTGACCGGCCCGGCAAGCGCCAACGGTGATAGACATCACAATCAGGCATGTCACGGTGCGGCAGGGAAGTCTTTGATCTGCAAGGTGCCGATGCCCTCTTCGGGCAGCATCACGGGAATGCCGTCTTCGACCCGATAGATGACCTTGTGGTCGGTAGTGATCAGGCCCTCGCTGACACGCTCATGTACTGCGGTGCCGGCCACGGAATCCACCGCGCCAGCAGCGATTGCCTGATTCAGGATGTTGAGCTCGGGTTTGCCGAGTGGCCGTACCGGCGTCTTGCTGACCGGGCAGCACAGGATATCGAGGAGGCGCTTGTCCATGGTGAATTGCGGGGCTGTGCCCGAGCGGGGGAAAGCCCGTACAATAGCCGTTTTTGGATGCTCCGGCCATGACAGGAACAGCCAAGCCACCACGCGTGGGTGTGGTGATGGGCTCTCGCTCGGACTGGGAAACGATGCAGCATGTCGTAGAGGTGCTGACCGCGCTGGAGGTGCCGCACGAGGTGCAAGTGGTTTCTGCGCATCGCACCCCCGATTTGCTGTTTCGCTATGCCGAACAGGCAGCAGGACGAGGCATCCAGGTGATTATCGCCGGCGCCGGTGGCGCGGCGCACCTGCCTGGCATGCTGGCAGCCAAGACCCCTCTCCCGGTGCTGGGTGTGCCGGTGCAGTCCAGGGCCCTCAATGGGATGGACTCGTTGCTGTCGATCGCCCAGATGCCGGCCGGCATCCCGGTCGGCACGCTGGCGATCGGCCGTGCCGGCGCGGTCAACGCAGGATTGTTGGCGGCCGCCGTGCTGGCGCTGCACGATCCGGTACTGGCGGCGGCCCTCGATCGTTGGCGGGCGGCGCAGACCCAGGCGGTGCTGGAACATCCGGATCCGCGCGCATGAGTACCGATCGGCAGCCAGTGCTGGGTATTCTCGGGGGCGGGCAGCTGGCCCGCATGCTGGCCCTGGCCGCGGCGCCGCTGGGCGTCAATACACTGGTGGTGGACACCTCGGCAGAGGCTTGTGCGGGCCAGGTGGCGCCCTTGTTGGTGGCCAACTGGACCGACTACGAGGCACTGCAGCGGTTTGCCGAAAAGGTCGATGTCGTCACTTTCGATTTCGAGAATGTCCCCGCCGAAACCGCGCACTGGCTGGCCGAACGGGTGAAGGTTTTCCCCGCGCCACGGGCGCTGGCGGTGGCGCAGGATCGACTGGCCGAGAAAAACCTGTTTCACGAATGTGGCTTGCAGACCCCTGCCTTTGTCGCGGTCGATACCCGTGAGGAGCTGGATCAGGCGATAGCTGCGATCGGGGTGCCGGCCATTCTCAAGACGCGACGACTCGGTTATGACGGCAAAGGCCAGTTTCGCCTCGCCCAGCCCGCCGATGCCGATGCGGCGTGGGCGGCATTGGGCACGCAGGCGGCCGCGCACGGGCTGGTTCTCGAGGCCTTCGTGTCGTTTGATCGTGAGTTGTCGGTGCTTGCCGTGCGAGGTCGCGATGGCGATTTCCGTACCTGGCCACTGACCGGCAACTGGCATACCGACGGGGTGCTGGCGATGAGTCTCGCACCCGCGCCGGACAGTGAGAGCTTGCAGGGGCGCGCCGCTGCACTGGCGAGGACCTTGGCCGAGCACCTCGACTATGTGGGCGTATTCGCCCTGGAGCTGTTTGTGAAGGGCGATGAATTGCTCGGCAACGAAATGGCCCCGCGGGTACACAACTCCGGTCACTGGACCATCGAAGGCGCACGAACCAGCCAGTTCGAGAATCACGTGCGTGCCGTGCTGGGCTTGCCACTGGGTGATACCGGCGCGCGTGGGCCGTCGGCAATGTTCAACTGGATCGGCGAGCTGCCTGACAGGGCGGCCGTACTCGCTGCCACCGACGCGCACTGGCACGACTATGGCAAGGCATCGCGACCCGGACGCAAGGTCGGGCACGCGACGATTTGCGCCAGCGATACCGTGGTCTTGCACGAACGCCTTGCTGCACTGGCCGCGACACTGGGGCGGACGCCGCAGGCGCAGCCGGTACTGGCTGCGTTGAAGGACTGACGCCAGCGTGCGTCGTGCTGCGGAGGTCGCAGCCTGTTACGATAGGCGGCTTGGTCGCGGGTCCTGCGGCTAACCACGAGATTTTCCGCCAGTGTAAGTCGCATCCCTCGCCTCCGTCCGACCAGCCGGTATCGCTCCATGCCGGACGTTTATTCAGCCGTGTCTCGCGCGCCGTGCTGCTCGTTGCGCCGGCGAATGCTGCTGCCAAGCCAGGGATTCATTCGATGTCACTTTCATTCGCGGAAGCGAAAAACAATGTCTTGTCCGGTATCACGGTTGCGTTTGCGCTGGTACCGGAGGCGATCGCGTTCGCCGTGGTCGCGCATGTCAATCCGCTGACCGGTCTCTACGCCGCCTTCATGATGTGCCTGATCACTGCGGTGCTGGGTGGTCGGCCGGGAATGATTTCAGGTGCCACCGGCTCAATCGCGGTGGTAATCGTGGCGCTGGTGGTCCAGCACGGGGTGCAATATCTGTTCGCGGCGGTGGTGCTGATGGGACTGCTGCAACTGCTGTTCGGCGCGCTGCGGCTGGGCAAGTTCATTCGCATGGTGCCGCATCCGGTGATGCTTGGCTTCGTCAATGGCCTGGCGATCGTGATCTTTCTCGCCCAGCTGCCGCACTTCCAGCAACATGGCGTGTGGATCGCCGGTCACGCCTTGTGGGTGATGCTGGGACTGGTGGCAGCCTCCATGGCCGTCATTTATCTGTTGCCGCGGCTGACCAGGGCGGTGCCATCGGCCTTGGTGGCGATTCTTGCGGTAGCCGTGCTGACCAATGTTTTCGGCATCGAAACGCGTACCGTGGGTGACATCGCCTCGATCAAGGGCGGCCTGCCGAGCTTTCATATTCCCGCGGTACCGTGGAATCTGGAGACGCTGCGAATCGTGTTTCCGTACGCGCTGATCATGGCCATGGTCGGACTGATCGAGTCGCTGCTGACACTGAATCTGATCGACGAGATGACCGATACCCGCGGCAAGCCGAACCGCGAATGCCTGGCGCAGGGAGCGGCCAACGTGGTCACCGGCTTTTTCGGTGGCATGGGTGGCTGCGCGATGATCGGTCAGAGCATGATCAATGTCGGCGCCGGGGCCACGCGCCGGTTGTCGGGCGTCGTTGCCGGCTTGGGCCTGCTCAGTTTCATCCTGTTCGGCTCCAGCCTGATCGAGCGGATACCGCTGGCGGCCCTGATCGGGGTGATGTTCGTGGTCGCAGTGAAGACTTTCGAGTGGGGCAGCGTGCGGGTGCTTGGCAAGGTGCCGCGTGCCGATGCGCTGGTGATCGTGGCCGTTACCGTGGTCACGATATTTACCGACCTGGCGGTGGCGGTGGTGATCGGGGTGGTGATCGCGGCGCTGGTGTTTGCCTGGCAGCATGCCAGCGAGATTGCGGTGAGTACACGCACCGATGCCTATGGCAGCCGCATCTACGAGCTGAAGGGGACGTTGTTCTTCGCCTCGACCCGCCATTTCCAGAATCTGTTCAATCCGAAGGATGACCCGGAGCAGGTGATTGTCGAGTTCAGCCAGGCCAGGGTGATGGACCATTCAGCGATCGAGGCGATCGATGCGCTGGCCGAGCGCTATCAGAAGCTCGGCAAGAAGCTGCATCTGCGCCACCTCAGTGCGGATTGTGCCGAGCTGTTGCTGAAAGCCGGCGGCATGGTCGAGTCCAATCTGGCCGAAGACCCGCATTATCATCTGGCGGATGACCGGCTCGGCTGATTTCCGGAAACAGCGGCACCAACAAAAACGGAGCCGTTGCCGGCTCCGTTTTTGTTGGTCACAGGATGCGGACTCAGGCGAGATTCTTGGCCGCGAAATCCCAGTTGACCAGATTCCAGAACGCTTCCAGATACTTCGGACGGGCATTGCGGTAGTCGATGTAGTAGGCGTGCTCCCACACGTCGGCGGTGAACAGCGGTTTGTCGCTGCCGGTGATCGGGGTGGCCGCGTTGGAGGTGTTGACGATGCCCAGCGAGCCGTCTGTGCGCTGCACCAGCCAAGTCCAGCCCGAGCCGAAGTTGCCGGCGGCGGACTTGCTGAACGCTTCCTTGAACTTGTCCACCGAGCCGAAGGCCTTGTTGAGCGCATCGGCCAGCTTGCCGCTCGGTGAGCCGCCGCCCTTGGGACTCATCGAATTCCAGTAGAAGGTATGGTTCCAGATCTGCGCGGCATTGTTGAAAACGCCACCGGACGCCTTTTTGATGATGTCCTCAAGCGCGGCATCGGCGAATTCGGTGCCTTCAATCAACTTGTTGAGGTTGGTCACATAGGCCTGATGATGCTTGCCGTAGTGAAACTCCAGCGTTTCGGCGGAGATATGCGGCTCCAGTGCGTTTTTTTCATAGGGAAGCGGGGGAAGTTCGATCGCCATGAGTGACTCCTGAGCATTGACAGGTGAGACAGGCCGGCGCCGCGGACGGCGGCCGACGGGTGACTGGTACAATACCGGTCTGCCTGCATTGTAAAGATGAAAGACCGAGCTATGGACATTAACCAGCAAATCCGGGCGGTGCTTGCCGAGCATCCGATCGTGCTTTTCATGAAAGGCACGCCGGAGTTTCCCATGTGCGGTTTTTCCGCCCGGGCGGCGCAGGCATTGTCGGATGCAGGCGCGACGTTTCATGTGGTGAACGTGCTCGCCGATCCGCAGGTGCGCGCTGCATTGCCGCATTTCGCCAACTGGCCGACGTTTCCACAGCTGTTCATCCAGGGCGAGCTGCTCGGTGGTTGCGACATCATCGAGGAGTTGAACTCCGTGGGCGAGCTGACCCGCATGGCCCATGACGTGTCCGGGGTGGCATCTTGATGTCATTGCCGGTGACGCGTCTGCCCCGGGACTGGGAGCCGACGGCCGACAGTCTGGCCGGTCGGGTGGTGCTGGTGACCGGCGCCTACGGTGGTCTTGGCGGTGCGGTGGCACGCGCGGCGGCGCAGGCTGGGGCGACCGTGGTGATCACCGGCAAGCGCAAGCGTCAGCTGGAGCAGTTGTACGACGCGATGCTGGCCGGGGGCTTGTCCGAGCCGGTGATTCATCCACTGGACATGGAAACGGCCACGCCGACGGATTACGCCGCGCTCGCCGACGGCCTGGAGCGCGACTTCGGCCGACTGGACGGTATGGTGCACGCGGCGGCCAGCTTCGCCGGGTTGACCCCGATCGCGATGCACAAGCCGGACGAGTGGCTGCGTGCACTGCACGTCAATGTCTCGGCGCCGTTTGCGCTGACCCAGGCCTGCATGCCGTTGCTGACCAGGGCCAGCGACAGCTCGGTGGTGTTCGTGCTGGACAGTCCCGAACTGCTGCAGCGGGCGCACTGGGGCGGTTACGGGGTATCGAAGGCGGCATTGGAGCGTCTGGTGGCGATCCTGCATCAGGAGACGGACGAAAGTTCGCTGCGTGTCCATGCGTTGTTGCCGGCACCGATGCGTACCAGGTTGCGGCGTCAAGCGTACTTCGGCGAGGACGTCATGCAGCAACCGCTGCCAGATGCGACGGCGCGGGCTGCGATCTATTTGCTCGGTGCCCAGGCCGCAGCGGCGCGTGGCGCAGCTCTCGACCTGCGCGCCGGCTGAGGCGCCAAAAGTATCTGGAAACCTGTTGCAGCGGCTTCAGCCGGCATGCCGTCGTGGTGCTCCAGGATGGTGTGAGCATCGTGGCTTGAGCGATACCGCAAGTATCTTGCTGCCGTCCCGGCTGGCAGGGCAAGGTGCCTACCTGACATCGAAGACCACCTATTGTGATCCCAGCGCAGGCGGGGTCAGCGTCTTTGGGGCTTTGCGGCGGTCTCGAAGTCGCTCGATTCCCGCGTGAGCCGCCATTCGGCCGTCGAGAGTCGCGGGAGTGACGAACGTCAAGCACGTGCAATCTAGGCTTGCAGGGTTTTCCCGCGCAGGGGTTTCAACCATATTATGGAGTCGAGATGGACGCACAACTGACCACCTTGTCGGCGGGAATCATGCTGTTCCTGATCATGGACCCACTGGGCAATATCCCGTTCTTCCTGAGCTTGCTCAAGGATGTGCCGCCACGGCGTCGGCGCTGGGTGATGGTGCGTGAACTGTTGATCGCGCTCGGTGTGCTGCTGGGATTCCTGTTCGGTGGCCAGCACATCCTCAGATTGCTGCAGCTGAAGCCGGATTCGATCAGCATTGCCGGTGGCATCGTGCTGTTCCTGATCGGTATCCGCATGGTGTTTCCTCCGGCGGACGGTGGCGGGATCTTCGGCAAGACCGGGGAAGGCGAGCCGTTCATCGTGCCGATGGCGATTCCCGGCGTGGCGGGTCCTTCGGCGATGGCGGCGCTGTTGCTGCTGACCAATACCCAGCCGGGCAGGACCGCGGATTGGGTCACGGCCCTGTTGCTGGCGTGGTTCGCCACGTCGCTGATCCTGCTCAGCGCAACCTACCTGTTCCGTTGGCTCGGTGAAAGCGTCCTGACGGCACTGGAGCGGGTGATGGGCATGCTGCTGATTGCGCTGTCGGTGCAGATGTTCATGGCCGGTGTGGCGTCATTCCTGCACCTGGCCGTGTGACGGGTCTTTATCTTGCGACGAGCGCGTCACGATTTTGTGCGCCGGATGATCCTGCGGTTGTAACAATCGGTCGGCAGCATGGCGAAAACGACGAGGATTTTGCCATGCTCCGGATCGAACAGACGCTCGCTGAACGCCTGCCCTGGCTGAATCAACACCCCGGTATCCGCCGCCCGGTGAAGGACCTGCTCGGTCGGCTCGCCGACGAAGAGGGTTTCGGGCGTGTGCTGGATCAGGCCGGCGCGGTCGAAGGGCTGGAGTTTGTCGAGCGTACCCTGGACCTGCTGGACATCCGCTACAGTCTCGATCCGCGTGAACGCGAGCACATCCCGGTCGAAGGGCCGTTGCTGGTGGTCGCCAATCATCCGCTGGGCATGCAGGACGCGATGGTGCTGTTGCAGATGGTCGGTTCGGTGCGCCCGGATGTACGCATCCTGGCCAATCGATGGTTGATGGCTATCCCTTCGCTGCGCAAGCTGTTGTTGCCCGTCGATGTGTTTGGCCAGGGCGGCACCTCGAGTCAGCGAGGCATCTATCGGGCACTGGACCGTGGCGAGGTGCTGATTGCCTTTCCGGCCGGCGTGGTGTCGCGAGTGGGGCCCGGAGGCGTGCGCGACGGACGCTGGTCGGATGGCTTTGCCCGCCTGGCCATGCGCTCTGGCGTGCCGGTATTGCCGGTGCATGTCGCCGCGCGCAATTCGGCGGCGTTCTACGGTATCTCGATGCTTTCGCGACCGCTCGGCACGGCGATGTTGCCGCGCGAGGCGGTGGCGCCAGGTGGTCGGCGCATCGGCCTGAGCATCGGTGCGTCAGTCAGCGCCGCGGAATTGAAGGCACGCAGTGGCGGTGTGGCCCGGCAGGCGGCAAAGCTGATGCGCCGGCACGTTTATCGGCTCGCTCACCGGCGTGGGTTGATCTTCGGTGGGCAGGCCCCCCTGGCGCATCCGGAACCCGTGGCTCGACTCTCCGCCGAGCTGAGTCGGTCCGAAAAACTGGCCGAGCTCAACGATGGCAAGCAGGTATGGCTGTTGAAGGGCGCGGCTGACAGCGCGGTGTTGCGTGAAATCGGTCGCCTGCGCGAACTGACCTTCCGCAAGGTTGGCGAAGGCACCGGTCTGAGGCGTGACCTGGATGCCTGCGATTCGGACTATGAGCATCTGGTGTTGTGGGATGCGCGGGGGTTGCAAATCATCGGCGCCTATCGTCTCGGCCATGGAGGCCGATTGTTGGCTGCGAAGGGTGTGGCCGGTCTTTACAGTGCGAGCCTGTTCGACTATGCACCCGCGCTGGAATCGCGCCTGGCCCGGGGGCTGGAACTTGGGCGCAGCTTTGTCGCGCCCGCTTACTGGCGCTCGCGCGCCCTGGATCAGCTGTGGCGCGGTATCGGACAGTACCTGCAGCGTCATCCCGAATTGCGCTACCTGTTTGGCCCGGTCAGCATGTCAGTGAGCTTGCCGCGGGAAGCGCGTGAATGGATTGCCGCTGCCCATCAGCATTACTTTGCGGCGCCAGGCCTGGCCGCGGCACGCCGGCCTTTCCGGATTTCACCGGAGGTAGGCGATCGGGTCCGGGAAGCGCTGCATGGCCTGGATGCGGACGCTGGTATGGGGTGGCTCAAACACCAGTTGGACGCGCTCGGCGTGAGTTTGCCGGTGTTGTATCGCCAGTACGTCGACCTGGTCGAGCCGCAGGGTGTGCAGTTTCTGGATTTCGGTGAGGACCCGGGGTTTTCCGGCTGTGTCGATGGCCTGGTCATGCTGGATCTGGCGAAGCTGAAGCCGGCAAAGCGGGCGCGCTATCTTGGCGGTACGGACCCTGTCGGCGCTGTTACGCGATCGGCATCGCAGGGCGCATGAAGCGATCGGGCAAGGGCGCCGGACAGCAAATTTTTGCGTGCGGCTGTTATGCAAGTGTCATACAATGCCGTTAAAATCGGTTTAACAATTGATTGGCAGGTGGGGCGGACCCACCACGTCCAGGCGACATCCGGACACTCAGCCAAGAGACGGTCGGGCAAAGCCTGACAGCCTCCTGGCCCAGGGAAAACACGAAGATTGGAAGCGAGTCTGGCCAGTGCCGGACCACCCTTTGCGTGTTTTTGTCTCCTCAAGATCTTACGTTGAAAGCCCAAGGGGTCATCCAAGAATGAATAGCCGAATTCGCGCCAGGGTCCTGCCATTAGCCATCGCCGCATTGCTTGCGACGGCACCGGCCATGGCCCAGAACGTTACCTCCTCATCCGTCGGCGGCCGCGTGGTCAACGCCAGTGGCCAGCCGGTCGCCGGCGCTACAGTGCAGATCGTGCACACGCCTTCGGGCACCACCAAGATCGTCACCACCGACAAGGACGGCCGCTACTCTGCACAGGGCCTGCGCGTGGGCGGTCCATTCGACATCACGGTATCCAAGGCCGGACTGCAGCAGTCCGAGCAGGACAATGTCTACCTGCAACTGGGCCAGACCTCGGCGATCAACCTGCAGATGACAGCCAGCGGCATGCAGGCGGCGAAGAATCTCGGTGGCGTGACGGTTACCGCCTCGTCGCTGGCGCAGACCTTCTCGCCGGACAACAAGGGTCTGTCGACCAATATCTCGCAGCGTCAGCTGGAGGCCACCCCGCAGGGCAACCGCTCGATCGACGATATTGCGCGACTTGATCCGCGGATCAACGTCACCGATCAGGGCGATGGCTCGATCTCGGCAATGGGCCTGCCCAATCGCTACAACAACATCAGCGTCGATGGTGTCTCCGTCGGCGATCCGTTCGGCTTGAACGCCAACGGTTTGCCAAACCAGAGCACGCCGATTTCCTCGGACACGATTGCCGAGTACAACATCTCCACCGCCAACTTCGACGTCAGTTCCGACACCGTGGGTGCCGATATCAATGCGGTCACCAAGTCGGGCACCAACGAGTTCCACGGTTCGGTCTACTACGCCTACCGCAATGCCAACAAGCTGGTCGGCAATGCCGGTTGGCTGGACAACAGCAGTCCGTACTACCACTACACCGGTTACAAGAAGGACTGGACCGGCGGCTTCACCCTGGGTGGTCCGATCGTCAAGGACAAGCTGTTCTTCTTTGTGTCGGCCGAGCGCGAGGAAACCAGCGGCATCGGCGCGGATTCGGTCAACGGACTGGACTCCTCGCTGGGCAATGGCCCGTCGACCTCCAACAAGCTGTCGCCCGGTGATGTGCAGAAGATCATCGATACCGCCAACCAGCTCCACCTGAAGCCGGGCACCTTTGGTGGCGCCAGTGCGGTGACCTTGCTCGACAAGCGCTATCTGGCCAAGCTGGACTGGAACATTTCCGACAACCACCGCGCCAGCCTCAGCTACAACCGCACCCAGGAAGCCTTGCCGGAAATTCGCGGCAATTCGTCCAATACGGTGGGCCTGAGCAGCTACAGCGACGTCAAGGCGATCACCACCGACAACACCTCGCTGGAGCTGTATGACGACTGGACCAGCAATTTTTCCACCGAAACCAAGATCGGCTACCAGCATTACGTGCAGAACACGAATGTGCCCAACCAGCAGCCGCAGGTAAGGGTCTACATCAACGGCTCGCGTTCGCCCTCGGTGAACCTCGGTGAAGAGCAGTACCGCGACTACAACAAGATCGATGCCAAGAAGGTCTCGTTGTTCTTCGCCGGTACGTACTATGCCGGCGATCATACGATCAAGGGCGGTGTCTACGCCGAGCGCAACAAGATCTACAACCTGTTCGGTCGCACCGAGTTCGGTGCTTATACCTTCAACTCGATCGCCGATTTCGCGGCCGGCAGCTACTATCAGTACAACCTGTACCAGCCGGCGCCTGGCTACACCATCAACGACGTCGCGGCACAATGGACGTATAGCCAGGTCAGCCCGTTCCTGCAGGACACCTGGCAGGTCAACAGCAACCTGTCGGTGCAGTACGGCGTGCGCGTCAATATCCCGTACTCGAACAAGAAGCCGATCTACAACGCGGCATTCCAGCAGAACTTCGGTTATCCGAACAACAATACGCTGAGTCCGAAGAACAAGGTCGTGGAGCCGCGCTTCTCGTTCAACTACGCGTTTGATACCGAGCGCATGACCCAGCTGCGCGGTGGCTTCGGCCTGTTCCAGACCTTCCCGCCGACGGTCTGGATGACCAACCCGTACCAGAACAATGGCGTCACGGTCTCGACCTACCGTTCCTATGATCCGGCGACGGCTCCGTTCAGTGCCGATCCGCACAACCAGAACATTCCTGCCGGCAGCAACCCCCAGGTCGGCGATGTCGATACCATCTCGTCCAACTTCCGCCTGCCGACGGTGTGGAAGGCTACGCTGGCACTGGATCGCGAGCTGCCCTGGTGGGGCATGATCGCTTCGGCGGAGTACCAGCACACCGAGGCCAGGGACGCGATCCTGTACCAGGCACTGAACCTGGGTACACCCAGCGGTGTCCTGCCTGACGGTCGCAACCAGTACTGGACGATTCCCAACGCCAGCCCGCGTGCTTCGGGTCAGCAGACCAACGCTGGCAGCAACCCGGCGTTCGCGACAACCTCCACCTTGCTCAGCAACACCAGCAAGGGCAAGACCGACAGCCTGACCCTGGCCTTGGCCAAGCCGTTCTCGAACGACTGGGCGGGCAGCCTCAGCTTCACCCTGAACCACGCCTCGGAGGTCAATCCGGGCAACAGTTCGCAGGCGTCATCGGGCTACAAGTACATCGTGCGTACCAATCCCAACACCGATATTGCCACCACGGCCAGCCGCAATATCGCACGCAGCGTTAAAGCATCGTTGACCTGGCAGCACGCGTTCTTCGGTGACTACAAGACCCAGGTATCGGGGTTCTATGTCGGCCATGACGGCTTGCCGTACAGCTGGATCTTCTCGGGTGATGTCAATGGCGACGGCATCAGCTACGAAGACCCGGCCTATATTCCTACCGTCAACGATCCGAAGGTCAGCTACGGCTCGGCCAGCCCGCAGGTGGTGCAGCAGTTCCAGAATTTCATCGCCAGCGACAGCTATCTGCGCAACCATCGCGGCCAGATTGCCAACCGCAACGCGGCACACTCGCCGTGGGTGAACCAGCTGGACGTTTCCTTCCAGCAGGAGATTCCGGGTCTGTTCAAGGGCAACAAGGGCATCGTCCGACTGGATATCTACAACTTCCTCAACCTGCTGGACAACAAGTGGGGCCAGGTGCGCAACGTGGGCAGCTACGATACCCGCACCCTGGCCGGCTACAGCGGCGTCAACGCACAGGGCCAGTACATCTACTACTTGCCCACCGACAAGAACGGCAACTACCAGCCGCAGCAACTCAGCGTCTATGACGCCGGCAGCAACCCGACCCGCGTGGTATCACGCTGGTCAGCCATGCTGACGTTGCGTTACAGGTTCTGAGTCGAATGGCACTTACTTAAGCTCGTCATTCTCGCGAAAGCGGGAATCCAGCGCCCCCGCGCCTTATGTAGCCTGCAAACGGCAGAAGTCACTGGATTCCTGCTTTCGCAGGAATGACGGAA